>NZ_JAWOUB010000111.1:0-1074 GCF_033339195.1 Vibrio sp. 811
GTTTACGACCAAGAGTGAATGGAGCACATCGATTGGTGATGGTGTTGGTCATTACTTCTCAAAGCTTTCTCCTGTCTACGCAAACGACATGTTGTTTGTCGCGAGCCGTGATGGTTTGGTGAAAGCGCTTGATCCAGAAAATGGTAAGCAATTATGGCAAACCGATCTGGAAGAAGACGTGATTGCTCGTCTGTCTGGCGGTATTACTGCGGCGTACGAACATCTTTACATCGGTTCTGAAAATGGTGAAGTGATTGCACTAAGCCAAGAAACTGGTGAAATCATTTGGCGCATTAAAGTCGGTGGTGAAGTTCTGGCGAAACCCGTTGCGGATTCAGGCTTGATCATCGTAAATACCAGCCGTGGTATGTTGATTGCTTTGGATGAAAGCACTGGTGAGCAGCGCTGGGCACTAAGTACTGAAGTTCCAAACCTGACACTACGCGGAGACAGCACTCCAACTGCGATTGGTGGTGGTGTTTTCTGGGGTACGGCAAATGGTCGACTAGCCGCAGCGATTGTGGAGCGTGGTCAGCTTATTTGGCAACAACCAGTAGGCACACCGAAAGGCGCTACGGAAATTGACCGTCTGGTTGACGTTGACTCTTCTCCTATTGTACTGGGCGGAACTCTTTTCACCATTGGATACAATGGTCAGTTGATCGCTATTGATTTGCGTTCGGCTAACCCAATCTGGAAGCGTAATTATTCGTCAGCGAACGATATCGCAACGGATGGCAGTCGTATCTTTGTGATCACCGAAAAAGATCACGTGGTCGCGGTTGATGCTCGAAGCGGTACTGAACTGTGGGAAAATAGCCTATTAGAACACCGTCAGTTAACTGCGCCAGTTATCGTCGGTAACTATTTAGTTTTAGGTGATACCCTAGGTTACCTGCACTGGTTAGATCGTTCGACGGGTGAGTTCGTAGCTCAACAATTCGTTGATGACAGTGGTTTTGCGGTTGGTCCGACTCTATTGTCTGATGGTTATGTCATTACAACTCGCAACGGCGATGTAAAGAAACTAACCATTAACGAATAATATCGTGATATAATTCACATTCGGCTCCT
>NZ_JAWOUB010000112.1:0-1071 GCF_033339195.1 Vibrio sp. 811
CACCATCAGCTTGCATTGCAGCGATCAAACCTTCAATCACCCGGTCGGCTTCAACGCGTTGTTCAGCTAACGCACGAGCTTGCATGTCTTCTTTGGCGTGAGTCATCGAATCACGCAGCATGTTCGCAACTTCGTTATCGCTTAAACCGTAAGAAGGTTTCACTTGAATTTCGGACTGAACACCAGTGCTCTTTTCCATTGCAGTCACAGATAGTAAACCGTCAGCATCAACTTGGTACGTCACTCGGATGTGCGCAGCACCTGCCGCCATAGGAGGAATACCTTTTAGTGAGAAACGCGCAAGTGAACGACAATCATCCACCATCTCGCGCTCACCTTGCACAACGTGCACGCTCATCGCCGTTTGACCATCTTTGAAGGTGGTAAACTCTTGCGCGCGAGCAACAGGAATCGTGGTGTTGCGCGGAATGATTTTCTCAACCAACCCACCCATGGTTTCAATACCTAATGATAATGGAATCACGTCAAGCAGCAGCATTTCAGAGTCAGGCTTGTTACCAGCAAGAATATCTGCTTGGATACCCGCACCAATAGCCACCACTTCATCAGGGTTGATGCTAGTGAGTGGTGTGCGACCAAAGAATTCACCTACCATTTCACGGACAAGCAAGGTACGAGTTGAGCCACCAACCATCACCACTTCAAGTACTTCCTCCGCTTCTACGTCAGCATCTTTCAGTGCACGACGACAAGACATCAGAGTTTTCTTCACGAGTGGGCGAATCAGGTCTTCGAACTGCTCGCGTGTTACAGTGCCTTTCCAGCCAAACACGTCAACTTCTACGCTGTCTTGCTCAGAGAAAGCAATTTTGGTCGCCGTTGCAATGTTCAGTAATGCACGGTTTTTCTCAGCAGAAAGCGGCGCTTCTAGGCCAGCTTGCTCCATTAGGTAATCCGCTAATAGGTGGTCAAAGTCATCACCGCCAAGTGCAGAGTCGCCGCCTGTTGCTAATACTTCAAATACGCCTTTCGACAAACGTAGGATAGAGATATCGAACGTACCGCCACCTAAATCGTAAACGGCAATCACGCCCTCTTGACCTGAATCCA
>NZ_JAWOUB010000113.1:0-1062 GCF_033339195.1 Vibrio sp. 811
ATGGCGTAATGAAAAAGGACAAGGGCCACTTTATGTGGTCGATGAGGCGCACATGAGCTTGCCAAGTCGAGGCTTGGCCGCGCCGATTCTAGAATGGTACTCAATACACCGTCACTACGGTGTTGATATCATTTTGCTTACGCAGAACATCCGCAAAGTGCATCGAGACATTAAGGACATGATTGAAGTGACCTACCGATGCACAAAGAACACAGCCATGGGCTCAACCAGTTCTTACACCAAGAAAGTGCAAGATGGTTGTGCCGGTGAAGTGGTGAACACCTCTACCCGATTTTATAAGTCGGAATACTTCCCGTTCTATAAGAGTCATTCGCAATCCAACAAGCAAGTGCAGGAAGCCGAAGCAAAAGACATTCGCCCGTTCTGGAAGCGTTGGCCTGTCGTCGGAACGGTGGTGCTGTTATCGCTTGGATTGGTTTTCAATATCTGGGCTTGGTGGCCAGAGTCAGAGCAACCGCCCGACCCCGTTAAACCACCACAACCAGTACAAGCGCAGCTGCCTGACGGAACGCCAACGGTAGATACGGCAGAAACCAAAGCGAGGAAGAAAAAGAAAGCATCAGGGTTCGGGCCTTTGGAAGATTACGACTTCTATATCACCGGATACGCAAAGCAAATCGCCTACTCCAAACGGCTGAAGTATGCTGCCGAACTCGACCGTGACCTGACGTTCTACAAGATATACATCGATGTGTACGATGGTCGCGACAAGCTATTCAGTTTCGATCATCTGGACTTGGTAAAGATTGGGTATCAGTTCGAGGTGTTGAGCGACTGCGTATATCGAGTGACTTGGGAAGAAACAGAAAGGATCTTCACGTGCGGCCAAAGAGAAAAGCCGTCAGACATATTGCAGCAAAACATGCCTGTCCATATCTAGACCGCTCGCCACAGCGTCGAAGCTAGCGCAGTCTGCGTAGACCGAGGAAGCGGAACATGTAGGAAACCAAACCTTGGCACTTCCACACCGAACTTAATCATGGGGCTCTATACGAGCCCTTTTTTATTACGTGCGCGGTATTGCGAGCATTTTGGGAGGGG
>NZ_JAWOUB010000114.1:0-1062 GCF_033339195.1 Vibrio sp. 811
ATGGTATTAGGCCGCTTTTTGCAAGGCTTGGGGACGGGTTGCTGCGCGGTGTTGGCTCGGGCTTCCACTCGCGACCAGTTTAGTGGGAATGAGCTTCCCGTCGCGATGTCTTACATTGCTATGGCAGCGTCCATCACGCCGTTGATTGCTCCTGTGATTGGTGGGTTCATTAACTTCCACTTTGGCTGGAGTATGGTGTTCATTTCATTGTTGGGTTACGTGTCGCTAGCTTGGATCATCATTGCGTTTCGATTCAAAGAGACCATCACACGACGCTCTGCAATCCCCTCTCCAGCCAAAATGTTGGTGCAGTATCGTGATTTGCTCTCGTCTCGATATTTTATGAGCTTTGCGAGCATCAGTTGGCTCAACTTCAGCTTGATGATCACGACCGTCTCCGTGATGCCTTTTATCATGCAAGACCAAATCGGGATGACATCGGACGAATACGCCATGTGGGCACTGATCCCCGCGTTAGGTATGCTCGGCGGCACAACCACTTGTAACCGCACACGCCCCGTCCTCGGAAATAAGAAAATGCTGCTTTGCACGCCTGTTTTGCATATCAGTGCGGCGCTGTGGTTGTTTTTCTGCCCGGTAGAACCCTTGTATTTGATGATTGGACAATTGTTGATGATTCTTGGCAATGGCATTGCGTTGCCTTGTGCACAAGCACTTGTGATGCAACCATACAAAGAGCAAGCGGGCGCGGCGGCAGCCATGTCTGGCGGCGGTCAAATGGTGGTCTCTTCCTTGGTGAGTATGACGCTGGTGCAACTTGGATTGAGTGAAGCGTGGCATTTGTCGTTGGTTGTAGTGCTGTTTACCGCCATCACCTTGACCAATATTCTACGTGGGTTCAACACTGAAGAAGCGAAACAACCCCGAGCGGTGGCAGAGAAAGCCAGCTAATGTCACCGACTTAATTGAAGAAAGAAAAACGCCCACTGTATTTCGTGGGCGTTTTCGTAGGGGTTTCAAGGATTGTTGCGTTTACTGCTGGGCAACGCTCACCTTTTTGGTCGAGCTGCGGTAATCAAACTCAAAACCGATGTCTTTGTC
>NZ_JAWOUB010000115.1:0-1060 GCF_033339195.1 Vibrio sp. 811
TATGCCAGGTGCGGTAACTATCGCAACAAACATGGCGGGTCGTGGTACAGATATCGTGCTAGGTGGTAGCTGGCAAGCAAAAGTTGAATCACTACAAGATCCAACGAAAGAGCAAATCGACGCAATCAAAGCTGAGTGGAAAAAAGTTCACGATCAAGTTTTAGATGCTGGTGGTCTGCACATCATCGGTACTGAGCGTCATGAATCTCGTCGTATCGATAACCAGTTACGTGGCCGTTCTGGTCGTCAAGGTGATGCGGGTTCATCTCGTTTCTACCTATCGATGGAAGACTCACTACTGCGTATCTTCACTTCAGATCGTATGGCAAGCTTGATTCAAAGCGGTATGGAAGAAGGTGAAGCAATCGAATCTAAGATGTTGTCTCGTTCTATTGAAAAAGCACAACGCAAAGTGGAAGGTCGCAACTTCGACATCCGTAAACAGCTTCTTGAATACGATGACGTGGCGAACGATCAACGTAAAGTGGTTTACGAACTGCGTGATGAGCTCATGAACGTTGACGATATCAGCGACATGATTGAACAAAACCGTGAAGATGTGCTCACAGCGATCATCGACGAATACATTCCACCACAATCTCTAGAAGACATGTGGGATGTGGAAGGTCTTCAAGAACGTTTGAAAGCAGATTTCGATCTAGATGCGCCAATCAAGCAATGGCTTGAGGAAGACGACAAACTGTACGAAGAAGCGCTGCGCGAGAAGATTATCAGCCTAGCCGTTGAAGTATACAAAGCGAAAGAAGAAGTTGTGGGTGCACAAGTGCTTCGTAACTTCGAAAAATCAGTGATGCTTCAAACACTCGATACGCTTTGGAAAGAGCATCTGGCGGCGATGGATCATCTGCGTCAAGGTATCCACCTACGTGGCTACGCACAAAAGAACCCGAAACAAGAGTACAAACGTGAATCGTTTGAATTGTTTGAAGGTTTACTTGAAGCGCTAAAGACTGACGTTATTACTGTTCTGTCTCGTGTCCGCGTTCAACAGCAAGAAGAAGTTGAGCGTATGGAAGAGCAACGTCGTGCACAAGCAGAA
>NZ_JAWOUB010000116.1:0-1060 GCF_033339195.1 Vibrio sp. 811
GTGGGCGCGCCGTCTACATATCTATATTTCGATGGCTCTTTTATTGGTGACGCTGTTTTTTGCGCTCACTGGCATCACGCTAAATCGTCCTGAGCTGTTTGAGCGAAAAGAACCCATCATTCAACAGCACACCATCATCATCCCGCCGCAGACCTTGTTTTTGAACGGCGAAAGCTTCCAGCCAAACCGCGTTGCACTGATTGACTTTTTGACCCAAGAAGTGGCTTTACGCGGCACTCCATCTGCTTTGGACGTTTACACCGAAGTGGAGCAAGGTGAATTGGTGCTTGGCGAGCTCTCTCTGGATTTCAAAGGGCCGGGTTATAACGCCACGGTTTTCGTTGATATGACCACTGGCGACGCCGATATTGGAACCACCAATTATGGTGCGATCGCACTGCTGAATGATCTGCATAAAGGTCGTAACAGTGGTGATGTTTGGAAGTGGTTTATCGACATCACTGCGCTGCTGATGGTGTTTTTCGTCCTGACCGGTGTATGCCTGTTATTGCCGAAGAAAAAGACGTTCAGAACATCACTGCAGTGGATGAGCTTTGGCTCGTTGCTGTCGCTCGTCATTTATTTTGTTGCTGTGCCTTAACAGCCAGTTGTAGAGAAAAGCTTATGTTGAATACAGGCAAGTTACTTCGCCAAAACCTATTTTGCAAAGCGGCGTTAGTTGCGGTTTTAGCACCATGGCCAGTTTTGGCTGCGCCTTTACCTGATGCTGCCAAAATCGACTTTGAATTTGAATTGCCAAAGATCGATACCTCAATGTACGCCCGTCCTTACGTCGCAGTGTGGGTTGAAGATGAACAACGTCAATCCGTTAAAACCATTCAGCTTTGGGTCGGTAAGGATGAGTGGCTCAAAGACATGCGCAGCTGGTGGCGAAAAGTGGGTCGTTATGATCGCGATCTGATTGACGCTGTGACGTCTGCGACTCGCCCTGCTGGGCAGTATCGATTTGTTTGGGATGGTACTAACGACGCAGGCGAACGCCTTGTGCAAGGTGACTATACCTTACATGTTGAGGTCGTTCGTGAACACGGTGGTCGCA
>NZ_JAWOUB010000117.1:0-1059 GCF_033339195.1 Vibrio sp. 811
AAATTCCAAATGTATCGCGTTCCATGTTTGGTGTTCCTTCTAAACTATAAATTCACCTCTGTTTATAGTTTTCCAGTTTTCAGATGGTGTCTAAGTGTTTGTCATATAGTCAGTATTTGTATTTTTATTAAGTTATTTCCAAATTGCCTGACTTCAATGTTGAGCTAATAATAGACTTCCAGCTTCACTGCTTTCTTATAAGATGCTCTTTGTGGCTTCTTGACTAAAAATTATACGATGGAAAGTCTCAATGTGCCTCAAAAACCGCTAAATTTGGTGTGATCGCAATCATGCTTTAAAGGGCAATTTATGTATGCCATTGAATATCAGCAAGGAATATTGTGCCTGATGAATGGATGTAATTTTATGTTTCACGCCGCCTATTAATTCACCATAAAAGTCACGCTTTGTTTGCCGTGTTCACAGATTTATCATCTGATCTAAGCCTTGCTGTTAACTCGATGTTAACTTAGAACAACACCACAGTGACGTGGAAGTGGGTTAACGGTAAGGATGTACCATGAGTTGGAGAACCATCAGCTTTAGAAAGCGCATGCTGGTCATTATGACGCTCTCGGGCTTGATCGAGTTACTTCTGCTCGTCGCCGCAGGTTTTACCTACCTCAAAGGCAATCAAGAACACGAAATGGGTGAAAAGGCACTCGGTGTTGCCCGTTTCCTCGCAGAGTCTGAAATCGTCATTAAGATGGTGGAAGCTCAGCAGCCAGAACCTTATCAAGAGTCCTTTCGCGCACTCACTAAAGCGATTGGTGCGGCCTTTATTGTGATTGGGGATAACCAAGGCGTACGCTTAATTCATCCGGTAGATGAGCGAATTGGTAAGCCTATGAAAGGGGGCGACAACCAACGAGCTCTGGTCGAAGGTCAGTCCTATGTGTCTACAGCTCGCGGTTCTTTGGGTTATTCCGTCCGCGGTAAAGCGGCGATATTCGACGCACAAGGTAACATCATTGGTGTGGTGTCGGTGGGGTATTTGCTCGACAGGCTCCAAGATCGCATTGAGCCATTCCTCGCTTTTTTAATTTTGATGGTTGTCGT
>NZ_JAWOUB010000118.1:0-1052 GCF_033339195.1 Vibrio sp. 811
CCTTTGACGTAAGTTGGTTTAAATTCATCAACCGTCATCGTTTAGCCTTAACCGCAGGCTATGCACTCAAAGATTATCAATCGGCTAGCCAAACTTTTGCGAAAACGCGCAGTGATGACACCTTGAGCTTGTTTGCCGCTTACGAATACCAAAACGTGTTTGATTGGCAGAACTGGTCGTTCATTTCCTTCGCGGGTTATAGCCAAACCGATTCAAACATCACCTTTTATGACGAAAATGAATACCTTTTGTCGTTAGGCTTTAACTACAGCTTCTAACATGGTTCTCGCGGCGAACATGTGAATACTCGCCGCGAACTCCTCTCAAATGACCACTACACGGCTTGAGCCGTGAGTTGTTTCAGCAATCGGTCCATCGCGCGATACCCCAAAGCTTCAGCCAGATGAGGCCGCTCAATCTGCTCAGCACCTTCTAAATCCGCTATCGTGCGGGCCACTTTAATGATGCGATGATAGGCACGAATCGATAATCCCAGCCGATGGAGTGCAGTTTCGAGAAATTCCGCATCGCTTTTTTGCAATGGGCAAAATGCCTCAATCTCACGGCTGCCAAGCAGTGCGTTGACTTTGCCGTTTCGATTGAGCATGCTCTCGCGAGCAAGACTGACGCGCTCTTTGACGAGTTCCGTGGGTTCACCTCGATCACCACCTTCCGCCAACGTGCCTTTCGGTAAGGATGGAATTTCTAACGACATATCAAAACGGTCGAGAAGCGGTCCCGATAAACGACCTAAGTAACGCAAAATAGCTTGAGGGTTAGTGCGAGCTTGATTCCCTTCGTAATAGCCAGTTGGGCTTGGATTCAACGCGCCCACTAGCTGAAAACGAGCAGGAAAGCGCGTTTTTCCTTGTGCGCGCGAAATGATGATCTCACCCGATTCCAGTGGTTCTCGTAACGAGTCCAACACTTTACGGTCAAACTCCGGCATTTTCCTAATATCGAGTTTGAGTAATAAATATTGTCAATTTGAGACTTTGAATGTTGTGAGTGTTGTCCGAATTAGTGGAGCGCATCGCTTCAGATGCTAGCGG
>NZ_JAWOUB010000119.1:0-1052 GCF_033339195.1 Vibrio sp. 811
GACCTTTGAGCAGAGGCTCGAATACATCAACTCTCGATTGGGTTTTCGCTTTAATTTGGCCACGCCAAAAACGCTGATCCTTTGTTGTTACTTGGCGTTGACCGAGTGGATTCATCGACAAACCGACCAAAGTGCGTTGCACGCCTCGGTCAAAGTGGAACAACTGATGAATCAGCTGGACATTCAAAAAGAGTACTGGTCGAAGTTATCGGGTGAAGACACCAGCGCGATTTTTGTCGAACAACAACTTGCGTTGATTGAGAGCCAGCAAACGCAGTTAAAAGCGCAGCTAAATACACTGAACGAGCAGCAGTCACAAGTAATTGAATCTCATAAAGCGTTGGTCGATAAGTGGCAACCGTCGTTAAGCAACTTGAAAGAACTGGCGGACTACACTTCAACGACGGATATGTTCATCTCTGATTGGAAAACGTGGTGCTCTGAGGCTCGTTTACAAGCACCGGATCTCAATGAAGTCTGGGATGCATGTGACGTGGTATATAACGACCTCAATGCCGTTGCTAAAGTGTGGCAATGGTTTAAAGACATGCAGATCGTTGGCGATGTTGATCACTACTATTTTGATATTCAAAGTGGCCAATGCGGTCAGGCTTGTAACCATCTCAGCCAGATTTAAATAGGGCAGTATATGTTAGATAAAATGATGAAATCTCTAGCGGAAACGCTAGGGATAGGGCCTTTTATTGCCGGAGAAAATGGCGCTTACACCATCGAAGTAGACCAGTTAACACTGACAATCAAACAGCACTCATCATGGATCTTATGGGAAACTGCCTTACCACTTCGATTCAATGAACATCTCAATTACCAACAAGAACAAGCATTAAAACGTTGTATGCAGCTATCACTAAAAACGCTTCGAGATACGCCAAGCGTGCTCACCACAAACGCTGATCAACAATTGATTTTGCAAGGCAAAGCGATGATAGAAAACACTTCAAATGAGCAGTTCGCAGAACTTCTTGCGCAACATGCCAACGGGTGTGAACGCTACATGGAATTGCTTGAACACGAGCGTGTTAATCACACCA
>NZ_JAWOUB010000120.1:0-1049 GCF_033339195.1 Vibrio sp. 811
AATGTCTTCGAACTACTTGTTCGCAAGCACCTTTGCATTCTCATCTGCAATGAACTACTTCCTTGCTACGTGGATCGTCACCAGTCCATCAGGCACTGCAGCCTTCAATGAAGATCTCGGTAAGTTGACACTTTACAGCTACCCAATGATCGCCATTCCTAGCATGTTGATGATGTTTGGTATTTTTTACTACATTTGGCGTCAAATTCGCGCGATGACGTCTCTTGAAACTGAACAAATTTTCCACATAAAGTAAAACCTCAGCACTCGAAATACTAAGGGGAAGAGCCCTCTTCCCCTATCTTCCACCCGCCCTTTTCTATTCCATAGCTTTCCATTTAGATTCACTCATCCGTCACTCAGTGTTGACCACGTTCACATTGATAGGGGCGACTTTCGCTCTTTTTATGAAAACCCACATAAAAAATGTGACAAAAATGAACAAGTATATGAAAGTCATGGTGCATTGCTTATCCAACTGATTTAACATGAATTTTTTAAAACCTTGCTGCATTTATAAAAAATATGTTCGGATCAAAAAAATTAAAAATGGAAAATGAGGCGCTTAAGCAGGAATTAGCGAGCCTTAAAGACAAGTACCAAACCGACGTTGAGACGTTGGAACGTCAGTTAAAAGAAGCCAAACAACTACTGAACACAGCGCAACAGCGTTACGAAAGTAGCGACGAGTTGATGTCGAGCAGCTTGAAAGGCGGAGATATGCTCCAAACCATTCGCACAGCGATGGTCGAAAGCGCTCAATCTATGGCGCATGAAAACGAAGAGCTAAAGCTGCTTGATGATATGTTCAAGCAAACACATCAAGCACTCGCACGTCTGGATGACCGAGCGGTAAAAATCAGCTCACAAGCCACTCAAAGCATTGAATCTGTGCAGATATTAGACAACACCGCGACTTCTATTTCCCACCTTGTATCTACTATCCAAGAGATTTCTGACCAAACGAACTTATTGGCTCTCAACGCAGCGATTGAGGCTGCACGCGCTGGTGAAGCAGGCCGCGGATTTGCAGTGGTGGCGGACGAGGT
>NZ_JAWOUB010000121.1:0-1046 GCF_033339195.1 Vibrio sp. 811
TTAAGCTTGAAGGCGCGTTACGTCTCTAATCTTTGGACTGAAATTATATGGAGTTGGCAATAGCACTTTTGTTGAAATCAGTACTAGACAAAAACCAATCTAACTTTTGAGACAATCGCACTACCTCTCCTACGACAATCAAAGATGGCGCCTGAGCTTCCTTCGATAAATCAGATAGTTGGGAAAGTTCTCCCGTAAAAACTTTTTGCTGAATTTGCGTACCGCGCTCGATAATAGCAATCGGAGTTGAAGCCGCTCTTCCGTGCTGAATGAGCTGATTCTGAATATAGTGTGATTTCATGAGTCCCATGTAGATCACTAAAGTCTGATTACCACGAGCCAGTGTTGACCAATCCATCTCATCACTTTCTTCTTTCAAGTGACCAGTAACAAAAATGGCCGATTGAGCATAATCACGGTGCGTCAACGGAATGCCAGCATATGCTGTTGCTCCTGCTGCGGCAGTAATACCAGGCACCACTTGAAAACGAATGCCAGCATCAGCCAACACTTCTAGCTCTTCTCCACCACGACCAAATACGAAAGGATCACCGCCTTTTACTCGTACTACTCGGTAGCCTTGCTTAGCAAAATCAACCAAAAGTTGATTTGTCTTTTCTTGCGGTACACTGTGGTGCCCTGCACGCTTGCCAACACAAACTAAAATCGTATCGCTTGGGATCAGCGCCATGATCTCTTCAGACACCAAATAGTCGTACAAGACCACATCCGCCTGCTGTAAACAGTTCAGTGCTTTAATGGTGAGAAGTTCAGGGTCGCCAGGGCCAGCACCAACCAATGCCACTTCGCCTGGTTTGAGTGACTGCTTTGCAAAACGAGTGACGCCAGACACTTGGTTGTCAGAAACCAATCTCGGCTTTTGTACAGGTAAAGGAGTGACTGAATCGTTCGTTGCCATGTGCTTGCTCATCGTCCATTGATATTGTGATGCAGGCATTATGGCGGGGTGTTTTTATTACCTGAAATTCTAAAATTTCATTTTTTATTCAAAAATCTGCTAAGAAGTTTTTGTTTGGTCTCATTCA
>NZ_JAWOUB010000122.1:0-1041 GCF_033339195.1 Vibrio sp. 811
CGATACTGACATCGATGGTGATACATTACGTATTGACTCGGCGTCTGTGCCGAGTGACCAAGGGACAGTTGAGATTGTTGATGGCAAACTGGTGTTCACACCGGCCGAGAACTTCCATGGTGATGCCGAAATCACTTACACCATCACCGATGGTTCGCTGACTGACCAAGCGACGGTCAACGTCACCGTGAATGCGGTGAACGACACGCCTGTGGTTGAAAGTAGCATTGCAGACCAAACCTTGGCGGAAGACTTTACGCCATACAGCATCGATCTGAATACGGCCTTCAGTGATGTGGATAACGCCGATGGTGAGTTAACGTTTAGCGTCTCAGGTAACAGTAATGTCAATGTCTCAATAGAAAATGGCATCGCGACCATTAGCCCAACGGCAGACTGGAACGGCTCAGAAGCGTTAACCTTTACGGCTACTGATCCAAGCGGTGAAAGCGTCAGCCAAACGGTAAACTTTATGGTTGCGCCTGTGGCAGATATTGAATCTGACCGCGCGACGGTTGTGGAAGACACGCCGACCATCATTAACGTCCTAGGTAACGACACGTTTGAAGGCGACGACAAAGTGGTGTCGCTGGATACCAATAACGGCCCAGCCAACGGCACGGTCTCGGTCAACCCGGACGGCAGCGTCACTTACACGCCAAACGACAACTACCACGGGGCTGACAGCTTCACCTACATCGTTACCTCCGGTGGGGTATCAGAGTCCACCACGGTGAACGTCGATGTCACACCAGTGAATGATGCGCCAGTGGCGACCAATGACAATGCCGTTACTGACGAAGACACGCCAGTGACGATTGATGTCCTGCCAAACGACACCGATATTGATGGCGATAAGCTGTCGATTGACTCGGCATCTGTGCCGGGTGAGCAAGGGACAGTCGAGATTGTTGACGGCAAACTGGTCTTCACACCGGCTGAGAACTTCCATGGTGACGCCGAAATCACTTACACCGTTACGGATGGTTCACTGACTGACCAAGCGACGGTCAACGTCACCGTGAATGCGGTGAACGACAC
>NZ_JAWOUB010000123.1:0-1037 GCF_033339195.1 Vibrio sp. 811
GTGCTTTGGCATGGTGGTGAAGCGGAACAAGCGAAACAAAACGTATTATCGCTGAACCAAAAAGAACGTGACGCATTGATTGCGTTTCTGAACTCTCTGTAAGGATGCAACCATGAAGAAAACAACATTAATGAGCGCTGTTGTTGCAACGCTAAGCTTAGTTGGTTGCCAATCGACAACGGGCTCGTCGGATGAACAACCAGAACAAACTAGCCATATTTCTCAAGCTGTTTACGAAGTGGAGTTTCATGCCGCACAGTCATTTTTAAGCCAAGCTTCGCAGTTAGAGCAGAGCTTTGCTGATTTTTGTTCTGCGCCGAAAAATGACGTGGAACCAGTACAACAACAATGGCACAGCACCATGCTGGCTTGGATGGCGCTTCAAGGGCAAGAGCGTGGCCCCGTGACCGCGCTGGAGCAAAGCTGGAACGTACAATTCTGGCCCGATAAAAAAAATACCACCGGGCGTAAAATGTCGGCGCTGACTAAAGCCGATAAAGTTTGGACAGTGGAAGAGATCTCGACACAAAGCGTGACTGTGCAAGGTTTGGGGGCGTTGGAATGGTTACTTTATGATGATGCATCCACGCTTAACACCAATAGCAATGTATGTGCCTCAGGTGTTGCGATTGCCGAAAACTTGCACGATAAAGCACAGATCATCGCTAATTCTTGGGCTCAAAACCCGTGGAAGTCTTTGCAAAAGACAGAGTGGGAATCGGAGTACATTTCGCTGCTTTCTAACCAGCTAGAATACAGCATGAAAAAGCTCAGCCGTCCGCTAGCCAAGATAGGGCATCCTCGTCCTTACTTCTCGGAGTCTTGGCGCTCAGAAACCTCGCTCTCTAACTTAAAAGCTAATCTAGAAAGCTTGCATCAGTTGTATTTTGCGAACGGTAAAGGTTTAGATGCGCTGTTAAGGGCGCAAGGTAAAACGCAATTGGCGGATCGCGTCGCGTATCAGTTTGACATGGCTTTAGAGACTTGGCCTGAAGATAAAAGCCTGTTCTCTGCACTACAAAGTGTGGACGGATATC
>NZ_JAWOUB010000124.1:0-1036 GCF_033339195.1 Vibrio sp. 811
ATCCATTCCTAGATCTTTCCAATTAACCATGTTGTTTTCCCCCTTTCTGCTCTTCTACCGTGTTAAACATGAAGCACACTTTAAAGGTCTGAAACTCTTTACCGAAACGGGCTTTTCCGTGCACGATAGAGTGCATTTCAACGTCCAGTAGCTTGGCAGAACGTTCCATGTTATCGAGCATGGTTGCTAGCCGTGGTGTACTGTCTGAAATACCTGAGATTTCAATTTCTAGATCGTTCATTTTGATCTTGTCGACATACACGCCTTCTGGAATAACAGCAGGCATGAGGTTCATAAAATCAGTGGTTTTATTCCGACCATTTTGCAACGCTTCCACAACTTTCAAGCGTTCCAAGATTTTGCTGTGTTCAAGCTCCGCGATCTTCATCGCTTCTATCCGCTTATCTAGATCGGAAATGTACGTTGTTAGATAGTCGAGTCGCTCTTGTTGAAGATCTTGTTGGTACTCATAATATTTGCCAACGCCCCACTGAATCCCCAACGCCACCATGACGCCCAATACCACTAAACCGACAAATCGACGACGATGCTCTTCCCTTTGATTTTCGCGCCAAGGCAATAAGTTAATGCGATAAAGCACGCACACCTCCTAACCAATGAATGCCACGGACCGCCAGCCCTGCAGCTGTCGAAAAATGTTGCCAATCAGCCGCTCGTCGCTTGCGTTTCGACACTTTCATTTCAAACAGTCCGAGTGGGTTTAACAACTCACACTCCAATGCCAACTGATGCGACAGCTCTTCTGCCAACATTGGCGTCGATGCCCCCTCGCCCGATAACCAAATGCCTTTGATGTTTTGCGAACCGTTGATCGAGGTATAGAGCTGCATTTGACGTTTTACGCGCTCAACCACGTGACGATTGAACTGTTCCGTTTTGGCTTGAGCATCATCAGAGAGTAAGTCTTCTTGTGACGTCCCCATTGAGATACGAGTACCGCACGCAAACTCCTTATGAAACAGTTCGCCTTGCTCGGTAAACATGGTGAATGAACTCGCTAACGAGCCGATGTCTA
>NZ_JAWOUB010000125.1:0-1028 GCF_033339195.1 Vibrio sp. 811
ACTCCAATAAATCGACGATTGTGTTGATTGGTTTTGCTGCGGTTATCGCCTGTGCACTACTTGAACTTGTGCCGATCATTAAAGGGCTCGCGGTATACATCATTGCACTCATTGCGTTTGGCATAGTGCAAATCTCTGAGCTTCGCCGCCGTTTTCCCATTGATATTGTGGTGATTGTGGGCTCTGCGCTCTCTATTGCGCAGCTGATGATTTCATCGGGCTTGTCTGTCAGGATGGGCGAAATGTTTATCGAAGCGTTTAACGGCTGGGGCGTATTTGGTGCGCTGGTGGCCACATACATCATGACCTTGGTGCTGACTGAATTGGTGACCAACAATGCCGCTGCCGCGTTAGCATTTCCGATTGGCTATAGTATGGCTGTCGGGTACGGAGTGGATCCGATGCCATTTATTATGGCGGTATTGTTTGGCGCAAGCGCGAGCTTTATTTCTCCCTACGGGTATCAAACCAACTTGTTGGTTTACAGTGTAGGTAATTACAAATTGACCGACTATGTGCGAATTGGTGTGCCGATTTCGATTGTGTATTCCGTATTGGTACTGACATTGATACCGGTCTTCTTTCCGTTTTAATTCCGATAAATACAAGGATTCGTTATGACCGCTGAAACACCGGTAAAAGATGAAAACATTGTCTGGCATCAGCACACGGTTGATAAACAGTTTCGTGCTGAGCTGAAAAAACAGAAACCAGCAGTGCTTTGGTTTACTGGTTTATCTGGCGCAGGTAAGTCAACCGTCGCGGGCGCGCTGGAGAATCGTTTAGCTGAGTTGGGCTACCACACTTATTTGTTGGACGGTGACAATGTTCGTCATGGCCTGTGTAGTGATCTAGGCTTTTCTGAACAAGATCGCCGTGAAAATATTCGTCGTATTGGCGAGTTGGCGAAACTGATGGCAGATGCGGGTTTGATTGTGTTGTCCGCGTTCATTTCTCCTCACCGTGCTGAGCGTCAACTCGTTCGCGATTTACTGCCCGAAGGTGAGTTCATTGAAGTGTTTGTGAAT
>NZ_JAWOUB010000126.1:0-1024 GCF_033339195.1 Vibrio sp. 811
TGGGCTCTTTTCTTGTTTTTACGCGTTCTTTTTTGAGAGCGTAATAATTAAAACTCAAACATAAAGTAATAGCCATAGCCCACAATGAACGCAGGGATAGAAGAATAGACCGTTGCCATCAATGCCGCTTTGGGAGCCATGGCAATCGCGGGGAACAGTGCATCACCATCGTTAGAAATCGCATTTGCAATCTGCGCGGATAATGGTGCGGCACCAGTAATGTACAAACTGGTGACGAGAATCTGTGGGCCGCAGCCTGGTAGCATACCGATGGCTAAGCCAGCCAATGGCATCCAGATGCCCCAATTTGAGAAGGTAGCAGCCAAATCAACGCCTGAAAAATAGGTCGTTAATTCAAACGCAAGAAACGCCACGATAACCCACGCGCTGACAAAGTTGGTGTCTTGAGCTGCTTTTTGAATCGGGTGTGAATCAACGATTTTTTCATCTTCTGACACCGTCGATTGATAATCTCCCAACTCTTTTGTCATTGCCCACAACGACATGGAGACCACCGCAAATATCGCTCCTAACCATTCAATGCTACTTGGACTCAAATTCAGTAGCTGATTGATATCCACTTGGAATGAGGTCATTACGGCCACCATGCTCGCAGGGATTATCAACCACTTCCAGAATGCGCCTTGAAGATTAATAGCACGTTGCTCTAAAGGTGTGTATCGCTCGCTTTGATGCTGACAACAATGGTGGTGGGCGCTCGCTTGCTTTGGCTCGGGGCGTAGAAAATCATCAGGATGAAATGCGTTGACGATCAAACCCGAAACCGTACCTACCACAATGCCAAGAGCGACGACGCCAACGCCGACGGACGGCTTTACCGCCAGTAACAAGAATGCCGCATCGCCCATGGTTGATGTCAGTACGGCTACGATTGCGCCAAATCCTACTCGTCCACTAATAAATTGAGTCGTAACAACAATAGCGCCGCCACAGCCCGGAAGCGCACCGAGTAGGGCTGCAAAAAACACCTGATGATGACGAGAGCGATGATAGAGCTGAGTGA
>NZ_JAWOUB010000127.1:0-1024 GCF_033339195.1 Vibrio sp. 811
TGAGCGGCAATTTTTTATCCAAATCCCTTGAGCTATTCACATTACGCCAGATTCCGCTAGACTGTCAGCAACTCAACAACTCGGTAGTTTTTGGCAACATGAAGCAAATCCTTGATTTTATTCCTCTCATTATCTTCTTCGCTCTATACAAGATGTACGACATCTATGTAGCGACTGGAGCACTCATCGTTGCAACGGCAGTTCAACTTATCGTGACCTACGCGCTGTATAAGAAAGTAGAGAAGATGCAACTGATCACGTTTGTCATCGTCACGATATTCGGCAGCATGACCATTTTCTTCCATGACGACAACTTCATAAAATGGAAAGTCACTATCATTTACGTGGTGCTTGCCGTTGGCTTAACCGCCAGCCACTTAATGGGAAAATCGGTCGTCAAAGGCATGTTGGGTAAAGAGATCACGCTACCTGACGCGATTTGGGCGAAGATAAACTGGGCATGGGTAGGCTTCTTCTCATTTTTTGCAGGCCTAAACATTTACATCGCTTACGAGCTACCTCTGGATGTTTGGGTTAACTTCAAAGTGTTTGGAATGCTGATTGCCACCTTCGCCTACATGATTGCTACTGGTGTCTACATTTACAAGCACATGCCAAAGGAAGAGAAAAACAACTCCTCCGATGTCTCGGTTGATGATTAAAAACTCAATTTTGCTATAATCCGCGCAAATGTATTATTCACAGCGACCTTCGGGTCGCTGTTTTGTTCAACGGACCAATAATTACTGCATTAGTATTCTTATTGGCACACCATATTTGCGCTTTTTTTGAGCGCCCTTGAAGATTTAGGATGTCACTATGAGCCAAGAATTTAACTCTCCGAAAGGCCAGCTTCTGCTTCGTACTCTTGCAATGCCCGCTGATACAAATGCAAACGGCGATATCTTTGGTGGTTGGATAATGTCTCAACTTGACTTGGCGGGTGCGATTCTGGCGAAAGAGATCTGTTCTGGTCGCGTCGTTACCGTTTCTGTTTCAAGCATTACATTTAAAAAACCAGTCA
>NZ_JAWOUB010000128.1:0-1021 GCF_033339195.1 Vibrio sp. 811
TCCCCTAACACCTGTTCATCAACTGGCAACACTTTCACATGGACCACGATCTTAGTCATGCGCCCCATCAGCATGTCTTTAAAAGGTTTGTCCGTTTTCTCTGGATACGCGAGGGTCACATCAATGATGTTCTCAAACTGCTCGCCCATTGCCGCCAATGTGTAAGCAATACCGCCTGACTTGGGTTGCAACAGGTATTGGTAGCCCGCTTTGCTTTTACGCTGCTTCTCTTCAGTAAAGCGAGTACCTTCCACGTAGTTCACAACCGTGGTTGGAGTATGCTTAAACTTGGCACACGAACGACGTGTGGTTGCCAAATCTTGGCCACGTTTGTGAGGGTTACGAATTAAATACTCACGAGAGTAACGACGCATGAAAGGCATGTCTAAAGCCCAACATGCCATACCAATAAACGGCACATACAGCAGTTGTTGCTTGAGGAAAAACTTCGGCATTGGAATGCGATCTTTAAATACGCAGCACAGCACAACAATATCCGTCCAACTGAGGTGATTGCTGATCAGCAAATACCAACCATCTTTTTTCAGATTCTCGATGCCTTGAACGTCCCACTCCACACGGTTAGACAAGGCAAGAATCCCCGCATTGACGGTCGCCCAAATCCACATCACTTTGTTGGCAGCTTCCGTCCCTTTAGCTTTTAACTGCGCGGTCGGAAGTAGGATCTTAAAAATAGCGATGACACAAATTACGAGTGAACAAATCGCAGAATTGAGGATCACAAAAGAAGCGTTAAAAAAAAATAACAAATATGCCAACATGATAACCAAACAACAGTGATAAGGTGTGAGTAATAAAACAGCGTGTAATTATACTGCTCCGTTGCCACATTGGAACATTTGTGAGAATGGTCAGATTTGTTTTATGTAAAACCAAACTCATATCAAAATCACAATATTCATTCGACAACAAGGAGATAACGAATGAAACCAAGGCTAACCCTTTTGCCTTTGGCCTTTGTCGTCAGTTCTGCTCAGGCTCAACTCGCTGAAACCGCAGG
>NZ_JAWOUB010000129.1:0-1018 GCF_033339195.1 Vibrio sp. 811
TGTGTCATAGGGTGTTCCTCATTTCCTTTCCTGAAAATATAGAACTCAAAAGCTAGATTTTTCTTTCAACTAACTTTGTCTTTTTTGCTTCCCAGTGCGTGATGAATGCAATCGACGCCACAATAATCGCAGCGCCTAGCCACAAACGACCAGGAGGCACCCATCCAAAGACCATCCATCCAGCCAGCACATTTAAAGGTAGTTTAGCGTGATCGAAGGGTTGAACGAAGGAAGCGTCCGCAACTGCGTAAGCTTTCACAATCGCCCATTGCGCTAATGCTGTTAGTGCACCAGCAAAAAGAAGGATCAGCCAAATAGTCCAGTCACTAGGCATGGTAAAGCTTGGTATCGCTAGCACAATATTGAAAGGCGTGATCAGTAACAACAAGTAAACCACCATGGTAGACGGTGGATCGTTTACCGACATCTTTTTCACCATCAAAGAATACGCCGCCCAAAAGAAGGCCGCCCCAACAGGCAGTAGAGTTGCCCAAGTGAAGGAGTCTGACCACGGCTCTAAGATGATCATGGCACCGATAAAGCCAGTTAGTGTGGCAAGCCAGCGTGCGGTGCCCACTTTCTCTTTCAAGATAAGCCCTGAGCCTACGGTCGCAAACAGCGGAGAAGTCATTAGCAGCGCAATGCCTTGCCAAATCGGAACAGGGTAAGCGAGCGCCCAAAGCCACAGTTGGATACCGATAACAGAAAGAAAAATACGAAAAGCGTGCCAGCCAAAATGTTGAGTTCTCAAAGAGCGTCGAACGCCTAGCGTTCTTAGATAAGGAAGAATAACGAATAACGCGATCGCGTATTGAAACAATGCAAAAGTGGTGGAAGACACACCAAAGTGGATGCTTGCGATTTGGGCAAAGCTATTCACGATGGCGAATGCCAATCCTGCAGTTAGCATCCAAGAAGCACCTTGAACAGGATGATGATTCAATTGAATATTTCCGGTTTGAAAGAGGTAGACGGATAATACGTCCTAAAGCTTTTTGCGCAAATAAAAAAATGCCTC
>NZ_JAWOUB010000130.1:0-1017 GCF_033339195.1 Vibrio sp. 811
CACTTGCTTACCAAGCGCATTGCGCTATGGTTCGAAACAGCCTTGAGCGAACTAAACAATACGACTTGCTAAAAAACGACATTGAATTAGTGACGTTCGCAAATCAAAAGATTGCCGACCAGTTTAGAAAAGTAAATAACTCACAAAGAAAAATCTCGCCCGCGAGCAAAGACGATGTCATTCACACATTACGCATTAAATGCAAAGCTCTACGCTACCTGCTGGAGTGCTTCTCTGCTCTCTATCCCGCGCAACAACACAAAGAAAATGTGCAGCAACTTAAGCTGCTTCAAGACAAGCTCGGCGACTTCAATGACACTTCGACTCAAATTGCGTTTTTCACCCAGCTCCGCAAAGACAAACGCTACAACAAACCAGATCGCCAAGTACTCAAATCTCTGATTAAGGAAATAAAACAGGCCCATGAGCAGTCTCGGCAATCTACCTTACTTCGTCTAAAAAGTTTTGATTCATTTATCAATGACGCTTCGACGTTAGAGATTTACCGTTAACCACGAGGAATGAACCGGTAAAACATTCTGCTGATGTTCACGTGTTCTTCACACTCGCTCACTAGAGTATAAGGTTGGACAGTTTTAAGTAAGACAACGTGAAACCACTAAAACGATACCAATACGAACGCTACGCCGTACTGTGCAACCTCGCGTATCCAAGAGTCTTTAAACAAACACGTTATGGCTTCGATCCGAATGGTCAGCGAGTCATCCGAAACGAACACGGCAAGATTATGATTCGCGTACTGTGGAGCAAAAACCGCGATGAAGTCGTGGTCGTTATTAAAGGTTCTCACAGCATTACCGATTGGTTGCTCAACTTTGCAATGTGGACACGAAGCTGCCGTCGATTAGGTCTCGACTACCGTATTCACGCAGGGTTTTATCACCTATTGTTCCAAGAAAGTTTACCTAGTAGAAACGAAGACCGCTTAGGTTTGAGCGTGATAGAACGCCTAGAAGCAACCGTTGTCCCGCTTATTCTGCAAGGCAAGCGCATTTC
>NZ_JAWOUB010000131.1:0-1016 GCF_033339195.1 Vibrio sp. 811
TGTGCTTTGTTTACATTCGTGAGCGCGTAACTCTATGTAGTTTTTTGCTTGTTCTGGGGTTAGTTCTCTTAGAGAGCCAAGCTTGAACTCTTTCAGATAATCGCAACAGGTTTTCAATGCTTGTTCGTAGTTCCTCGCCGTTCCCACCGATTCTATGGCATTACCTTTCCCCTGCATTTCTTTCATGACAGAAGCGGCTTGTTTTTCTGATTTTGCGAAGTGCCCTTTAGCCATTGCGTGTTACTCCGATGGAATGGATATATCGGAGGATGGTACTGCGAGCTGCATATTGCTTGTGTTCAGTTTGGAGGTGCAGAGCAATCAGTTCTAAAGATGCGCCATGCTTGTACATTTTGGCGATTTCAGAACGGAACGGTTCAAGTTTAGAGGTGCGTTTCTTATAGTTTTTGCCTTTGCGTAAAGCACGGGTCTTTTTTGCAGCTTCGGTCGCTGCTACTGGATCAAAGCTCATAAAAATCTCGATGTGGGCGTAAGAACTAGCTAAATATTTTCGTAAAAATATCCAGACGGCATTGCCGTTCGCCAATTTTGCTTTTTTTCGTATAGCAAGGCCGACTGTTCACACCTTTTCACGTTCACTTTCCGCCAGTGAAGTGCGTACTGATTTTTGTGTTTCGCTGCTTTGAGAAGCACCGTTGGTATCAGTAATTAAAACCAACGTGTACGGTGTTAACTAGGCCGTACTCCCCTGAGGCAAAATCATTTTTTAGTTCTCTGACTAAGCGCGGATTTGATTTTCGCAGACCAAACCAAGGAGGTTGTAGAGGTCAGGTTCCTGCATAAGCAGCAGTGGGCTATGGAAATTCCATTGTGACATTTTCACGTTTTATCTGCAATATTGTTTTGTTGCAGGCTTTTTGTTGCGTGAAATTATATAAAAGCTTATTAAAGCTCGCGCTATGTGGAATTTTTAAATTCTACATAGCGCGAGTAGGCTCGCGAAATTTGCGAAAAGTACCGCCTGAATTGCGTAGCAACAGGGCGGTGCTTTGAGT
>NZ_JAWOUB010000132.1:0-1015 GCF_033339195.1 Vibrio sp. 811
CAAAATAGGATGAACATGGTCAACACTACACCCACACTAAGCCAGTTAAGCTGATTTAATGTCATTGTTGCCTCGCATTCGTACAAAACATACTGGGTGGCGATACCAAATCTTTTTAAGTTCAAAATCTTAAGAGGAAGTCTTAATTGATAAACTTAATAAGAAATTGATTCGAGCGCGTGAGGTTTTTTTAACCTACGTGCTCATAATGACATCACATTGTTACGATGAAATTACATTACGACAAAATATTTCTATGCAGCTTGTCGCAAAATTTTATCGAGGACACGAGTGGGTAATAATCGTTTCAAAATCGCAAACAACTTGGTTGGTGTCGTAATGCGATAGCGAATTTTAGGTTTATTGCTGGTTAGTGCGTGAAGAACGGGTTCGATACAAGCTTCTGCCGGCAGCACGAATCGATTATTCGATTTATCGTTATCTAAACGCTTTTTCTGTCCTTCATGCGCGATAGGGTGAGGGCTTGAATCTAGGTCAATCCATTGCTCAAAAGCGTGCAGAGCGTTGTGTCTAAATTGCGTTTCAATGGGGCCGGGCTCTATTAACGCCACTTTGATGTCGGTATCAGCAAGTTCGAGCCGTAATGTATCTGTCCATCCTTCTAGGGCAAACTTTGAGGCGTTGTACGCCCCACGATACTTCATTGCGGCAAAACCCAAGACGGAGCTGTTTTGAATAATGCGACCTTCACCTTGAGCACGCATAGTGGGTAGTACCTCTTGAACCAGTTGGTGCCAACCAAAAAAGTTGGTTTGAAATTGCGCTTTCAATGCTTCGGTAGGCAGATCTTCTAATGCACCGGGCTGACCATATGCGCCGTTATTGAACAGGGCATAAAGCTGGCCTTGAGCCAATTCAATCGCTTGTTTTGCGCCACTAGTGATGCTTATTGGGTCGTCGAGGTCGAGCTGGATACAGGTTAACCCTTCTGATTGGAGTCGTTGAACGTCATCAAGCTTTCTACAAGAGGCGATGACGTTAAAGCCTTGTTTAT
>NZ_JAWOUB010000133.1:0-1014 GCF_033339195.1 Vibrio sp. 811
AAAAAAGAGCGGACTTTTGATAAGGAAACCAATAATGAATATTAAGGAAAATAGCTATTTTGCAGGCGGTGTGAAGTCACTAGGTTTTAACCAGCACGGACAGGATGTTAGTGTCGGTGTGATGCTTCCGGGCGAGTACACATTTGGTACGCAGGCTCCTGAGCGCATGACAGTCGTTAAAGGTGCTCTCGTGGTGAAACGCGTAGGTGAAGCCGACTGGACAACCTACAGCAGCGGTGAGTCGTTTGATGTTGAAGGTAACTCATCATTTGAGCTGCAAGTGAAAGACGCAACGGCTTACTTGTGCGAATACCTATAATCGGTACAAATGCTGAATTGCTTTAAGCCACCTTCGGGTGGCTTTTTTAGTTGCGTAATTTCCTTGAACTGGCGCACGAGATATCGCTTAGAATTCGGTATCTTGGCGCTATTTATGCGCAACTGTGTATATACTTAGTATAAGTACACCCATCAACCAAGGAGGAAGTGATGGCAGTACAACGCAAGCATTCTGATCTCCCTCCTCGCTACGAAGCGAGCGATTTAACGAATGAACAGCGACACCGCTTTACTGAAGTAGCGAACGCGGCGCACAAAAGACGCAAGTTTTACAAACAGGCGATAGAAAAAAGCTTGGTCGGAAAAATGAAGGAGCGAGCTTTTAAGCCAGTGATTGCACCACAACAAGGAAAACCAAGCCGGGCGCGTCAAGCCTTCTGGTTGATCGTGTTTTTAGCGCTTGGGTTGTGGGCGATGCACTTTTTTGCATAATCGGGCAACTCACAGAGGCTTAGCACGCCTCTGTCATCTCAAGCATTGATTCTTGTTGTTTGCGCAGCTCACCAGCATGAGAACAATGTTCGTAAAACGCGTACTGATTTTTACCCGTGTGTTTCGCGGCATACATCGCTTTGTCTGCGCAGCGGGTAAGCTCTGATAAATCGTTGGCGTCTTGTTTATAGATTGCGGCTCCTACGCTCATCGTCAGCTCATTATAGGTATCGTAGTTTTGAT
>NZ_JAWOUB010000134.1:0-1014 GCF_033339195.1 Vibrio sp. 811
CAAGTGAAGCGCGTCATAAATTTGATGAATATGACCTTCGTCCTGCTAACCTAGTAGTGGTTGAAAGAAGTCGGTAGGAGAGGCGCGGGCGTATGGAAGAAGATGAAAAGGCGATCATGATGCTGGTGGTGATCGTGGGGTTCGTGCTTATTTGGGTTGTGCTTGAAGAGCTGAACTATCTTGGTTTGCCGATCAAATAAGCCCCGTGAAACATTCGATTCAACGGGGCTTTGTATTTCAATAGTGGCTTTCTTGATTTCAGAGATTAGCTAACTGCTCTAACCTTACCTTGCTTCCAGTCGTTCAGCACTTGAGATTTTGGACCGTCTGCAATTACGCTGCCTTTCTCCATTACAATCACGCGGTCTACGATGTCGAGCATCGACGTTTTGTGTGTAATCAAAATCAGCGTTTCGCTCGGTTTTAACTGCGCCAATTGATGCTTGATGTGCATTTCTGAGCGGTTGTCCATTGCACTGGTTGGCTCATCCATCAAGAGTACCGGAGGACGTCCAAGGAACGCGCGAGCAATCGTCACCGCCTGACGTTGACCGCCAGAAAGCATTGCGCCCCCTTCACCAACCTGACGCTCCAAACCTGCTGGATCCGATTGCGTAAAGGCGGTCACACCCGCACGATTGGCTGCATCCATCACGTCACGGTCATCGGTTAATGGACGGCCTAACGTGATGTTGTCGCGGATGGAGCCAAAGAACAGATTGGAATCTTGCGCCACACACCCGATATTGCGGCGAATATCGACATGATGAAGCTGCGCGATGTCGGTGTCATCAATGCGAACATGACCTTCTGTCGGTTGGTATAAGCCCATGATGAGACGCTCTAACGTGGTTTTACCCGAACCGATACGGCCGATAATCGCCACTTTCTCGCCAGGATTGATCGTCAAACTCAAATCTCGAATTGACGCGACTGGTGAGTCTGGGTAGTGGAAAGTAACGCGTTCTAGCTCAATCTTACCTTGTACAATAGGGCGGTGAATGTAGCGTTTGC
>NZ_JAWOUB010000135.1:0-1012 GCF_033339195.1 Vibrio sp. 811
TCTGAATCCAAATGCGGCTTACGACTCTTCAACGTTGAAGTACCTTAAGCAGGCATGGAACTAAAACGATGAAGAAAACGTTATTGTCGTTATTCATGGTGTCCGTCAGCTTTGCCGTGGTCGGTGAAGAAGCTCGTTACACCATGGACGACTTAAAGGCATTGAACGGCTCTAAAAATTGGAACGAGCTATTAGCGCATGCGGAAGATATTCGTCCATCTCAACGTAATAGCGAGTGGGAAAGCCTAGTTCAAAATGCGGCGTTGGGAGCGTTTGAACACTATGTTGCATCTGGAGCAAAAGATGATGCGATTGGTCTGGGTCAGCAGTTAATCCTATCTTACCCATTTCTCTCTCAATCTAAGAGTTTTACTCAGCAGTTCTCGAAAGAGCTGGTGCCTGCAGCACAACCATGTATTCAATATGCAATAGAGGGATGTGTGGAAAATTATGGTCAGCTTCTTAATACCTTGGCACCAAGCGCTGAGGTGAGTTACGAAGAAGGAACCAAAGTTTTCCAGAATGTCTCGAAGTCACTGTCGGTTCCTTTTTTTGCAGCAGCAGTGCAGCAAGCTGAGAACTACTGTGCGGATGAAAACGTCGCAAATGCGTTGCTCTACACCTTGGACAGACCAAATAATACCAACTTCGCTTTGGCGAAAGAGGTTGCTACACAAAGGTGTGCTAACACCGCACTAACAAACTTTGAGAATTACATTATTGAGTCGCAAACCGTAAGAGAAGCTCTTTGCCCGACATATTTGTCTAAAGGACATGTAAAAGGGTTAATGAAAAAAGTTTGCCAGTCATAACTGCTCGTTCTTAAAGCCACCGCAAGGTGGCTTTTTAATTTATTGAAATTTAGGCAAAAAAAACCCTCCGAGAGGGAGGGGGTAAGTAAGATGTCGTTATGAGATGCTGAGTACCGAGTACTCAGTTTATAATTGTAGTTTTCGCTAGCGAACAAATTTTTAACACTGATGCGGATTGTGTGCAAATTAAGCATTGATTT
>NZ_JAWOUB010000136.1:0-1002 GCF_033339195.1 Vibrio sp. 811
ATGTAAGCAGCGATCGAGCATATTTCTTCTCTATTTAACGATCAAACCGTTTCTCATCGTGCATTAGCGATTCGTGCTCTAGAAAAAGACACGATGGTTCTCAATAGCCTTTCCGATCTTGATAGAAGCAAAGTACTGGAAGCGATTGCGACTTTAGATTTGGATATTGATTTACACGTTGCGGATACCAAATACACTCATCTGCACGAACAATGCAAAAAAGTTCGCCGCAGTGAAGGCAAACTCAGCCGCAGTGTTACCGAAAAACTTGATCAGTTTATTTTGAACAAGTGGGTGGGGATTCCATTCTTCTTTGTTGTGATGTACCTAATGTTTATGTTCTCGATTAACATTGGTAGTGCATTTATCGATTTCTTTGATATCGGCGTTGGCGCACTTTTGGTTGATGGCGGTCATCACCTATTGGATGGTCATTTGCCAGTTTGGCTTGTGACGGTTATTGCCGATGGTATTGGTGGCGGTATCCAAACGGTAGCGACCTTTATTCCTGTCATTGCGTGTTTGTATTTGTTCCTAGCTGTGCTTGAGAGTTCGGGTTATATGGCTCGCGCTGCGTTTGTACTCGATAAAGTGATGCAGAAAATCGGCTTGCCGGGTAAAGCGTTTGTGCCGTTGGTTCTTGGTTTTGGTTGTAACGTGCCGTCAATCATGGCAACACGCACTCTAGACCAAGAACGTGAGCGTAAATTAGCGGCATCGATGGCGCCATTTATGTCATGTGGTGCTCGTTTACCTGTATATGCACTGTTTGCGGCGGCGTTCTTTCCTGGTTCTGGTCAAAACATTGTCTTTGCACTTTATCTATTAGGTATTGTGGCTGCGATCTTCACCGGTCTTTTCTTAAAGCACACTCTTTACCCTGGCAGCAGCGATAGCTTAGTCATGGAAATGCCAGACTACGAATTGCCAACATTGCAAAACGTCGTGATCAAAACTTGGCAAAAGCTTAAGCGCTTCGTGCTAGGTGCAGGTAAAACCATC
>NZ_JAWOUB010000137.1:0-999 GCF_033339195.1 Vibrio sp. 811
GATGGCAAGAAAAGCCAAGAACAGGAAGACCACCATTCTTAACTTCCGAGCAAAGAGAACAACTGAGTCAATATATAAAAGATAAAGCCAATGGTACACAAGACGGAGAACTGACTGGTTCCGACATCCACGCTTATATCATGAAAGAATTTGGCGAGCACTACCACCCTAACTCTATCTATTACCTGCCCGACCACATGGGCTTTTCATGGATAACTTCCCGCTCAAAACACGACAACACACTTATGGACTGAAAAAGCAGCTCGCCCAAGAGCCGAGAAACAACAATTTGAGTATGCTTATCTGTTCGGTTCAGTCGTCGCAGAAAAGGAATTGGTGAGGCTATCGTTGTCCCTGGGTTAATAAAGACATCATGATAGAGCACTTAAAACAAATATTGGCAGTCACGGAGGAAGGACGTCACGCCGTCGTTGTAATGGATGGCGCAGGATGGCATACAGAAGAAATTGCCAATGACTTTAAAATGTCAGTGTCATCAAACTTTCGCCCTATTCTCCAGAGCTAAACCCTATCGGACAAGTATGGCGTTGGTTGCGGCAACACGATTTATCCAACCAATCTTTTACGGATTACGACGACATCATCTCCAAAGTCTGCGATGCATAGAATCGGTTTTGGATTGATCCAAAATAGTCACCCAATGTGCTCGAGAAGGTGGATAGACCTGACCAGTTAATTTTCCAGATTGGTATAAATGGCGAAGTCGTGGAACTGCAGATCATCGAGAATGGTCTTTCTTGGAAGGGAAAAGACAGCCCCTAAAACGACAAAAGCCCTGCTATTTCTAGCAGGGCTTTCAAATAAGTGGCGGAGCGGACGGGACTCGAACCCGCGACCCCCGGCGTGACAGGCCGGTATTCTAACCAACTGAACTACCGCTCCGCACTGGTTAGACCTAAGTCTAAATTTAAAGCCTGGCGATGTCCTACTCTCACATGGGGAAGCCCCACACTACCATCGGCGCTATTTCGTTTCACT
>NZ_JAWOUB010000138.1:0-998 GCF_033339195.1 Vibrio sp. 811
AGGTAGAAGTTCTATTGGAACAAGAACCTCAACTTCTGCCTGCCGCAATGGCAGAGCGTTTAGGTGTGACAGAATTTGATGTTGTCGCTGCACTGCCGCAAGAGATGGTTGCGATTGCTCCGGGCGAACAAGCGCAAACAATCCTTGAAAGCCTAGTTGGCTTTGGCCCAGTGACGACGATCGTACACTCCTTCGGCTCCATTTTCGAAGTGAAAGCGCCTTTTCCGAAAGGCAAAGTTGCGCGTGGTTATTACAACCTAATGGGGCGAGAAGGTGAACTGCATGGTCACCTCAAATTGGATAACGTGAAAAATATCGCGCTGGTCAGTAAACCGTTTATGGGACGTGAAAGTCACTACTTTGGCTTTTTCTCTGAATGCGGCAGCAATATCTTCAAAGTGTACTTAGGGCGTGATGAAAAACGCGAACTTATTGCTGAGCAGGTAACGGCGTTTCGTGCCATGCAAGCTGAGCTAAATCAGTAACAAAGACAGCCAGTCGTCGCGGCTTTTACATTCAAGGGTGTGAGAAGTCGCGACCACGAACATACATAACCGAACTAGAATTCGGGACAAATAAATAGAAATAAAGTCAGGTATCAATATGGATCAACAAGTTAAACAAGAGCGTTTGCAAGGCCGCCTAGGGCCAGAGATTAAAGAATTTCGTCAGGAGCGCCGTACTTTACAGCTTGCAACGGTAGACAGCGAAGGCCGTCCGAACGTAAGTTACGCGCCTTATGTTCAGAATCAGGAAGGTTACTTCGTTTTGATCTCTCAGATTGCTCGCCATGCTCGAAATCTGCTAGAAAATCCAAACGTTTCATTGATGATGATCGAAGATGAAGATTCATCCAAACAGCTTTTCGCACGTAAGCGTTTGACGTTTGATGCGGTAGCAACGGTTGTTGAGCGTGATACTGAAATGTGGCAATTGGTCGTTGGTCAGATGAAAGCGCGTTTCGGTGACATCATCGACGGTCTAAGTCAGCTTGAAGA
>NZ_JAWOUB010000139.1:0-994 GCF_033339195.1 Vibrio sp. 811
GCTGAAGTATCTACAAGATCTTGCAGTTGAAGCTGAAATCAAACTCAAAGAAGGCTATTCACTTGTGGCCGCTGTCGGAGCGGGCGTAACGAAGAATGCCAACCATTGTTTTGGTTTTTACCAAAAATTGAAGCACGCACCAGTTGAATTTGTTTCTGAAACTGAATCAGGTTTAAGCCTAGTTGCGGTACTGCGTCGCACCGATACCGAAGCATTAGTGCAGTTGATTCACAGCCAGTTATTCCAAGCGCAAAAGCGCGTAGCGGTAGCGTTATGTGGCAAAGGCAATATCGGTTCTAGCTGGTTAAATCTATTTGCGACTCAGAAAACAGAACTCGAAAAACGCCACGGTATGAGCTTTGACTTAGTCGCCGTTGTCGATAGCCAGACATATTGGTTTGATGAAAAAGGTATTGATGCGGCGGCGGTTGCCGACAAGTTTGATGATGAAAGTATTGAGAACGATGGGACGTGGCTGAGTCGGTTAGGCGATTTACAAGGTTATGATGAAGCCGTGGTATTGGACGTGACCGCGAGCAAAGAGTTGGCGCAACGTTATGTTGATATCGCTCAGCAAGGCATTCATTTAATTTCTGCTAACAAAGTTGCAGGCTCTGCCGACAGTCAGTACTACCATCAAGTG
Source organism: Vibrio sp. 811 (assembly GCF_033339195.1). Taxonomy (NCBI): domain Bacteria; kingdom Pseudomonadati; phylum Pseudomonadota; class Gammaproteobacteria; order Vibrionales; family Vibrionaceae; genus Vibrio; species Vibrio sp. 811. Next base: position 644 of record NZ_JAWOUB010000139.1, read on the forward strand.
CAAGATGCATTCGCGAAAATCGGTCGTTACTGGCTCTACAACGCGACGGTTGGGGCAGGGTTACCTATCAACCATACCGTGCGAGATCTGCGTGAAAGTGGTGACGAGATTGTGGCGCTATCCGGAATCTTCTCGGGAACACTTTCTTGGCTGTTCCAGCAGTTTGATGGCTCGGTGCCGTTTAATGAGTTGGTCGATTTAGCGTGGCAGCAAGGATTAACAGAACCGGATCCGCGTGCTGATTTAGATGGCTCGGATGTCATGCGTAAACTGGTTATCTTAGCGCGTGAGTCTGGTCTGGATATTGAACCGGATAGCGTAAAAGTGGAATCACTGGTGCCTGAAGAGCTT
>NZ_JAWOUB010000140.1:0-990 GCF_033339195.1 Vibrio sp. 811
CTTACAGTCATCTTCCTGCCAGCCAAGAATGTCTGGTGCGGATTTTAGAAGAAGACGGAACAGTGATTGCTCCAGGGCGATTTTTACCGATCATCTCAGACACGCATTTGTACACCAGATTGAGTCGTCACATGATCCGCTCGACGCTGCATTACATGCGAGATAAGAAAGGGGATTTCTCGATTAACCTGTCTCCGCAAGATTTGTTGAGCGACAAAACGTTGATGTTGCTGGAGCATGAAATCAGCCAGTTGAATGACCCGACGCGGATAGGGCTGGAAGTACTGGAGTCTGAACAGATTAAAGATTACGGTCGTATGATAGAAGTGTGCAGCCATTTCAGAAAACTGGGTGCGCGCATTATCGTGGACGATTTTGGTTCTGGATACTCCAATATTGATGAGATCTTAAAGCTAGAGCCGGAAGTGATAAAGCTGGATGGCAGCTTGATTAGAGACATCGATAAGGATTTAAAGCAGCGCAAAATAGCTTCTCAGTTGGTGCGTTTGTGCCAGGTGTTTAATGCAGAAACGGTCGCAGAGTTTGTGCACAATCGAGAGGTGTGCAAAATCGCGCAGGATATGGGCGTCGATTATCTGCAAGGCTACTACTTAGGTGAACCTACGCGTCTGTTTTAGTCGTGTTTCACGTGAAACAATGCCAATAAAAAAACGCAGCCAAGGCTGCGTTTTTTGTTTCGTCGATTGGGTTTACTCGAGAGAGTGTGGTGACGGTTTGAGAGCATGGCCACTTTTCTCGGCTTGGAACAGCGCAAGGTAGTGAGTAAAGAACGTATGCATTTGCTGTTGGTTATCTTGTTCACCAAGTTGACCTAATAAGTGGGCAGCAACCTCAAAGGTGCACAAGTTGCCTTGTTGCTGATTACGTCGCAGTTGATATTGAGAATCGGCGAGTGCGGAAAGTCCCATGGTAGGGATACCTTCTAACCAGCGACTCTTATTGATCATCTTGCGTGCTTCTTGCCGAGTG
>NZ_JAWOUB010000141.1:0-990 GCF_033339195.1 Vibrio sp. 811
GACCACTCTCCAAACAAAAAAGCGTCTGGGAACTTTGCCATTTGCTCAGACCAAATTGCGTCTATGCGTGCAATATCCTTTAGTGCTCCATCGCTCAGTTCTACTTTTCGACGTGCGCGACAGTTCATCGGTAACTCGTTTCTCAAATCAAAAAAGCCCGAATGCATTTCAGCCGAAATCGCGCGCGCTTTCGCTTTGTACGCTACATGGCTTGGCCACGCCTTTCCTTGTAGGTACTGCTCGTTCACATATTCCAAAATCGCTAAGGAATCCCAAACCGTGACTTCGCCATCAACCAATGTTGGCACTTTGGCCGTTGGTGTTACGCTCGCCAGCTTGTCGTAGAAGTCTTCAGTAAACAGCGTTAGCTTAGTCACATCCACTTTTAAACCGTATTGAGAAAAAATGAGCCACGCTCGCAATGACCAACTTGAGTAGTTTTGATTCCCGATAAAGAGTTGCAGTGTTGCCTCCATGCCAAATGGTGTTGTTATTAATTAAAGCGTGAAATCACAATATCTGATTGTTTTATTTCAAACTAACGGATAGTTTTGATGGAACACTTCAACAAAAACGATGGATAGAAAAGAATATGGATATTGACGCGCTGCGCAGCTTTCTTGCGTTTGTTGAAACAGGCAGCTTCACTCGTGCTGCAAAACAAATCAATCGCACCCAATCCGCGTTTAGTGCTCAAATGCGAAAGCTTGAAGATGAACTCCATGTCAGCTTATTCGAAAAGGAAGGTCGCAACCTTGTACTGAGCGAAGCGGGTATGTCACTTCGTGCGCATGCAGAGCAACTCGTAAGTTTGCACAATCAAGCCGTCAAGCAAGTAAAACGCTACGAAAACAAACGCCCACTGCGTTTAGGATGTCCAGAAGACTATAACGATAGTCTGCTGCCTAAAGTCATCCGCGTATTGCAGCAAACCGAACCGACCTGCTCTATCCAGGTGTACAGTGAGCCAAGCGTGACGCTCCGTGAATG
>NZ_JAWOUB010000142.1:0-985 GCF_033339195.1 Vibrio sp. 811
GCTTGGGTACGTCGCTTGCCATCTAAGCCAATTCCAATCATTGGTTCAGGGAAAATTGAGCGTGTGCAAACGGCCGTGAATGCGCTGAATATCGAATTGACTCGCGAGCAATGGTATCGAGTTTGGGTTGCTTCGAAAGGTCACGGTGTGCCATAGAAAGCGCATTAGCATCGTGATTTTACTTAAGGCATCTTATTAGATGCCTTTTTGATGTTTCATCTTTCCTTTCTTCACTTTAGCAAGTAACGAGCTTTTTCTCGGTTTTCTGGAGCTTAGATAAACGCAACCCTATGCGTATCAAGGTCTGAGAATGGTCAGTAGGCTTTGTTCGATGTCACTAAATCGACAGTGAAATGCGTTGTTTCTTGTTGGCTAGGTTCACTCATCTATTGATCTTGCGTATGCTTACTGCATAAACAAAAAATACTAGTTCCTCGTCAGTTTTCTCGTACTATATGCGGTAACAATCTGGTAGACTCCAGCGCAGATTGTTGAATATAAAAAGGTGATTGAATGTCTTTTCCTGTACTCATCTGTGATGATTCAGCGTTAGCACGCAAGCAGATGGCTAGATCACTGCCAGCAACATTGAATCCGGATATTACGTTTGCTATCCATGGAAAAAATGCGCTTGAAGAATTAGCGCAAAAAGAATTTAAACTGATGTTTCTTGACCTCACCATGCCAGAAATGGACGGTTTTGAAACCTTAGAAAACATGCAGCGTTTGGGAAACAAAACGCCAGTTGTGGTTGTGTCGGGGGACATTCAACCCAAAGCCAAAGAGCGCGTTTTCGCGTTAGGTGCCAAAGCATTTATTCAAAAGCCCATCGCAAAGGATGAGCTAAAAAACGCCCTCAAAGAGCTGATTGAGCCAGAGCCTCGACCGCTTATCATCACACCAAGCGTGATTGAGCTGCCAATTCTCCGCCGACGCGATATTTACATGGAAGTGGCGAACGTTTCTATCGGCCGAGCTGCGGACG
>NZ_JAWOUB010000143.1:0-983 GCF_033339195.1 Vibrio sp. 811
GTGCTTACGTCGATGCTGGTGGCAGCATTACTGGTCGTAATTGCGGCGATTGCGATTTCAAAATACATGGGAAATACCATTGGACGCAGAGTCCAGCGATTATCAGAACGAGCGAAGATTATAGCCTCTGGCGATGTTTCTCAACCGCCATTGAACGTTGTTGGCAAGGATGAGCTGGCTGACCTTACGAGCTCTATCAATCGCATGAACGAGTCACTGGCAGGCATTGTTGCAGGTGTAAATGGAAAAGCGAACCAAGTGGACACCAGCATGGGTGCGCTTCTCGAATCGGCACAAGTGACATCCAATAACGTTGAACAACAACAATCCAATATCTCAGAAATGGGGCGTCAACTCGAAGAGATTGCCTTTGCTGCGAGTAATACGTTGGATCAAGCTAATCAATCGGTGCAAAAGTTGTCAGATTCAAAAGATGAGATAGAACAAGGTCGTGACGCACTTGAGCAAAATAAAGCGACCATGGAAAGTTTACACAGCAGCATAGAAAGCGCCAGCACCCAAGTTACGCAGTTAAGCAAAGAGAGCGAAGCAATTGGCCGCGTGACGGAAGTGATTGAAGGGTTAGCAGAACAGACTAATTTGCTGGCACTCAATGCGGCAATTGAAGCGGCGAGAGCTGGTGAACAAGGGCGAGGTTTTGCTGTGGTTGCTGATGAAGTGCGCATGTTGGCGACAAGAACCACGCAATCGACGACAGAAATCAACGGTATTATTAACGCAATTCAGCGTTCAACTCACACGGTGGTTCAGGAAATTGAACACAGCCAGTCGTTGGCAGAGCAAGGTGCTGAACACATCGATAATGCCGTAACGAGATTGGTTTCAACGACAGAGCAGATCGGTTCTCTAAACGAGCAAATGGCAGAATTGGCCGCTGCTGCCGAGCAGCAATCTCACGCAACGCAATCCATAAATGGGTTAATGGCAGGCATTACGCAGTCGGTCGAAATGGTGGCGAGAAA
>NZ_JAWOUB010000144.1:0-973 GCF_033339195.1 Vibrio sp. 811
AGTGAATTTAAGATTTAAATAATGAGCTCAACATGTTTGGTGTGCGTTGGATTTTATTGGAATAATTGCACTTATTTATTAAATACGTCATACAATAAAGCCACCTAATTTGGTGGCTTTATTTTTATATATCATCAAGTTATTTTTATTGTTATTTACGCAAATAAATATTTTGCGTGAAAGTTTAAATGATTGTCTATAAAGCTCGATATAAAGTAATAACTGTGGTCGTAGCCAGATTGCATTCTCAGATTCAATTCTGAACCGTGTTGTTTTGCTGCGGCTAATAAGACTTCCGGTTTGAGTTGCTCACTCAAGAAACCGTCCGCATCGCCTTGATCAACCAAAATTGGTAAGGGTGATTTTTCTTTCTTCAAAAGCTCACTTGCATCGTATTGCTTCCAACTTTCGATATAAGTGCCCAAGTATGCGGTGAATGCTTTTTGTCCCCACGGACACTGCATTGGGTTGCTGATTGGGCTAAATGCTGAAATCGAGCGGTATAGTGTCGGATTCTTAAGGCCAATGGTGAGCGCACCGTGTCCGCCCATGCTGTGGCCAGAGATTGATTTCACATCCGATACTGGGAAGTTGGCTTCGATGATGGCTGGCAGCTCTTGCGTGACGTAGTCGTACATATGGTAATGCAGTGACCACGGTGCTTGAGTGGCGTTGAGGTAAAAGCCTGCGCCTTGGCCTAAGTCGTAACTTGCATCATCGGCAACGCCTTCACCACGCGGGCTGGTGTCCGGAGCAATGATGGCAATCCCAAGTTCTGCCGCCATACGAAATGCGCCCGCTTTCTGCATAAAGTTTTCATCGGTGCAGGTTAAGCCCGACAACCAGTATAAAGCGGGTACTGGGTTGGATTTGGTTGCATTCGGCGGCAAGAAAATCGCAAAACGCATGGTGCAGTTCAACGCTTTAGAATCGTGCGTATATTGTTTGTGCCAACCGCCAAACACTTTGGTTT
>NZ_JAWOUB010000145.1:0-970 GCF_033339195.1 Vibrio sp. 811
CCACTGGATGAACTCCATTACGATCAAGAAGTAGCCAGGGAACCCCATTTGGTTGATTACGTCGAGTTCGATTTGTAAACGCTCGTCGTATTCTGGACGGCGCTTTTTGCGCTCTTCTTCATTAGGGAATAGGAACTCTAGACGCTCTTCCAAACCTTCTCGCGACTTCATGACCAAGAATTCAGTTTCTTCCATCCCTTCTGTTGGGAAGGCTGGCAAGAAGTATTCACCCAAACGAACGGTCACGTTACAACGCTTGGCGATCTCGACCCTGTTTTCTAGCGCTTCTGGAATATCAGCAAACAGCTCACACATTTCCTCTTCAGTGCGAAGGTACTGCTGCGGGCTGTAATTTTTTGGTCGGCGTGGATCTTCTAATGTGTAACCATCATGAATCGCAACACGAATCTCGTGCGCATCGAAAAGGTCTGCACTTAGGAAAACCACTTCGTTTGTCGCGACCACAGGCAAGTCATGTTGCTCAGCGAGATCGATGGCAAAATGCAAGTACGTCTCTTCATCCGGACGACCTGTACGAATCAATTCTAGATAGAAACGGTCAGCCACGCCCTATCAATCACAGGTTGGTGCTGAACGTGGCCACGTAAATACGCTTTGGAAATCAGTAACGTGAGGTTCTTGTAACCTGTATTGTCGGCAGCAAGTACTGTCAGCTGGGTCAGTTCTTCACCAAATTCATCAGATTGCATTTTGAAATCTGCACCGATGATCGGTTTAACGCCGGAGCCATGCGCTGTGCCATAAAACTTCACCAAACCACATAAGTTGGTGAAGTCAGTCAAAGCCATGGCAGGCATACCAAGCTCGGCGACTTTCTTGACTATCGGTGGAACTTTATTGATACCATCCACCATCGAGAAATCACTGTGAATACGAAGGTGGACGAACTTGGGATCTGACATTAACAGGTACCGTGTAACTCTATTTTGTTGGGGATTCTAACCTAAAG
>NZ_JAWOUB010000146.1:0-968 GCF_033339195.1 Vibrio sp. 811
TATAAGCGCAAGTGTGGCTCGAAAGGTATTCATCCCCCAACTACACTAAAAAGATCTTGTGAAGGAGGTGCACTATGCAGAAGCATCAACTGGACATGTGGCTACATGGTCAACATAAAGACACCTATACGTTACCCAAAGTATTTGTCATTGGGTGTTCCGATGTCTCTGACTATTTGCTAGCTGTGGAATATAAGCACCAGCTAGAGCCGATTAAAGATGGAGAGGAACCGCTTCATTTTGGTTCCTTAGATTTGGTGAAAGAAGAGCTGCTCAGGTTAGGTATCGACAAAGCTTATTTGCGGTTACACAACGCTTACGATGAGTGCGGTAGTGAGGGTACTGCCTCTTACTGCGATATCGAATTATCGTTGGTTACCCATTAGAGTGAACAGATGAGTTACTCAGATTGCACATTGATATAGTGCTTCAGTAAGATCTGTTCGGTGAATTGTGTTCGCAGGTAAAAGCCTCGTGGTAGCGTCTTCATTGGTTTCCCGTTGGAGCTATAGGCTTCAGTTAGTGCTTTGGCATTAGCGGCCTTTGGGCGCAGGTGAAGCGCTTCGCCATGTCTGGCTGAAATTTGATCAAATTTTCCAAAGACGATCATTTCCATCAGTTCTTCCCAGTCATTTCGTAAGATCTGCTCTTCTTCTTTATCTGGCGACCAAATAAGAGGTGTCCCTACACGACGCTCGGCAAGGGGGATTTCTCGTTCACCTTCCACAGGCACCCACAATACACGCGAGAGCTTATTGCGCACATGGCTGGTTTCCCATGTCAGTCCTTGAACACCAGTTAAGGGTGCAACGCATACAAATGTAGTTTCTAACGGTCGTCCGTTGTAGCCAATTGGAATGCTCTTTAACTCGATACCAAGTTTGGAAAAGTCTTGTTGAGGTTTGCTACCCGCAGGAGCGCCCAAATGCCATTCCAGCAATTGTCCCACCCAGCCTTTATCACGTTTG
>NZ_JAWOUB010000147.1:0-968 GCF_033339195.1 Vibrio sp. 811
AATGGATTTTACGCAATAGCCCGGTGCCAATTGGTACGGTTCCTATGTATCAGGCTTTGGAGAAAGTAAATGGCATTGCTGAGAACCTGAATTGGGAAGTCATGCGCGATACGTTAATCGAACAAGCAGAGCAGGGCGTTGATTACTTTACTATCCATGCTGGCTTACTACTTCGCTATGTTCCAATGACGGCGAAGCGAGTGACGGGGATTGTTTCGCGTGGTGGCTCGATTATCGCTAAGTGGTGTCTAGCGCATCACCAAGAAAGCTTCTTATACACCCATTTCCGCGAGATCTGTGAAATTTGTGCGAAGTACGATGTCGCTCTATCTCTTGGTGATGGCTTGCGTCCTGGCTCGGTTGCAGACGCGAACGATGAAGCGCAATTTGCAGAGCTGCGTACGCTCGGCGAGGTGACGAAAATCGCATGGGAATATGATGTACAGGTCATCATTGAAGGCCCTGGCCATATTCCAATGCACATGATCAAAGAGAATATGGACCAACAGTTGGAACACTGTCATGAAGCGCCGTTCTACACCTTGGGTCCTCTAACGACAGATATCGCTCCGGGTTATGACCATATTACATCCGGTATTGGTGCGGCGATGATTGGTTGGTATGGCTGCGCTATGTTGTGCTACGTGACCCCTAAGGAGCACTTGGGTCTTCCAAATAAAGAAGACGTTAAAACCGGTATGATCACCTACAAGCTAGCTGCGCATGCTGCAGATTTAGCAAAAGGGCATCCGGGAGCACAAGTTCGTGACAATGCCTTATCAAAGGCGCGTTTTGAATTCCGCTGGGAAGATCAATTTAACCTCGCTTTAGACCCCGATACCGCACGTGCATTTCATGATGAAACGCTACCGCAAGAGTCTGGAAAAGTAGCGCACTTCTGCTCAATGTGCGGCCCTAAATTCTGCTCAATGAAGATTTCTCAAGAAGTCAGGGAGTATGCCAAAGAT
>NZ_JAWOUB010000148.1:0-967 GCF_033339195.1 Vibrio sp. 811
TCAAGCCCGCCATTAAGCCTTGTGCCGCAGCTTCTTCGTAGCCTGTTGTACCGTTGATTTGGCCAGCAAAGAATAGACCACTGATGAATTTAGTCTCGTAAGTTTGCTTCAAATCACGTGGATCGAAGAAATCGTACTCAATCGCGTAACCAGGACGAACAATGTGTGCGTTCTCGAAGCCTTTCATTGAACGAACGATTTGAACTTGAACATCAAACGGCAAGCTGGTGGAAATACCATTCGGGTATAACTCGTGCGTGGTAAGACCTTCAGGTTCAATGAAAATTTGGTGGCTGTTCTTATCCGCAAAGCGCATCACTTTGTCTTCGATAGACGGACAGTAACGTGGGCCAATTCCTTCGATCACACCTGCGTACATTGGGCTACGATCTAGGTTATTGCGGATCACTTCATGAGTTTGTTCATTGGTATGCGTAATGAAACAAGGAATTTGACGCGGATGGTGTTCGCGCTTACCCATGAATGAGAAAACTGGTGTTGGGTTGTCACCGTGTTGCGCTTCTAGCACTGAGAAATCAACCGTGCGAGCATCAATACGTGGTGGTGTTCCCGTTTTTAGACGATCCACTCGGAATGGCAATTCACGTAAGCGATCCGCCAATGCGATCGATGGTGGATCCCCAGCACGACCGCCTGAAGAACTTTCCATACCAATGTGGATCTTACCACCAAGGAAAGTACCTACGGTCAGCACAACCGCTTTGGCATGGAATTTAAGACCCATTTGAGTCACAACGCCAACAACGCGATCTTGTTCAACAATCAGATCATCAACCGATTGCTGGAACAGAGTTAGGTTTGGCGCGTTTTCTAATGCGTTGCGTACGTACGCTTTGTACAGAGCGCGATCGGCTTGAGCTCGAGTTGCTCGTACTGCAGGACCTTTCGAAGCATTTAGTGTACGAAATTGAATACCTGCATGGTCGATAGCTTCTGCCATCAAACC
>NZ_JAWOUB010000149.1:0-966 GCF_033339195.1 Vibrio sp. 811
GTAATCTTAGGCGCACTTGAAGAGTTGGTGAAACACCAACCGAATCACTTCTCGTTCATCTACATCACTAGTAAGAGCCTCAAGCAAATCGCTGAAGTGTACGGACACCTGATCTTTGATGAGGCGATCCAGTACATCTCGACTTTGTTGCGCGACCATTTGGGCACTCACCAAATTGGTCGGATTAGTGAGCATGAGTTCATCGTCATTCTTCCCAACGCAAGCGGTCACAGCGACGCGTTGGAAGCGGCAAACCGACTGTTAAATCAGCTATCTTACAAAATCGAACTCTCTGGGATTATGTTGTCGCTCGACAGCAAAGCCGTGATGGTTGACCCTAAAATCACCCACCAATCCCTTGAGCACCTATTGCTTGTAGCTCGTTACTCTGCGCAGTCAATGAGCGGTCGTCACATGCATGAAGTGTTGGTCGCTGATGGTGAATTATCTGAGCAGGCAGAAACGTCGATGATCATCAATCGCGACTTAGAAGTAGCGATTCGACAAGACAACATCATTCCTTATTTTCAACCAATCGTGAACGCGAAATCAGGTGAAATCATTGGCTTTGAAGCATTGGCTCGATGGCCGCATCCAACGCTCGGCATTATCTCGCCGTTGATCTTTATTCCGCTTGCAGAGCAAGGGAAACTGATTGTAGAGCTTGGAGAATCAATCCTCAATCAGTCTTGCGATTTTATCGGCAAACTGAACACAAAGAGACACAGCCAAGGCTTGCCGCCACTGACGGTGCACGTCAACCTGAGTGCGCAGCATTTCTACCATTCACGGTTGATTTCATTCCTGCAAACCATGATTGAAGAGCACAACATCTCTGCAGGTCATTTGGTGCTAGAAATCACCGAAAGTATGCTGATGGGCGGCGAAACGGAATCCATCCACTGCATCAACGAAATCAAACAACTGGGCGTACAACTGGCGTTGGACGATTTTGGTACGGGCTAC
>NZ_JAWOUB010000150.1:0-965 GCF_033339195.1 Vibrio sp. 811
GTGTTTCTTCAATATCAGAATCTGAAGCGCTTAAAGTGCCAGAGCGTTTTGCAGTACCTGTGTAGGTTTTCACCAATTTGCCTTGTGGTGTTTCTGCTGTGATCTCCAGTATCACTTTGGCATCCATTTGGTTTTCCATCACGGAATGTTTGACGTTCACTAGCGCTTCTTGAACATTCAGTTCAATTGCGTTGTTGCTGTTTAAATCAGAGTGGAAACCTTGAGATGAGAACTGTTTCTCTAAAGCTTCTTCTAATGCAATGCGTAAGTTTTGTTTCGCATGAAGCGGTAGAATGTTTGAATGACCATTATCAACCAAAGCTACGTACTGCGCTGCGCGCACGTCTTTGCTGGTCAAGCTGTATGTTTTGCCTTGTACAATAGGATTGGTGCTCAAGGTGCTTTCAGGCATTAGGTTCAGTTGCGGTTGTTGTGGCGCTGAACATGCAGCAAGCAATGCAACCGAAGCCGCGAGTAACAGTTTTTTCATTTTATTGTTCCTTGTAAACATTTTGCTCGGAGAGCTCTATTGTTTTGCGCTTAATTTAGCAGGATTTTTTGTTGCCTGTAAAATCACGAACTTATTGTTAGAAGCGATGAGTTTCACATTCTTATCGCCAAACAGACGTTTCAACTTGGCATCGTAGCCGAGGTGACGGTTTCCTATGACGAGTAACTTGCCATTTTGGTTCAAAATTTGTTTTGCATCACAGAACATTTGCCATGCGATATGATCGGTAATGGCTTGTTGCTGATGGAACGGTGGGTTACACATGATTAAATCGCAACTGTCAGGTTTGAATCCATCCAAACAGTTATTGGCCACGCACTGAATGTCGCGACCTTCGCCCAAGTTATCCAATAAGTTCTGCTTGGCAGATTCAAGTGCCATGATGCTTTCATCAACGCAAGTCAGTCTTACATTTGGATTGAGTTGACCTGCTTTTACTGATAAGACGCCGTTA
>NZ_JAWOUB010000151.1:0-962 GCF_033339195.1 Vibrio sp. 811
CCTTTTGAGAATCTCAAGCATTGGCCAAAGCAACGGGTTCTCTATTTCACTCTGACTGCTATCGCATACGCCATATTGATCTTCCATGCGCCCTCGTTTGATTTATAAGCGATTAAAATTGAGCAGGTTTCAAAGCTCAACGTCGTTACTTTTGTACCATAAACGAAAAAAGGCCGATAGCGAAAAACCATCGGCCTTTGGAATCAGGATCGCGTTTGATTAAATAACGCCTAGCTCACGTAAGCGTTCCATTAAGTAGCTGTGTGCTGTGTAACGCTCAGAAAGTACTGTATCTGGTTTTGGGTGCAAGAAAAGCGGTAATGAAATGCGCGATTTTTCTTGGCGAGCACCTGTTGGGTTGATAACTCGGTGCGTCGTTGACGGGAAGTAACCACCTGACGCTTCTTGTAGCATGTCACCGATGTTAATGATCAAGTTACCAAAATCACATGGAACATCGATCCACTCGCCATCTTTGCTCATAACTTGCAGACCAGGCTCGTTCGCCGCTGGCAGTACAGTCAGTAGGTTGATGTCTTCATGAGCGGCTGCGCGAATTGCACCTGGCTCTTCTTCGCCTGTCATTGGTGGGTAATGAAGAACGCGAAGCAACGTTTTGTCGCTGTTATTGATCATTTCTGACAGCGCGATAGAGAACTTCTCTTGTACGTCTTTTGGTGCGTACTCTTCTACCCAACCTAGCAGTTCTTGTGCAAAAGCGTTTGCGCGCTCGTAGTACTCAAGAATCTCTGCTTTCAACTGTTCTGGGATTTGTCCCCAAGGGTAAACATGAAAGTACTCTTTGATGTCTTTTACTTTGTGGCCTTTCGCAACTTCAGAAACCGAAGGTGGGAAATAACCATCTTGCGTTTCTACATTAAATTGGAAATCATTTTTTTCTTCTGAGCAGAAAAACTCGTGCCAGTTTTTGTAAATGGACTCAACCAACTCTTGAGGGATTG
>NZ_JAWOUB010000152.1:0-960 GCF_033339195.1 Vibrio sp. 811
GAATATAAACGCGATAACCCATAATCCAGCCAAGTTCATTCCAAGGTGGGCAAAGTTGGTATGTGTGAGATTTCCTGTTACGATTCGCCACCATTCACCATGACGTATGTTGTAAGCGTGCCATTCGGTGAGGCTCGCCATTGGTTCGAATTGTAGTACTAAGCAGATAACGCTGATGATGGTCAGCAATGTATAAAGGTTCACTCTATGTCTCGTTATTGTTCTCAGTGTGGAAAATCGCGCAAAGCCTGTATTTGCCAATGGATCGTACCGCTAGCAAGCGGGGTTGAACTTATCATTCTTCAGCATACGAGTGAAGCGCATCGTCCACTTGGTACGGCACGGATTCTCAATTTGAGTTTAAAGAACTGTACTTGTTTGATTGGCGAGGATTTTTCTGACGACGCACAGTTAAACGCGTTACTCACCGATGAAGCGTATCAGCATTTTATCCTTTATCCGTCTGAGCAATCACAGTGCCTTTCAGACATTGCGTGTACCGAGAGCGAGCGCACAAGAAAAACACGCTTGATTTTGCTCGATGGCACGTGGAAAAAAGCCTATAAAATGTGGCAGCTTTCCACCAACTTGCACACTTTAACCACAGTAAAGCTTCCCGAGGATTTACAAGGTCACTATACAATTCGTAAAGCGCCTTCAGACAACAGTCTTTCGACAGTGGAAGCAGGGTTTTATGCGTTGAGTTTATTGGAGCCGGATAACGACTTCTCGCCGCTACTTAATGCTTTTGACAGGATGATTGAATTTCAAATCGCCCAGATGCCTCCGGGCGTATTTGAAAAAAATTATTTGAACAAGTAGAACAACGTTCTACAACACAATCGAAGAGAACAATTGGCGGTGTAGCTTTTGCGCATGACCATCGGTCATTGCGGATATGTAATCGGCAATGACTCGCATTTTGCCACTATCGCTAGTTGCACTCTGCCAAAGCTCTTT
>NZ_JAWOUB010000153.1:0-960 GCF_033339195.1 Vibrio sp. 811
TTCTGCGTCCATTTCACCCGTACGGATGCGCACCGCTTGGTTCAGGTCGTACACAAAAATCTTACCGTCGCCAATTTTTCCGGTCTGCGCCGCTTTTGTGATCGCCTCTACGACGCGATCAACATTGTCTGCATGTGTCGCAATTTCTATTTTGACCTTCGGTAGAAAGTCCACTTGGTATTCCGCGCCGCGGTACAACTCAGTGTGACCCTTCTGGCGACCAAAGCCTTTCACCTCTGATACTGTCATCCCTTCGATACCGACATCAGCCAATGCCTCGCGAACATCGTCTAACTTAAACGGCTTAATAATGGCGTTGATTATTTTCATGCAATTCTCTCCGAAGCTTTCATCCTGAAACACTTCTAATAATCCAATCTGCGTGCCAAGTTTTTAAGCTATTGAATTAAATGTATTTATAGTAATTTACAGGTTTATAAACAAAAAAGGCGCACCGATATGGTGCGCCTTTTTCACAAATATAAAGCAATCCCGATGGGATTACCCAAAACTGTGCATTAAATGTTCAAAAAGTCTTTCCATTGCTCAATCAGTGCAACAAAGTCTTCAATGCCGCAGCTTGCTGTACTCTCTGCATCATAGAAATCGAACTCACTTTCCATCTCTACATCGTAATCGTGCGATAGGGCGTTCTCCTGCACCAGAACTTCATCCCCTTGAATCATCAAGCTGATCTCAGTGCCTGTTAAAGTATGCTCTTGAGAAGGAAGAGAAAACGCCTTATCAATTAAGGCTTCTACTTGAGCAATCTTCGCTGGATCTTTCCCGATTTCTTCTTGTAACCAACGCCCTACGATCTCATGCCCCATGCTGCATTTTACGTAGTACTCGCCCATCAACGTATTACGGATGAATTCAAATTCCATCGAGGTTGCCTTTTCGTATCAATTTGGTGCGGAGTATAACGAATTACGTCCATAAAAAAAGCACCTCAAGTGA
>NZ_JAWOUB010000154.1:0-958 GCF_033339195.1 Vibrio sp. 811
GGTGGTTCTACCTACGGCATGGGTGTGCATGTGGAAAATGTTCGCCGCTCGTGGGACCAATTTGCCGTTAATGAACTCAACCTGTCCTCTACAAGCAATGCGAATAAAACGGATACCCAAGATAACTTAGACATGCTTTCTAGCATGTTGAGCTCTGTTGCATCGAAGAAGATCCCAGAAAACCTCAACGAGTGGTTTGATGCTGTGAAAACCATGGCAGACACACCAAACGATTTAGGTGCGCGTAAAGTTGTGTTGGAAAAGGCAAAAATCTTTTCAGACACATTAAACGACTTTCACGAAACGGTGCGACTGCAGTCAGACGTAACCAATAAAAAATTGGACATGGGCATTGAGCGCATTAACCAACTGGCGCTAGAAATTCGTGACATTCACCGCTTGATGATGCGCACTCCTGGTCCACATAACGATTTGATGGATCAGCATGAAAAGCTGATTACTGAGCTGTCCGAATACACTAAGGTCACCGTGACCCCACGTAAAAACGCTGAAGGTTTCAACGTGCACATCGGCAATGGTCATACCTTGGTGTCGGGCACAGAGGCAAGCCAATTAAAAATGATTGATGGCTACCCAGACGTGCACCAACGACGTCTAGCGATGGTCGAAGGCGATGGCATTAAAGCGATTAAGGCCGACGACATGGACGGCAAAATCGGCGCGCTACTCGACATGCGTGACAAACACATTCCGCAACTGCTGGATGAAATGGGGCGCTTAGCTACCGGATTCTCTTACAAGGTCAACCAACTGCAATCGCAAGGTTTGGATCTCAACGGCAAAATCGGTAAAGACGTTTTTACCGATGTGAATTCTGAGCTGGTGGCTAAATCACGAGTGTTTACTGCACCAAACTCGAAAGCGGACGTTGCCGTTTATGTCGATGATATTTCGGCGTTGAAAGGTGGCGAATATGCGCTGCGCTTCGATGGTGATC
>NZ_JAWOUB010000155.1:0-951 GCF_033339195.1 Vibrio sp. 811
ATGGCATTCTGTTTACGGGCAGTGCGAACACGGGTCACATTCTGCATCGTCAGTTTGCAGGTCAACCAGGCAAGATGTTAGCGCTAGAAATGGGCGGCAACAACCCGATGGTCATCTCTGATAACTACGGTGATTTGGATGCAACGGTGTACACCATCATCCAATCGGCATTCATCAGTGCTGGTCAACGTTGTACTTGTGCTCGTCGTCTATACGTGCCGTTTGGTGAGAAAGGGGATGCTCTGATCACTAAGCTGGTGGAAGCGACGAAAAACATTCGCATGGATCAACCATTCGCAGAACCTGCGCCATTTATGGGCCCACAAATCTCTGTGGCTGCGGCGAAGTTCATACTTGATGCGCAAGCAAACCTGCAATCTCTAGGCGGTGAAAGCTTGATTGAAGCGAAAGCTGGAGAGGCGGCGTTTGTTTCTCCTGGCATCATCGATGTGACTAACATTGCTGAGTTGCCAGATGAAGAATACTTCGGACCGCTGCTGCAAGTCGTGCGCTATGAAGGTTTGGATAAAGCCGTAGAGCTGGCGAATGACACGCGCTTTGGCCTGTCGGCAGGTCTTGTATCAACAGACGATCAAGAATGGGAATACTTTGTTGCCCACATTCGCGCAGGCATCGTAAACCGCAACCGTCAATTGACGGGCGCAAGTGGTGACGCCCCATTTGGTGGCCCTGGTGCATCAGGCAACCTTCGTCCAAGCGCGTACTACGCGGCGGATTACTGTGCTTACCCTATGGCATCCATGGAAGGGCAGGAGACGGAATTACCTGCGACCTTGAGCCCTGGCGTGACGCTTTAAGTTTCAATAACAGGGTCACGACCATGCATCGTGGCCCAATGTGCTGACGCATCATTTAGGTTTGGGTAGTACGCGTTGGCATTACACGGCAAGTGAGCACAGACTCAAAAAGCGTGTTTGACTGACTGACATT
>NZ_JAWOUB010000156.1:0-948 GCF_033339195.1 Vibrio sp. 811
AAAAAAGCTCTCCCCATCATTGTTGGCTTGTTGGTTGTTTCTCAGAGCGCGTATGCCGATGTTTCTTTAAAGCTTAAAGGCATCGATGGCGCACTGGAAGATAACGTGAAAGCGTACCTGTCTTCGATTCCAGAGAAGGATTACTCCACTTCGCTGCGCTTTCAGGCGCGATTGGATCAAAGTATCACCGAAGCGCTTAATGCGCTTGGCTATTATCATGCAAAAATTTCATACTCTATTTCCGAAGGGAATGACGAGCTGATCGTTAACATCCACAAAGGCTTACCAGTTAAGATCAAAGTAATGGATGTCGTGATCAGCGGTGAAGCGAAAGAGGATGAAGAATTCGCGAATCTCATCGCCAAATCGCCTTTAAAAGTTGGGCGGATTTTAAATCAGGGTGAGTATGACAGCCTTAAATCAGGGATCCGTAACCTGGCTTTGCAACGTGGTTACTTCAATGGTGACTTTAAGCTCAACAAGCTGGAAGTGATCCCCGAATTGAATGAAGCCAATGTGCGTTTGCACTACGACAGCGGTATTCGCTATCACTTTGGTCCGGTAGAAATTACGGGAAGCCAGATCTGGGAAAACCGTGTTGAGTCGATGCGACCTTTTGAAATTGGTGAACCTTACCTTGTCTCTGATGTGGGTGAATACAACCAAAACCTGTCTAACACCGATTGGTTTTCCTCCGTGTTTGTTGAGCCTGACTTAAGCAAGCTTGAAGATGGGCGCGAGTTGCCGATTAAAGTCTCGTTAGCGCCTGCTGCGAAAAACCAAATTGAAACTGGTATTGGTTACTCCACCGATACGGGTGTGCGCGGCACTTTAAAATGGAAAAAACCATGGGTAAGTGCACGCGGCCATAGCTTTAATACGGCGCTTTCTCTCTCCAAACCAGAACAAACCATCACCGCTGGCTACAAAATTCCATTAGACGACGCC
>NZ_JAWOUB010000157.1:0-947 GCF_033339195.1 Vibrio sp. 811
ACATTTTGTGCAGACCAGCTCCACCACGTGGGATGATCATATCAACGTAGTCATCCAGTTTAAGCAGTTGAGAAACCAGTTCGCGATCTGGCTTTTCAATGTACTGTACTGAAGCGGCTGGCAAGTTTGCTTTTGCAAGGGCTGATTGGATAACTTTCACAAGTTCCATGTTAGAGAAAAACGTCTCTTTACCACCGCGTAGGATGCTGGCGTTACCCGTTTTCAGGCACAGTGCGGCAATGTCGATAGTCACATTTGGACGCGCTTCATAAATCACACCCACAACACCAAGTGGTACACGGCGGCGAGAGAGAGACATGCCGTTTTCTAGCACTTTACTGTCGATTTCGCTGCCCACAGGATCGTTTAGGCTGATCACATTGCGAACATCATTTGCAATGCCCGTTAAGCGTTCTTCATTCAACAGTAGACGGTCTAACAGCGCATCGGTCAGACCAGCTTCGCGACCAAGTTCGATGTCTTTTGCGTTTGCTGCCAAAATCGCAGCTGAGTTTGCTTCTAGCTCATCTGCGATGATCGCTAGAGCTTGGTTCTTTTGAGCAGTTGACGCTGTCGCCAATTCGAAAGCTGCATCTTTAGCAGCTTTACCCATATTCGTTAAATCCACGTTGCTTCCCTCAATTTCTATTCTTGAATGACGACAAGATCATCGCGATGAATCACTTCTGAGCCGTAGTCATGACCCAAAATAGAGATGATGTCTTTACTGTGTTTGCCAGTAATTTTTGCCAAGTCTTCACTTGAGTAGGCACTAATACCACGCGCAACCAGTTTGCCATGAGAATTTGTTACGCGAGCAACTTCACCACGGGCAAAATCACCGCTCACCTTGATGACCCCTTTTGCTAGCAAGCTGCTGCCTTTACCAACAACCGCATTTACCGCACCATCATCGATGATAATATCACCCGATGCTGCAGGACCAG
>NZ_JAWOUB010000158.1:0-944 GCF_033339195.1 Vibrio sp. 811
TGCGGGATGATCAGACCAGATATGGCTAACGGGATGAAACGGAGTCACGTCGGTGACTACGTAGGTCACTTCATTGTGGTTTTGAACGAGTTGAATCTGAGCGTCCAACTGCCAAGTTTGATGGCAAAAACGGGTTTGTGTCGCGGTAATCGTCATGCTTTGCTTATCTTTGTGAATGTAAGAAGTTAAGGTTTTGTGCTGAGCATTTGAAGATACAGGAATCTGCACGTCATCACTAATATCACTAGAGGAAAACCGCGCAGAAGAACATTGTGATAATGATGAAAGTAAGGTTTGGAAAAGGACACATCTCACATCACTTTTCGAGGTTGCAAAAAACAGATAAAAAAATACCCAAGTAAAAACTTGGGTATCTTCAAATGCTTAAATTATTTTTTGCGGTTTTTAACCACAGACATCATACGTTTACGCTTACGCTCTTGAGACAAGGTTAGCTTGTTCGCACGATTCTCAAACGGGTTTTCGCTATTCTGGAAGTTGATACGAATTGGCGTACCCATAATTTCCAGTGACTTGCGGAAGTAGTTCATCAAGTAACGCTTGTATGAATCCGGAAGTTCACGAACCATGTTACCGTGAATCACGACGATTGGTGGGTTGTAACCACCTGCGTGCGCGTATTTTAGCTTGATACGACGGCCACGAACCATTGGCGGTTGGTGATCATCAGTCGCCATCTTCATGATACGAGTCAAAACAGAGGTACCAACACGTGTCGTTGCCGACTTGTACGCTTCTTGGATAGACTCAAACAAGTGACCAACACCAGTACCGTGCAGTGCAGAAATAAAGTGAATACGAGCAAAGTCTACGAAACCTAGGCGGCGGTCTAGCTCTTTCTTCACGTTCTCTTTTACTTCGTTATCTAGACCATCCCACTTGTTTACCGCTAGTACGATTGAACGACCGGCGTTCAATGCAAA
>NZ_JAWOUB010000159.1:0-941 GCF_033339195.1 Vibrio sp. 811
AAGCGATCACTGAAAAAGATCACACTCTGGTTGAGCGCGAGCGATTAGATAGCGAATGGCGCAACCTGATGTTGGAAGAAACCGCCTTAGCAGAACACAGTCGAGTGCAAGATCTTGCGAAAAAGGATCTTGAAATGAAACGACCTGATGGCGATAAAGAAGTGGTTATCACGCTAAAATGATAAGAAAGAAAACCAACGCTAAACAAGGAAATAAGCGTAAGTCTTCTGCGAAACCCAAAGCCGCAGTAAACGACACCAAAACCGCACCGAAAACAGCGAAAGTAGAAGTAGAGCCATCATTTTTGATTCGCTGGCGCTTCCATTTATTGCTGTTTTTTGTTTTCTGCGCCTTTGCGCTTCTTGTCGCTCGTGTGGCCTATATTCAAATCATCGAGCCGGATAATCTCATTAAGCAGGGCGATCTACGTTCGATTCGTGTTAAGTCTATCCCGTCTGCACGAGGCATTATTTCTGATCGCAATGGTGAACCTTTAGCGGTGAGTGTGCCTGTTGAAGCGGTTTGGGCCGATCCAGCCACCATTTTTAAAGAAAATGCGCTAAGTCAGAAACAAAACTGGTATGACTTAGCAGATGTGTTAGGTGTGGAGCGCCAAGGCCTGATTGACAAAATCAAGCGCAACGAAAAGCGTCGCTTTATTTACCTGCAGCGTCAGGTGAGCCCAGCAATGGCAAACTACATTCGTGAACTGAAGCTACCAGGTATTGGTCTTAAGTCGGAGTCTCGTCGTTATTACCCGGCTGGTGAAGTCAGTGCGCACCTTGTCGGTGTGACAGGCATTGACGGTCATGGCCTAGAGGGGGTTGAGCGCAGCTATGATGAATGGTTAACCGGTGAAGAAGGTAAAAAGACCATTCGTAAAGACCGCTATGGCCGTGTCGTTGAAAACATCGCTTGGCAAGACAAACAAGAAGGCAAGT
>NZ_JAWOUB010000160.1:0-936 GCF_033339195.1 Vibrio sp. 811
TTAAACAAGGTCAAACTATCGGTACGCTTGGCGGGACAGGCCGTGTGACAGGACCCCACTTACATTATGAGTTCCTAGTAAATGGCGTGCACAAAAACCCAAGAACGGTGAATTTGCCGCAATCCAAATCGTTAACAGGTAAAGCAAGACAAACCTTCATGGCGAATGCAAAAGTCAGTATGGACAAGCTGGATCGTTACAGTAAGTTACTGGCAATGAGATAAACGGAAAAGCAAAAAGAGGCAGCATTACGCTGCCTCTTCGCTTTCATCAGGTTCGGGCTTAGCAAGATGATCTCTTCCCAACATAAGCAAACAAGGCGTAAGCACCAACGTCAACACCGTAGCAAATGCCAATCCCCCCGCTACTGCCGTCGCTAACTGAGACCACCATTGCGTACTCGGCGCACCAAATTCGACTTTTTGATTAACTAAATCGATGTTCATTTCTAGAACCATCGGTAACAACCCTAAAATGGTCGTAATTGTGGTTAATAGCACCGGTCTCAAACGTTGCACACCGGTCCGCAGGATAGCCTCTGCTTTGTCCAGTCCTCTTTTTCGCATTTGGTTATAAGTATCAATCAGTACAATGTTGTTATTAACTACGATACCAGCCAAGGCAATCACACCAATGCCAGACATGATGATGCCGAATGGTTTTTGGAAAATAAGCAACCCAGCAAAAACCCCGACCGTTGAAAACAGCACCGCACTCAAAATCAAAAATGCCTGATAAAAGCTGTTGAACTGCGTGATGAGAATGAGCGCCATGACGCCAAGAGCCACAACAAAAGCGTTTTGCAAGAATGCTGATGAGTTTTCCTGCTCCTCATTTTGACCCCGAATCTTATATTCAACGCCTTCCGGTAAACCGAGCTGTTCCATTTCAGCGGCAATCTTAGGTAACTCAAGCGCCAAATTGTAGCCTTCCACC
>NZ_JAWOUB010000161.1:0-935 GCF_033339195.1 Vibrio sp. 811
CTCAACGCCCATGCGTTGGGAGAGCATCCATACTTCTTTCGTGTTGCGGTAGCCTTCTACGACTTGGCCAATTTCTTCTTGTGCCGTGTCAACGTCTTTACCTTGACCGAGAGCTAAACCAAAGCGGCGGTTACGTGACTGGTTATCGGTACACGTAAGAACTAAGTCACCCAAACCAGCCATACCCATGAAGGTTTCTGGTTTAGCACCAAGTGCAGCGCCAAGGCGGCTCATTTCAGCCAAGCCACGGGTAATCAACGCAGTACGGGCGTTTGCACCAAAACCGATGCCGTCTGACATACCTGCGCCAATTGCGATAACGTTTTTCACTGCACCGCCAAGTTGCATGCCGATGAAGTCGTTGTTCGCGTACACGCGGAAGGTTTTGCTACAGTGGATTTTCTCTTGCAGATCCGCCACGAACTCTGCATCTGGAGAGGCAACGGAAATCGCAGTTGGTAGACCCATCGCGAGCTCTTTCGCGAACGTTGGGCCAGATAGAACGGCCAGCGAGTAGTTCTCACCGATGATGTCGTACGCGACGTCTTTGAGCAGTCGGCCAGTTTCAGGTTCAAGACCTTTGGTTGCCCAACAGATACGCGAATCTTCGCGCAGGAACGGTTTGCAGCTGTTAAGCACGATGCCAAAGACATGGCTTGGAACCACAACTAACAAGTCACGGCTTGCTTGAACGGCTTTTTCTAAATCCGATTCAATAATCAAGCTTTCTGGGAAATCAACACCTGGTAAAAATGCGTGGTTCGCGCGATCCGCCTCTAAGCGTGCCATGTGCTCTGGCTCGTGTCCCCAAAGGACAACGTTCGCACCATTACGCGCGAGGGAGATCGCTAGAGAAGTACCGTATGAGCCTGCGCCAATCACAGTCATTGCGATGTCTTTACCGTAAGCATTGTTTGTATTTGCTTGTGTCATGC
>NZ_JAWOUB010000162.1:0-933 GCF_033339195.1 Vibrio sp. 811
ATGCTGTTGATTTTATTGAAGCTGTAGCGGACATCAAGCGCGATTTGCCACACGCGATGATTTCCGGTGGCGTGTCGAACGTGTCTTTCTCTTTCCGCGGTAATAACTACGTTCGTGAAGCAATCCATGCCGTATTCCTTTATCACTGTTTTAAAAACGGTATGGACATGGGCATTGTGAACGCGGGGCAGCTCGAAATTTATGACAACGTTCCGGAAAAACTACGAGAAGCGGTAGAAGACGTTGTGCTTAACCGTCGAGATGACGCTACAGAAAGATTGTTGGATATCGCGGCTGAGTACGCAGATAAAGGCGTTGGCAAAGAAGAAGATGCCTCTGCGCTTGAGTGGCGAACTTGGCCTGTCGCAAAACGTTTAGAGCATGCGTTAGTTAAAGGGATCACAGAGTTCATCGTTGCAGACACTGAAGAAGCACGTGTGAATGCGGCAAAACCACTTGAAGTGATTGAAGGTCCTTTGATGGATGGCATGAACGTGGTGGGTGACCTATTTGGTGAGGGTAAGATGTTCTTACCTCAAGTAGTGAAATCTGCACGTGTAATGAAGCAAGCTGTCGCGCATTTAGAGCCTTTTATTAACGCCGAAAAACAATCTGGTAGCAGTAACGGAAAAATTTTGTTGGCGACAGTGAAGGGTGACGTGCACGACATCGGCAAAAACATTGTGGGTGTTGTACTGCAGTGTAATAACTACGAGATCATCGATCTTGGTGTGATGGTGCCGTGTGAAAAGATCTTGAAAGTCGCGATAGAAGAGAACGTTGATATTATTGGTTTGTCAGGGTTGATTACCCCATCTCTGGATGAAATGGTTCATGTTGCTAAAGAGATGGAACGTCTCAATTTTGATCTTCCGCTTCTGATTGGTGGAGCTACCACATCCAAAGCGCACACCGCCGTTAAGATTGATCAGA
>NZ_JAWOUB010000163.1:0-933 GCF_033339195.1 Vibrio sp. 811
TAGATGTATGCACGCCAGATCTGGTCTTTTCCTCATTAGTGAGCATGCCGCACGACTCTGAACAAGGTCCCCTGCTCTTAGCCGCCATCATTGCGGTTTTAATTCCGGGGTTACTCATGATTCCGATTTGTAAAATCACTGGGCTAACATTTAAAGCTTGGGCTCCACCTCATATGTTTCGAAATAGCGGGAACCTTGCGATACCGTTGTTCACTTATACATTTGGCGAAGTTGCCCTTTCTTCTGCTGTACTGCTGTTTGTAGTATCAGCTTGCTTACATATCAGCGTAGGTGTGATGTTGTTAAGTAACGGGAATCCATTGAAACAAATCATAAAGATGCCAATTTTCTTATCGGCATCGCTCGCATTATGTTTGAACTTATCAGGTATTGGCGCGTGGACACCGTTGTATGAAGCAACAGCACTACTAGGGCAAGCCGCTGTTCCGGTAATGCTGCTTTCTCTTGGCTCACAAATGTGTCATCTAAGACTGGATGGATTAAAAGTTGGCGTTTTGTGTACCGTTCAATCGTTAACGACTGGCGCAATCGCGTTTGCAATCATTTATTGGTTTATTCCTTTACCAACCATGCAACTACAAATGATGGTGCTGTTCACCATGCTACCTCCAGCGGTCATGAATTATCTATTTGCAGAGCGACTGAATATCGAACCGATGACAGTGGCGTCCATGGTGTTGTTTGGGAACTTCTTTAGCGTATTGACGTTGCCATTGCTCCTAAGTTACACGCTGTCGTTGGCGTAAGTGAACCTTGAGAGTCCATCGTTGCTGTTGGTAGGCAAACCTGAAGGTTTGGATTTTCGACACAATCTTTCTATGTAATCTTGTTTCACAATCTATGTTGTATGTGCGGAATAGGCATAAAAAAACCCTGCCAACTTGGCAGGGTTTTCAGTCTCTTAAAAAGTTT
>NZ_JAWOUB010000164.1:0-926 GCF_033339195.1 Vibrio sp. 811
TCCGTGGTGAGAAAAACACAGGCTGGGAAGGTGGCTTCCGCGTACCAGCAATGGTTCGTTGGCCTGGGCACATTGCTCCAAATACGAAGTTAAACGACATCTTTGCGGGTGAAGACTGGTTCCCAACACTGCTTTCTGCGGCGGGTAACAACACCATCAAGCAAGACTTGCTGAAAGGTTACAAATCATCGTCTGCTGATCGCACATACAAAAACCATTTAGATGGTTACAACCAAATGAATTACTTGATGGGTAAAGACAAAGAGTCTGCTCGTGATGAGTTCTTCTACTGGTCAGACGATGGCGACTTGCTGGCAATGCGTGACAAGCGCTTCAAGCTTCACTTCAAGATCCAAGAGCATGAAGGTTGGGATGTTTGGACGAAAGAGTTCACAAACCTACGTATACCAATGATCTTCGACCTTAAAGTTGACCCACTAGAGAAGGGCGACCAAGGCTTCGGTTACGAAACATGGCAGTTCAACCACGTATTCTTGCTTGTTCCTGCTCAAGCGAAAGTAGCGAAAGTTCTGAAATCATTCAAAGAGTTCCCACCACGTCAAGAGATCCCAAGCTTCTCGGTTGATAAAGTGATGGAACAAATGAAGAACCTAAGTAAAGTTCAACAAGCGAAAGGTTAATCCTAAGCGTATTTGAGCCCCCAACGGTTCGCAATGATGATCTAGCTTGGTTGTCGGCGCGAACCGTTTTTTATTTTATCTATTTCGCAACCCTCTAATCGTTTGTTATCTCTTCCTGCCATTCCTTGCGTTAGCGAACCTTCTCTTATCTAAACGCCTTCAGATCTTTGTTGTCGCCGTGTGAATATGTTCGCGGAAATTATTAAACCCCATTGCCTTTATTCTCATTTTGAACATTCGCAAATCCGGAGGTTGTGAACTATACATTCTGTTGCAGGAAGCACT
>NZ_JAWOUB010000165.1:0-925 GCF_033339195.1 Vibrio sp. 811
AATATTCGTCAAGAACTTGTTTATTTACGTAGAAATGTAACTCTGTTTTCAATGGATTTTCTACTTCACATTCCGGCAACGAGAGCTGACCAGCTTTAGTCGTATACGATATTATGACTAACATTATCAAACAGCTGAGAATTTTCATTGTACCTCTTTGATAGCTAACGCCGCATTAAGGGGTGAACAACGCAAACCACCCGACCTAAACCATTGTGCCGTAAACACTTAAGCTAATTCAAACCAAAACTGCCAAGCGTTGTGAATCCCTCTTGAATGCTTTGTTAGTTGCCAAACCTAAAGCTTTGATTTGATGTTAATTACCGCTTTGCCAACACTAGTTTTACGTTTTTTAAGAAACCCAAATCAGGCGCAGTTTCA
The DNA here is from genome assembly GCF_033339195.1 of Vibrio sp. 811. Classification (NCBI taxonomy): domain Bacteria; kingdom Pseudomonadati; phylum Pseudomonadota; class Gammaproteobacteria; order Vibrionales; family Vibrionaceae; genus Vibrio; species Vibrio sp. 811. The sequence goes on from NZ_JAWOUB010000165.1 coordinate 382, forward strand.
AAGCGCCTGTCACTGAAACCACTTGGAATTTACAACGCCGTAGAAAACGGACTTTGAACACCAAACAAACCTTTTGGAACGACAATGCAACAGAGCAGACTTTCAACAAACTAATCGGCTTCTGAAACAGAAAACCCAAACCGCACAAGAAACCAAAGCACGACTTTCACAAACCCAAATAACTAGAAATTGAAATGCGAAAAACCTAGCCAAAAACACATGGACATTAGCCCTAAACATTCTGCTCTAGGTACATTTTTCCTCGTTGGCAACTAACGCCGCATTAAGGTGCGAACAACGCTAAACGCCTAACCCAAACCATTGAACCTTAAACACCAAAGCCGAGTTTAAACTGAAATCGCCAAGCGTTGTGAGTCACTCTTAAATGCTTTGTTAGGCGCTTCACGCAAATAGTTAAAATTGGATTTAGAAAACCACCCTTTGGGAAAAAGAAATACACGTAATCCACTGAACTTAATTAAAACCCCAATGCTAAAGCGGCTAAGTCTCTGAAGCCCACTGCAACCAAAACACCAAAGAAATT
>NZ_JAWOUB010000166.1:0-924 GCF_033339195.1 Vibrio sp. 811
GTCATCATCTAACTCGCCCGTTGAAAATCCACAAGCAGGTGCAGCATGACCGCGAGATCCCGGCGCGATTGGACGAACTTCTCAAGCTGGTGGAATTGCCAGAAGAGACATTAAACAAGTACCCGCACGAACTCAGCGGCGGTCAGCGTCAGCGAGTAAACCTCGCACGCGCACTGGCCGTCGGTTCACAAATAATTTTGGCCGATGAGCCAACATCGATGCTGGATGTGTCAATTCGCTTAGGCGTATTGAACTTGATGCAGCGTATGAAGCAAGAGCTTGGGATTGGCTTTTTGTACATTACCCACGACCTCGCTACCGCGCACTACATCGCTGAAGAAACAGCGGTGATGTATAAAGGGCAAATCGTTGAATGGGGTGACACGCACGCGATCTTGAAAAATCCACAGCACCCATACACTAAGTTGTTGATCTCAGCCGTGCCCGATCCTGATCTGCCATTTGGAAACTTGGTGAAAAATGAACCAAACTACTCAATAGACGCCGATGAGATCCGTCATCGCAGCAGTGTTGTGGTTGATGAATATGATCAAGTTGGTCCGAATCACTTTGTTAAACAATGGATTGAGGCTGCATGATGGAACTGACCTCCTGGCAAGATCAAATCTCGGATTGGTATGAAACTAGGAAGCATGATCAAGTAGACGTGTTAGAAGCGATCTTATACGAAGCTCCTGATACCGTGTTTGGTCCGGTGTTGTCTGATCAACAAAGCAAAGCCATCGCCTGCTGGCTAGATGGATGTTTGAGAGTATTTCAACACGCCAGGTATCAAGACCATCACAAAGCTTACCAGACTCTGCTCTATGCAAGCGCGAAGCTCGAGCAAGCGGCATGCCAACCCATGAGTGATATTCTGCTTAAAGATTGGTGCTTAAAACGCTTACAGCATTTGACCGTATT
>NZ_JAWOUB010000167.1:0-917 GCF_033339195.1 Vibrio sp. 811
TTCGGAGGGGACTGCGCTATCAAGCTGTCCCCTGAGGGCGTAATACCACTCACAGTAACTATTGGGTAATTGCTACAGGTTAAACAAAATCACAGCCATGCTGCTGATTTCTTTAACCCTAGTGCTAACTTGTTAGTTACTTAGACAGGCATAATCAAATAAGATGCGTTGTCTATGATATTCAAAAGTAAGCATATCTCAAGGCTTAATGTGACCTTTTATAAGATCTTGTTCATTACATCGCCAATTTGAACGCTGGACGCCAAATTCGGCTGATCAATCGTCAATTCTGCTTCTTGTTCATAGATGCGGGAGACCGTCAACGTGATCTCGCTTTGCGACACTTTATTACGTGGCAAACCCTTTTGATCGATGAATGATGCCGTGTGCCACAGTTGCAGTTTGTCACCTTCTTTTACGCCGTGCATGCGGCCCAGATCCATCGTGACGGTGTTGCCAAAAACGGCCACCACTTCCGGTAGGGTAATCTTGCAAGACAGTTCGGCCTCGAGGTCTAACATGATGTTGCGGCTGACGCGTAGCATCATTTCGCCATAGGTCGATGCCCAGAAACGTGCGCTGCGAGTGTCCACTTGGCTGGTTTTGGCGAATGGCCAACGCGCGACTTCGCGGTAGGCTTTGTTGAAGACTTCATGGCCTGTCTTGCCATCGAAGACTTTCATCTCTAAAGCAAACTGACGGTTAATGATGTCGTCTTTTAAGAGTTGAGATTCAATCGTTGCCGTTAAGTCAGTAATCACGCCGCCAATAATGTATTGTGCGCCGTTGTCTTGCGCAATCATTTGAGTGCGAGCTGGATAGTTGCTGCTGATTGAGTAGTCTGTCGTGCCAACAGAAACGAAGCTGCGCGAGGTTTGATCCAATTGGCGATTAACGACTTTGCTGAAATCGTCACC
>NZ_JAWOUB010000168.1:0-916 GCF_033339195.1 Vibrio sp. 811
CTTACAGGAAGATCACCACGAACATCCACACCTCCCACTTCTGCACGGTCTTGAATTGCTGCGAACTGAGCCGCATCAAATACGTCTTTAGGCAGCGCAATACCTTCTGTAATATCGACTTTGCCTTTGCCCGCCTCAACGTGCATTGGCGTTGGTAACAACGTCGTGGAGACGTCTTGTTTCACTAAGTCGTCGTTCTTCACGAAACGCGATACCGCACTGGCAAAGATGTTGTTGTCATCTGGTGTACGTTTTAGGTTATTACCCTCAAGACCAGTGACAAAAGAAGCCACATCTTCAGTATTGAGAGAAGCGATCATTTTAGGTTCAGCGTTTGGCGCTGCAACAAATGCACCCGGCATAAAGTCTGTTTCAAAAAGCTGCCAGTATTCACCGATCAGAGGAAGAACAACCTCTTCACCCGCTGCAAAACCATCAAACTTATCAGTTGGTTCAAGTTTGTGTAGATCACCCGTTACGCGAGAGATTTTAAACTGTTCATTGTCGACATCTAGGATCAAACGAATGCTGTGAAAGTAGATCGCCCAATCTTTTGAGTTAACTGCTTCGCCTTGGTTTACTAGCGTCATGTTGACCTTGTTACAAGATGCCCACTCAGCGCCCAAATCCTGACATGCCAGCCCCTCATTAGCACCATGGTTAGTGAGCACTTGATACTGGATATCAAGGTTATCAGCCAGTGAATTTACAACTTGTTGCTCAGAGCTTTGCAGAGCAGAACAACCTGCTAGTGTTGCGATAACAGAAGCAGCAATCAAACTAGGTTTCAACATCTTACTTTCCCCAAAAAGTCAGTGGTTCAAAACGACAATTACGCAATTTAAAAGCACCCAAATCTGTGGTGCTCAACAATGTCATTCAACATACAATCAGTTATTTCTAAGCGTAAAATAAA
>NZ_JAWOUB010000169.1:0-915 GCF_033339195.1 Vibrio sp. 811
GGTTTTCCCAGGAATAAACCCGATTCGATAATCGGCAGGAACATACACTCGTGCATACGGTACGCGGTTGGCTTGAATCACGGCAACCACACCGTTCACTGGTACGCGTTCGCCAAGATTGTAAGGCAAATTATCGAGCGTACCGTCACGCGTGGCCGTGATGGTGAGTTCTGCCAGTTTTTGCTCTTGCAATGCTACTTCGGCTTTTGCCGCCATTAAAGCGGCTTTAGCTTGTTCGATGTCTTCGAGGCGAGAACCTGCGGTGAGCTTACTGAACTCTTCTTTTGCTGAGTCTAATTCGGCTCTCGCCGAGTCCCTTGCCGCAAGAGCGGAATCTTTTTCGGATTGGCTGATGAGCTTTTTACGCACCAGTTCTGCTTTGCGTTGATAGTTTTTCTGCGCTTCGGTGAGCTGCGCTTCCGCTCGGGCTACGCGAGCCGATGCGGCAGCAATGTCTTCTGGGCGTTCACCATTGGTCAATTTAAGCAAATACGCTCCCGCTTTGGCTTGCTCGGCAACGGCGTGTGCAAGAACTGCTTGTTGATTCTTGGTATCGAGCTGAACCAACACTTCCCCTTCACTGACCAAGCTACCTTCTTTGACAGGAAGGGCTCTAATTATCTCATTAGATGTGGCAGTAAACGTTACGCGGTCACGCTCTAGGGTGCCAAGCGCTTGGTGCGTGTTATCTTTTGAACAGGCGCTTAAAAGGGCAATAATCAATGTGCCAAAAATGATTCGCTTCATAGTGCGGTGCTTCCTTTGAAGAAGTAATGCATGAATAGATAACTTGCGAACGGGAGCGTGTTGATTGAGCCCGCCAACCCGTCGCTAACCGCCATCCATAACGATTTCTTTTTAGAGCTTAGCATTTTATCTACAAGCGATTCTTTTTAAATAGAGAGGCTTAGCGTT
>NZ_JAWOUB010000170.1:0-913 GCF_033339195.1 Vibrio sp. 811
TCTTCTGTTTCTTAGCTGATATATAACATCGGCTAATTCGTTAGAATCTTTAGCAACTCTTACAGGACAACCCATAATTCTCCCGTAAATGGAGAGTTGCTCATGTGCACCTATGCGATATGTATCTGTTGTCACAAGGGCCACATTGTCGGCACCGTATTCCATGGCTGCGCGTGCAGCAAGCTTCGCAACAGTTGTCGTTTTTCCGACGCCTGTAGGGCCAAGCAATGCAACCACACCACCACGTTTTAAAATATCTTGTTTTGGTATGTTAATTTGATCCGCAACGAGTGACAGCAACGCCTTCCACGCACGTGCAGGCTTGGTGTCTTCTGGGATGTAACATGCCATTTGGTCTGCAAGCTCAGGAGACACGCCCATACGCTCTAAGCGTTTGATAAGCATGGCTCTTAATGGCTCACGACGTTCCACTTCTTGCCACATTAAGCCGGAGACTTGATGTTCCAGCAGACGACGAATCGAGGTCATCTCTTCGCGCATGTTCTCCAGCTCTTTTGCTGACTCGTCACGCTCTTCAGAGGATGGGCGACGACGGTCATAGCGCGTAGGATCTAACTTCGGCGTTGGTCGCTCAAAACGGTTATCTTGAGCAATCAATTTCGCCAAAGGAGAGTCCGGCTGGTATGGCACGGGCTGTTCTTGGTTGTAGCTTTCGCGGTGCTTATTTTGGCGTTGCAATAGGGCTGATAACGAATCTTCGTTTTCCGCAACATGATCGTCAGATTCTGCTGCGCCACCACTGTATTGCTTCAGCATGTTCGCGAATCGCTGTGTCATCGAGCCTGATTTTTCTTTGCTGTTTTGTAGGCTAATTTTATCTTCATCTAAACTGCGATCTTGAAAACGATCGGCCGCTGATGACGACATTTGACGATGTTCGTTATAGCGATTC
>NZ_JAWOUB010000171.1:0-912 GCF_033339195.1 Vibrio sp. 811
CGAGCAACGAGCTCGCTTTATTCTTATCTAAATCACTTCTTTTGCTTCAACACAACCCACTTTAACGACCCATTGGTTTCGTAGTCGTTTTCATCAGAGCACACCAAAAGCACATCATCGGCCTTGATTACCGCACCAGCGGTATAGGCTTTATCTTCGTAGTAACAAATTCGCTGGCCTATTTTACCATCAGCAACCACCAAAGCCTTTGACTCCGGCGTACTGTAAGATTTGGCAAAAACTGAACCAGACAATAGCGCGAACATGGCGCTCAGAGTAAAAATAGAAACTCTTTTAAACTTCATGAATATCCCCTTATGCCCGAACAATACTAGCAAGGAAGTATTTCAGGTTCTTGGCAGAATCTCATATTCTAGCAATTTGTTCTTACTTCTAATTCTCAGATGTTCCTCCACGTCGTTACGAACAACGGCGAGTTAAGTTCAGGCCGATATAGCCGTCACTAACTCTTTAGGTTATGCTTTTGTCGTTTTTATTGGAAAGTAATCGTTATGCGTTTCATCCCTTTCGCCCTCGCGTTAATTGCATTTAGCTCGTCTCCTAGTGCTTACGAGCTCGATTACTATTCCAAATTTGGCCATATCGACAACTATGGCAATCTAGATCTTCGAAACAAGCCATACACTGAACTCCCATCTGGCTTGGTCATAAAAGGGAATGTGGACATTTCCCAAACGCCAATTACTCAGCTGCCTAAGGGCTTAGACGTTGGTGGCAGCTTAGACGCGAAAAATAGCGCCCTGAAAACAATCAAGTCGGGCGTAAAAATCAAAGGTTACGCTAACTTGCTTGGTAGTAAGATTGAAAGCTGGCCCAAAGGGGTAAAGCTGGGTGGGTATTTGAACCTGACCGATACTCCGTTAAAAACACTTCCGGCAAAACTTCGAGTAA
>NZ_JAWOUB010000172.1:0-912 GCF_033339195.1 Vibrio sp. 811
TTCAGCGCCGACACTACGGCGATGATGCCGATGCAAAAGCCGAACTGATTTTACGTCGCACGAGCATCATGCTTATCGCATTCGTACTATTGTTTGTTTTCTCGTGCGTATTAGCACTATCGCCAGAGCAACTTGCTCAGGCAAAAGCGCAAAACGTATCCGTACTCTCTTACCTTGCAAACGCTACGGATAACCCGTTCATCGCAACACTTGGTCCTTTGGTGGCGTTTGTCGCGATCACTTCTTCTTTCCTTGGTCATTTCTTAGGCGCACGTGAAAGCTTGAACGGCTTAATCACAAAGCACTCAAATTTGTCTGAAACACGTGTTGATCGTATTAGCGTAGTGGTTCTTTTCTTGTCAATTTGGGCTGCAGCAATCATGAACCCAAGTATTTTAGGCATGATGGAAGCGTTATCTGGGCCAGTTATCGCAATGATCTTGTTCATTATGCCGATGTTGGCGGTACATAAGATTGAGTCGATGAAGCAGTATCGTGGAAAGCTCTCTACCTATTTTGTTCTGATCACAGGTATTGTTGCGGTAAGTGCTTTGGTTTTTAGCTTACTCAGCTAAGAAGGGGTTACTTTGAGTGATTTTCAGGGGAATACCGTTTACAACTGAAGGTAATTCCCTGAATTTTGCTTTTGTTTTCTAAAACGTAATCTAGCTTACGTCACTCCATTAAATAAGAGCGAAAACGCCCGCCAACATTACTACTGAGGCGATACAAGTGCGAGCAATGATGCCGAAGTGCGACGGTTGAATCATTTCGTTATGCATAAATAATCTCCTGTTTGTTATGAACAGCCAATTTACTTTGGCTTAATAACACTATGTCGAATATCCTTTTTTTAACAACCCATACAAACATTAAATATTTATGACACCAAAATCATCTTTTGGAGATCGG
>NZ_JAWOUB010000173.1:0-911 GCF_033339195.1 Vibrio sp. 811
TTTTATTCAAAATGAGGTGTATATCGTGATACGTCGCTTCATCTCCAGTCAAAGCACTGGCTTGCAACATGCCAATTTCTGCTTGAGTTTTAAATGGCTCAGACTTTAAAGAAACTTGTTCATACAAATCCAACGCAAGCTTAGGCTGTTGATTAACAAGCATCAGATCCGCTTGACTCAACAGTCGACGGGTTTTGAGTTCATCAAACTGTAATGCTTCCGAAGCACTTAAATCTTGTGTTGCGGAATTTAATGCTAAGCTCGCATACCAACTATCAAAATCTTCAAAGTGATTCAAGCTTACCATCATGCTGCCGTAAGCCAGTTTGTCATCGGTTGACCAATCTTCTGCAAACGAAATGCTTTGGAAAATCCTCTCAGCTTCCTTAACTTCATCAATGTCTAACCACGCACTCACTAGACGAGCGAGCGGTTGAATTTGACCTTGATAATCCGACTCTAGCGCACGTAATGTCGCCGTTACTGATTCAGGAGAAGCTAAGTAACGCGTTTGAATGTCTCTCAACTGAGCATCAAGCTTCAAGCGGGTTAAATTGCGCTGCATTGCGTCTGTCATGTCATGTTGTGCGATGCTCTCTAGCTCAGCGATGGCCTCATTCACTTTGAAGTCCTGCGCGAGATAAAGCGCGTAAGCAAATTTCATTTCAGGGTCATTACTAGATGTAGCCCAATTGGACATCAGCGTATCCGCGCGTACTTTGTCGCCCATTGAATGAATAACATCAGCAATATCAAGCCTTAACCATGGGGAGGTTGGCTGTAGCGCTATCAATTCCTCTACGGACGCTTTCATCGTTGCCTGATCATTTTGAGCGATTGCGATCCGCAGACGAGTCAAAATAACTTCCGACTTGATGCTCGCTATTTTTTCAGCGACCACTTTCTGCTGT
>NZ_JAWOUB010000174.1:0-910 GCF_033339195.1 Vibrio sp. 811
TACCACTTTGTCAGTGCCTTCGAACGTGTCGTGACCTAAGACGTTAATTATGGTTGGTGTGTCTTCGACTACATTTGTGCTGTCAGCCTTGATGTCGACTACTGGTGCAACCGTAAAGTCCACCGTTCGGCTAACGCTTTCGCCGCTTGGGTCTTTAGCTGTAAACGTAATTGTCTCTTTGCCATTCCAATCCGCTGTCGGAGTGATTGTGGCGACGCCATTCACAATAGAAATTTGGATGCTGTTATTGCCAGAGACTGAGAATTCTAGCGAGGAATCAGAATCTTTGAATACTTCATTCAAGTCGATCGTGTATGCATCGAAATCTTCCGATAACACTTGGTCTGCAATGGCATTTTCAACAGTCGGTGCATCGTTAACACGATTCACAATCAAACTGTCACTGCCGTTAGCCGTTGGATTTACACCATCCGATACTGACGCGCTGATAGTCAGGTCTTTAAGGTTGAGTTCATCGTTGTTAACTGCGTCAACACCCGCTTGAGTCAACTTGACTTCATTGCCAACCAACACGAAGTAACCGTTTGAGTTATTTTCTAAAGAAACGGTTAATTGGTCTTCAGGCGTGTCAGTATCGCGAACCGTTAAGGTTGCGACTACCGTATCAGTGTTCACTGCATCTTCAGTGATGCTTTCTACTGCATCAACCTTGATGGTTGGCGCATCGTTCACTGGATTTACTGTAACAGCTACTTTCGCTTCGTCGGTCAATTGACCGTCCGTTACGGTGTAAGTGATTTCGGCGTCGCCATGGAAGTTCTCGGCTGGAGTGAACACCAGTTTGCCATTCACCACTTCAACCGTACCCTGCTCTTTAGGTACAGAGGCTGATTCAACACTCAGCTTGTCGCCATCTGCGTCGGTGTCGTTTGGCAGGACATCAATAGTA
>NZ_JAWOUB010000175.1:0-909 GCF_033339195.1 Vibrio sp. 811
TGAAAATTGACAGCCAGACCGTTCCTCTCACTAAGCAAGAGCTTAATATGCGCATTTTAACGCGCGAATATGCACTTCAATTTTTTGCTCAAGTTGAGCAAGCCGCCGATGTGCTTCAAGAGCAGTATGATCCCAATGATAAAGTGAACCAGTCTTACGTCCTGCTGTGGAAGATCAATGCAGAAGAAGGCTTGCAAGCTGCAGCATATCAAGTATCACCAATGGCTGCATTGATTGATACGTGGGTGTGCACCCATCAAATGAACCAGTTTTATGCAACGGGCGCTGGCCGTGACATTTTTGCTACGGATGAAGCCAAACAAGTTTCGGCACACTTAGCCAACGAGGTGGACCAGATCGCTCAATCACTGTTGAAAAAAGAGGTTTACGATAAAACGAAGCTCTTTGTTGCTGACTTTGTTAAACAGTATCCGTTCGCTGATTTAAGCATGATTAGAACGCCAGCTTACCGTGCTTGGTTAGAAGCCAATCAAATCAGTGAGGAAGACGCGGTAACAACGTTGGGTACGATGCCGGAAGCATTGGGAGATGTATCCGATAGATTGAGTTTGGTCTCTGAACAAACGCCAAAGATCATGACTTGGAAGGCGCAGTTATTAGCGTTGAACAGTTCGGCAAGTATTGAGAAGGTTAATGCTGCTTTGAACAGTCTGCAAGTGACTGCTGACTCAATGAGAGATTTCATCGATAACAACCCTGAGTATATGCGTTATTTGGCTGAACAAATGGCGGTTGAACTGCAGCCTTTAGTGGACGACATTGACCAAAAAACCGAAGCGCGTTTGTCTCAGTTAGGTGAAGAGCGACAAGCATTAGAAGAAATGGTGGCAAGAGAGCGCCAAGAGATCGCTCTGATCATCACTCATGAACGTGAGAAGTTTGCTCAGG
>NZ_JAWOUB010000176.1:0-908 GCF_033339195.1 Vibrio sp. 811
GATCTTATCCAAGGACGAGGCTATCAACTGGCTCATCCTCTTCAATTACTCGATGAAACTCGTCTGAAAAATGCCATTAGCACTCCGGTAGAACTGATTTCCGTGATCGATTCAACGAATCAATATTTGTTAGAGAAAGTCAGTGAATCCGATAAAGGGCGAGTTTGTATCGCTGAATATCAGGCGCAGGGGCGCGGTCGTCGCGGACGTCAATGGATATCGCCATTTGGCACCAATCTGTATTTGTCTATGTACTGGCGTTTAGATGCGGGTATGGCGGCAGCGATGGGACTGAGTTTGGTCGTGGGTATTGCTGCAGTCGAAGCACTGGAAAGTATCGGTATCCAAGGTGTTAAGCTTAAGTGGCCAAACGACATCTACTATCAAGATAAAAAATTAGCCGGTATTTTAGTGGAGATGTCTGGTCAAGCAGGAGGCGCAGCTCACTTAGTGATTGGAATGGGATTAAATATTGGCATGCCTGATGTGCAGCCCGGTATTGATCAACCTTGGACAACACTCAACCAAATTTCCAATGAAGTGAGTATCGATAGAACTCAATTGGCGATACGTCTTATCGATCATTGGAAAGCCGCGTTAGAAGAATATGAACTGACTGGACTGGGTGGTTTTGTTGAACGTTGGAATCGTTTGGACAACTTTATCGGCCGACCGGTTAAGCTTCTTATGGGACCGAGAGAAATACACGGAGTGGTACAAGGTATCGACCAACAAGGTGGGGTGGTTCTCAAAACTGAAAATGGTTTGGAAACCTACATTGGCGGAGAAATTTCGTTGAGAAAAGGGGACTGAGCCCCTTTACTTTCTTAGCGATACTTTGTCGACAAGGTGGTTAGCACCTTTGTGGAGGATCAAATGGGCTCTTTCTCTGGTTGGAAGAATGTTCA
>NZ_JAWOUB010000177.1:0-908 GCF_033339195.1 Vibrio sp. 811
ATGAATGATTGAATTTATAAATGAATACTTGCGCTCTATTTCGATAAAAAACGTCCCTTTGATGCGATTGAGACAACGTTATTTGTCTTCAATCCAAGCCTCAAAGGGACGATTAAATTAAGCGTAGTTCACTTCAATTTGTTCGGCTTTCTCGAAAGCAGGGTGCGTCGCAAGTTGTTTACTGTAACGAACCATATTCGGGAATTGTTCTGCTAAGCCAAACATCTGTACTAACTCAACGATGAAAGACATCATGATGTCTGCACCCGTCAATCGGTCTTCTACGAGGTAGGTTTTTCCTTCCAACGCTTGTTCGAAGTAGCTCAATACATTCATTGCTTCTTTGTCGGCGTATGCAGGCAAAAACTGCATCGAGTTCGGCTCTTTACTGATGAATATTTTCAATAGCATCGGCAAAATAGCGGAGCTTTCTGCAAAGTGCATCCATTGTAAATATTCAGTATGCGCTTTTGTACCACGCTTAGGGGCAAGCGCTCCATCACTGTACTTTTCAATCAAGTATTCAGTCATGGCTCCTGATTCAATAATAAACTCACCATCATCTTCAAGGAGTGGCGACTTACCAAGTGGATGAACGCTCTTTAGTTCTGGCGGTGCCATGAAAGTCACTTTGTCACGAACGTAAGGCACGATTTCGTATTCCACGTTGAGCTCTTCAAGTAACCAGATAATACGCTTAGAGCGTGACTGATTCAGATGATGAAGTTTTATCATTTGTTATCCCTTCTTTATTGCGGGTTGTTATAGTGGGTCGTTGATTTTTACAACAAGCTTGCCAAAGTTTTTGCCTTCTAGCAGACCGATAAATGCCTCTGGCGCATTGTCTAGACCTTCTACTAGATGTTCGCGGTATTGGATCTTTCCTTCAGCCAACCACTGATTGATAT
>NZ_JAWOUB010000178.1:0-908 GCF_033339195.1 Vibrio sp. 811
CGCTAAATACCACGAATTATTATGAAGGCAGTATTGGATGGTTGATGACTCCACCGTTTGAGTCCGATTGGATAGACAATATTGGTATCGGTTTAACCATCAATTATGGTAGTGATCTGAAAGGCGGCAGTTTGGTTCTGTTCTTTAATCAGGATTGACGAAACTTGCCGTTGAACTGTCTAAACAAAACGACCGCACTTATTTGAGTACGGTCGTTGTATTTCTTTATCTGATTAGTTCTGATTTACTCTGGTGCAATTTCGACCTGCTTTTTTAGCTTTATACAATGCCGCCTCCGCCAGTTTGATGACTTCAGCAGGTTCTCTTCCGTTTCTACTGTCTGCAGCACCAAAGCTCGCCGTGACGAACACCGATTCTCTTTGCATGTCTTCGGTACCTCGGTTTTGCTGGCCTTGCTTGTGATCGTCAGGGCGAGAGGCTTTGTCACGAAGGATCATTTCATATTCAGCGATAGCTTTACGAGCTTCTTCTATATATTGGCGACAATCTTCAACGTTTTTTCCCTTGAAGACCATGGTGAATTCTTCGCCGCCGAAGCGATAAACCTTTGCACCACCACGTGTTTTCATCAATCTTGAAGCCACCATTTTGAGCACATCATCGCCGATGTCATGCCCGTACGTGTCGTTAAATTTCTTGAAGTGGTCGACATCGAGCATTGCAATTGTGAATTTTCTGCCCATGTGTTTTAGATCTAAATCTAATGCTCTGCGGCTTGGAATCTGCGTTAGGCTGTCAGTAAATGCAAGTTGGTGACTTGCCGAGGTCGAATAGATGATGATGAGCAGACCAGTAAGCGTAAACATGGTGCTGGAAATGTACTGCACATCAAAGAAGATGAATGTCGCGGAAGCCAAAGCCATTGCAGAATAGGTCATCGCATGGAT
>NZ_JAWOUB010000179.1:0-904 GCF_033339195.1 Vibrio sp. 811
ACCTTGGATGCTGGTATCCACCTCAGAAACCAACTGTTCTTTGCGAAGCCTATCCGCGACTTTCTCTGCTTGAATCATCAGATCTTCATAAGATGTCGCTTCATCACCGTAAACTTCTGCCGTAATGGTGGCGATAACAGGCGGGCCTGGCGGCACTTCGACTAGCTGCACGTCAGCGTCAAACTTATCTGCAATCTGCTCTAAATCCGCCCTGAGTCGTGTCACCAGTTCGTGTGATTGCATTGCGCGGCGATTCTTCTCAGCAAGAACGACTCGAAGCTCGCCTTGGTATGGTTCGCTGCGCATAAAGTAGTGGCGCACCATGCCGTTGAAATCCATTGGGGAAGCGGTGCCTGCAAAGCCCGACACACTTGTCACTTCCGGCACCGTCATTAAATAGTCCGTAAAGCTCGACAGCGCGTTGGAGGTATCCACAAAGCTTGAAGACTCTGGCATGTTTAATACCAATTGGAACTCATTTTTATTGTCATAAGGCAGCAACTTGAGTGGAACTAAGCGAAGTGCTGGCAACAATGCTGCCAAGACGAACAACAAGGCAACCAAACCAAGGAAAAGCCATGCTTTCTTGCGGCTTTCAAGTAGCGGAATCAACACACCACGATACAAACGATACATCGGCGAAGATTGGATGTCATAGTGGCCGTTTTCCTCAGCACCTTTGAGTAGCTTCTTGGCAAGCCAAGGCGTGATCATAAACGCGACAACGGTACTAAAGATAACGCTGATCGGAACGTTGAACGCCAGTGGCGCCATGTAAGGCCCCATCATCCCAGTGATAAAAAACATCGGCGTAAACACGATCACGATTGCGACCGTCGACATTAACAAGGCGCTACGAATTTCTGCCATGGCGAGAACAATCGCATTGGTTCGTGTTAGATTT
>NZ_JAWOUB010000180.1:0-904 GCF_033339195.1 Vibrio sp. 811
TAGTTGCAAACTATCGTTGTTTCGATGTAAGGTTGCAAGCAATTAAATTGTGCGCAACTTAAATCAAAGAGGATATTTGCATGACAACATTATACAAAACTCAAGCTACTGCTCTGGCTGGCCGTAATGGTCAAGTAAAAACCAACGATGGTCTGCTGGATCTTGAACTTGCTTACCCAAAAGAGATGGGTGGTACAGGCGCAGCAACTAACCCAGAACAACTGTTTGCAGCGGGTTACTCGGCTTGTTTCTCTAACGCGATTTTGCACGTTGCGCGTGAAGCTAAAGTAGCGCTAAAGAGCGCACCTGTGACAGCTGAAGTAGGCATTGGCCCGAATGAAAACGGTGGCTTTGCTTTGACCGTTGGCCTCGCGGCAGAGTTAGACCTACCACAAGAACAAGCACTAGAGCTGACGCGCATTGCTCACCAAGTCTGCCCATACTCAAATGCCGTTCGTGGCAACATTGACGTCGCAGTTACAGTAAATGGCGAAGCGATCTAATCGCTTTAGATACTGTTCTAATGCAAGAAAGCCTGCGAACGTGCAGGCTTTTTTCGATTTGAATAGGGTGATAAGGGTTAACGCGACTCCAACGGGTAAGAGCGATAACTCCACATACCGTAAGTACGCAGCGCATCGCGGTAAATGCCAAGTAGTTCGCTCTCGATGGCTTTCGCTAAGTCTTTGAGGGGTTTGTCTGGGTAACTTACGGTGTCGAAAGTGATGCCCTGCGGGCCAGTTTGCCAACTAGCGATTTCAAACAAGGTTTGACCGCGACGCACGTGACTTGCCGAGCTGATAATGGTCGCGTGTTTGATGTTGTGGCGCGCCAAGGCGTAGCTGCTGAACAGGGCATTGCCTACCGTGCTGGTGGCGTAGTTTTCTTCGATGATGCGGTCTTT
>NZ_JAWOUB010000181.1:0-903 GCF_033339195.1 Vibrio sp. 811
AATGTAGTCCGCAAGTGCTTGGGCTTTTTCTGCTGAGAATTTTTGTCCTTTCACGACTTGCGTATACGCTTTTTGAGCTTGATTGACATCCATGCGAGCTAGCTTTTCTAACGCATATTCACTCTGAACACGATAAAAGTCATTGGCTGGCTTTTTCTTAGCAAACTCAGCCACCGTCGCAGGTTTATCAAACAACGCTTTCATTTCTTGCGCTTGTTGTTTCGCTTTTGCAGAGCTTGGCAGCTTTTGCAAATAAGCCATCAAACTACCGTTACGAGCATCAAACGCCAACAACATGCGTTGCAGAATCAAATCGTCTGTACGTCCACCCGCTTTATCCCAAGCATTAAATAACGGGTCACACTCACTCGCGATGCTAGAACCGCTTAGCCACATGTCTTCTGCGCCTTTAAAGGCTGCAACTTGTTTGCCTTGCTTTAACTGAGCAACGTAAAAAATACACTGATAACGCTCACCACTTGGAATGACTTTTTGAAACTCAGTGATGGTTTTCCAATCTTTCTGTTTGTACAAGTTATCGAGATAAGGCGCACGAATGCGACGTGAGAAAGGGAACGCCTCATGCTCATTAATGAAAGCATCCACTTGTTGTGGTGATTTCATGGATAGCTGCCTGATGAACGTTCGGTAATCCACATAAGGAGTCAGTGGATAATCAGCAATTTTTGGACGAATAGATAAGTATCCGTCAATGTCATTCTTATCTAATAAATCTTGAGCTTGCTCATATACTTCGCGCTGCTTTTCTAAGCTGAGCGACGCGTTTGCCGTCATGCTCACTGCACATAACGCAGCGGCATAACACACGTTTTTAGCCAATTCAGATACGTTGAATCTCATTTGTGTCATTTTCCCCAGACATATACTGCCCTAAAGCCTAGT
>NZ_JAWOUB010000182.1:0-900 GCF_033339195.1 Vibrio sp. 811
TTGCTACATGTGAAAACCAGCTGTCTTTAGCTGCGCCGTGCCAATGCTTAGTGCCAGGTGCAATATGCACGACGTCGCCCACGTTGAGCGCTTGCGCTGGCTGACCAAATTCTTGATACCACCCACGGCCTCCCGTCACGAGTAAGATTTGTCCGCCTTCGTGATGAATGTGCCAAAAATTACGGCAGCCCGGTTCAAACGTCACATTTGCTACGATCAGCCCCGGTTGGTTGAGCAACGCCAAGTAGCTTGTCCCCGTGAAGTAATCGGCATACGCTTCGTTCTTTGCCCCGAAATCAAAAATGCCACGGCCGTTAAATACTCCTGCTTTTAGTGATTGTGGAATCTGTGTGTTTGCTGTGTGATTAACCATTGCTCTACGTCTCTTTATGGAATGCAGGATGCGTATCGAGCATTCGCCAAACTGTGTAGATCTCGGTGGTGGCGGTGTCATTAAAAAGTTAGCCTATTCATGGCTAATACTTGCCTAATTTTCCAAACAATTGGACTTACATTTTGGTACTAGAGACGACCAACCGTCTCTTCTTCTGCCAAGAACAATAAATAAACCATTAATTTAAAAGCAAAATAAGTAAGAATAGAGATTAAAAACGTTTAAATTGGAACGGTTCAAAATCGCACAAAAGGAAAACAGCGCCTTGCCTGATAATCTTTACTTCGCAAAATGTCGTGATATACATTGAATAACAACCTCAATAATCCGAGAGCCTTTTCGCGATGTCAGATTCATCACCAACCAGCTTACCAAGTAGAGCATTCGCCACTCAGAAATTAGCCAAACTGATTGATCGATGGACGGGAAACGCAAACCAATACGACACGCCAATTTCGGGGTTGAGGTTCAGTCGTTGGACAACGCCGACGCCGCCTACGAGCTAT
>NZ_JAWOUB010000183.1:0-899 GCF_033339195.1 Vibrio sp. 811
CATGAGTACAACGTGTAAGTGGTCGTTTAAGGTTATCCGCCCTCATTGCCCTTTTTAGGGATCACAACCTAGTGAAATCAATCGAGGTAAATAATGAACAAAATCCATCTCTGTACTCTTGCCGTCTTAACTAGCTTATCTTTTTCCAGCCTCGCGAAAGATTGCGATGCCAACTTGCTCCCTTCTTGGAAAGACAGCGACAGCAAAACCGCCATTGTGAATTTTGTCGAGCAATCTACCGACAGTTCAAAGGCAACATTTATTCCCGTTTCTGACCGCATTGCCGTGTTCGACAACGACGGTACACTTTGGTCAGAAAAGCCGATTTATTTCCAAATTGCGTTCGCGTTAGATCAAATCAAAGCCCTTGCGAAAACGCATCCAGAATGGAAAACGCAGGAACCTTTTAAATCCGTCATTGAAAACGACTTAGAGAAAGTCTTTGCTGGCGGCAAAGAATCGCTACTCCAAATCATGAAAGTCACCCACAGCGGCATGACCGTAGAAGAATACCAACAATCCGTCGAGCAATGGCTTGCAGCGGCGAAAGACAAGCGCTTTGGTAAAGCCTATAACGACCTCACCTTTAAGCCGATGCGCGAAATGCTTACTTACCTGCAAGAGAACAACTTCAAAACCTACATTGTTTCGGGTGGTGGCGTGGACTTTATGCGCGTGTGGGCGCCAGAAGCTTACAACATTCCTGAAGAACAAATCATCGGCAGTGCGTTAAAATACGAATACAGCTTTAATGATGGTCAGCCTAAAGTGATGAAGTTGGGCGAACTGTTAACGCTCGATGATAAAGAAGTGAAAGTCGAAAACATTCAGTACATTATTGGTAAGAAACCAGTGCTCGCCGTTGGTAACTCGGACGGAGACCAAGCGATGATGCAGTG
>NZ_JAWOUB010000184.1:0-898 GCF_033339195.1 Vibrio sp. 811
GCCGACAATACTATAAACTAATTAAACAACATCGCTAATCAATATTAAGAGCTTCTATTATGGGGGCATTTGCCCTCACTATTTTGTTCTTTTCAACATTCTGCGATATCAAACAACCAGCGCCAATAACACTGTTATCTCCGATCTCAACGCCTTGCAGAATGGTCACATTTGCACCAATAAACACATTTCGACCGATTATGATTGGCTTACATGTGTAATCTGATGTCTTTCTTTTATCAGGAGAAAGTGGATGAAAATTACTCCCCAAACACATAAAACCGGGACCAATTAATGTTTCATCACCTATATGTATAGAGGATTTATCAGCAATAATAGCACTACCATTGTTAATCATAACATTTCGACCGATTTCGATAGTACTTTCTTCGCCTCGGGCTTCTATATATACTTCTGAAAGTCGCAATTGTGGAGATGTGTCATAACCCAAACAAACACCATCACCAATACTAACCCTTCCTTTACCCACAATCTTGACAGGCTGACTAATAGAAATATCCCTCCCAATTTCTGTCTGACCTTCCCTAAATAACGCATAAAATAAGAACTTTCTCCGGTATATACACAAAGCAAACTTTCTGTATTTGGCTATTATTTTTTTAATAATTAGATATCTCATACCAACATTACCACCTAAAGCTCAATGACAGAAGTAACTAGCAATCCTGCTCAACAACTAGAATTTCTGAAATACTTCTTTACTCTTCTATTGAATTTAAACAATCGACTTAACTTAACACCTCGGGAAAAGTAAGCCTTCCATGCTTGAGCTTTACTATCAAATTCTCCACTAAAGAGAGCTCTTAATATTTCCACAAACAGATGTTTTTCATCTAGGGCTTTAACTACCTCTGTATTTCCTACAGCCTTAGCATCT
>NZ_JAWOUB010000185.1:0-896 GCF_033339195.1 Vibrio sp. 811
AAAGACAGAGCATGATAGACACGGTGCTATCATGCTCTATTGACTACATATTCTGATAATTAGGCCCGCCGCCGCCTTCAGGCGTCTTCCACGTAATGTTTTGTGACGGATCTTTTATATCGCACGTTTTACAATGTACACAGTTCGCGGCGTTGATTTGAAACTTCACTTTCCCATCAATTTCGACCACTTCGTAAACCCCGGCAGGGCAGTAACGCTGGCTTGGCTCATCAAACAACCCGAGGTGCACATCGATGGGGATATGAGGATAAGTCAAAACAAGATGGCACGGTTGGTTTTCTTCATGTTGTGTGCCGGATAAAAACACCGAAGATGGTTTATCAAAGCTGATTTCTCCATCCGGTTTTGGATACTCAATCGGCGGGCATTCATTTTGGGGTTTTAACTGTTCGTGATCGTGGGAATGGTCTTTCACTGTCCACGGTATTGGCTTTTTAATCAAAGGAAGCCACAAGTTGTGCTCGAAGGTAGAAAGAGCTCCGCCAAACAGGCTACCGAACTTATGCAGGTTCGCTCCAAAGTTACGCGTTTCGGCGAGTTCATCGTACAGCCAAGAGGCTTCAAATCGCGTTTGATAATCAGGTTCACACCTTGAGTTTTGTAATGCTTGATGAATGGCTTCTGCTGCTAGTAAGCCTGATTTCATCGCGGTGTGGCTGCCTTTTATCTTCGCAACGTTAAGTGTTCCTGCATCACAGCCAATTAATAAACCGCCGGGGAATTGTTGTTTCGGTAAAGAAGATAACCCACCTTTTGCGATGGCTCTTGCGCCATAAGCGATACGCTGTGCTCCTTTAATGTATTTTTTGATTGCAGGGTGGTGTTTAAAGCGCTGAAACTCATCGAATGGGCTCAAGTGGGGATTGCGATAGTTA
>NZ_JAWOUB010000186.1:0-894 GCF_033339195.1 Vibrio sp. 811
AACATTTGCAGAAGCATCTGACGCACTAGGTTACGATCTATGGGCGCTTGTTCAAAATGGCCCTGCTGAAGATCTAAACCAAACTTTCCGTACTCAGCCTGCATTGCTTGCTTCTTCTGTCGCTATTTGGCGCGTATGGCAAGAGCTTGGTCTAGAACAACCAGCAAACCTAGCGGGTCACAGTCTCGGTGAATACTCAGCGCTTGTGTGCGCTGGCGTGATTGACTTTAAAGAAGCAATCAAATTGGTTGAACTACGTGGCAAGCTAATGCAAGAAGCGGTTCCTGCGGGTACTGGCGCAATGTATGCAATCATCGGTCTAGATGATGATGCGATTGCAAAGGCGTGTGAAGAAGCAGCGCAAGGCGATGTCGTTTCTCCAGTAAACTTCAATTCTCCAGGTCAAGTTGTTATTGCAGGTAGTAAAGATGCAGTAGAGCGCGCTGGCGCACTGTGTAAAGAAGCTGGGGCGAAACGTGCTCTTCCTCTTCCTGTGTCAGTGCCTTCACACTGCGCGTTAATGAAACCAGCAGCAGATAAACTAGCAGTAGCGCTAGAGTCTATCGAATTCAACACACCACAACTTCCAGTTATCAATAACGTTGATGTGGCAGCTGAAACTGACCCTGCAAAAATCAAAGACGCGCTTGTTCGTCAGCTATACAGCCCAGTTCGTTGGACTGAAAGCGTACAGCTAATGAGTGAACAAGGTGTAGAAAACCTTCTTGAACTTGGCCCGGGCAAAGTTCTGACAGGTCTAACAAAACGTATCGTGAAAACACTAAGTGCAGCAGCAGTTAACGATGTGGCGTCGTTAGAAGCCGCTAAATAATTCTTTCACGATAAGAAAAGGAAAACACAACATGATGAATCTAGAAGGTAAAATCGCTCTAG
>NZ_JAWOUB010000187.1:0-893 GCF_033339195.1 Vibrio sp. 811
CTTTTTATAGCTAACATCAAAACTCTCCGAGTCGACAACCGCTCGGGAGCCAGTAACGCCCTCGAATGTATTGGACTGTTCAATGATAGACGTGATTTCTTTTTGTCTTTTCACATGACCAATAAACAGGAATAACGCGACAGCAACCCATAGTGAAATGACGATCAGCATCATGAGAACAACTCCTGAAGTGCCCCATCTAAGCCGAAGAACTTAGCTCTCTCATAAATCACAGAACGTTTAGAAAGACCTGGCGTTCGGAACTCACCTGAGATTTTTCCTTCATCGCCTACGCCATTGTTCTCAAAGCGGAAAATATCTTCCATCACCACGCTGTCCCCTTCGAGGCCAACGATCTCACTGATGAACAATATTTTACGACTACCATCATGCAGTCTTCGTACTTGGACGATCAGATCGACCGCACTCACGATAGTGCGACGAATCGCCTCAAGCGGTAGGCTTGCTGTAGCCATCATTACCATACTCTCGACACGCGCAATTGCATCACGAGGGGTGTTCGCGTGCAGTGTTGACATAGATCCATCGTGACCGGTGTTCATCGCTTGAAGCATTTCAAATGCCTCACCGCCACGACACTCACCGACGATGATTCTGTCTGGTCGCATACGAAGGGCGTTAATCACCAAATCTCGGGCGGTAATTTCACCAGTACCTTCGACGCTTGCTTGGCGCGTTTCCAAACGCACAATGTGCGGCTGCTGCAACTGAAGTTCGGCAGCATCTTCAATGGTGACAATACGTTCACCACTGCCGATAAAGCCTGACAAAGCGTTCAGTAGTGTTGTCTTACCAGAACCAGTACCACCGGAAATAAGAATGTTGCACTTGCAGTGGCTCGCAATGGAAAGTAGCTTCGCCATTTCAACGGA
>NZ_JAWOUB010000188.1:0-892 GCF_033339195.1 Vibrio sp. 811
AGACCTTCGTAAGTCGATGGACAATGATTTGGTGAAAGCGACGACGGCATACAAGAACCAAAAAATTACGTTCTTGGATGTAGATGCGTGGTACTTGGCTATGTCAGGCGTGACTGCGACAGAAAAAATGGTCAACGAGATCAAAAACACCGTCGATCTTTAAGCCCGGCTAGCAGAGGTTAACTTTGAAAAAGTTATTGCTAACCCTTGTGGTTTTAAGCACGGTTTCGTTGTTTGTTGGGGTGGCAGATATGACGCCCCAACAATTGTTTTCTGGTGATGCAAAAGCATTAGAGCTTTTCTTTACTAGCCGTATTCCTCGTTTGTTCGCGATTTTGCTTGCTGGGGCAGGGCTGAGTATCGCTGGCCTTGTGATGCAGCAGATCAGCCAAAACCGTTTTGCCGCGCCTTCGACCACGGGGACAATCGAGTGTGCCATGTTGGGCTACGTAATGAGCGTGGTGTTCTTTGGCGATGGTGATCATCTTTGGTTGGTGTTTGGTATCTCCGTGCTCGGAACGCTTACGTTTGTGCATTTCATCCAACGTATCCAATTCAAAAGTGTGGTGTTTGTACCGCTCGTCGGGATCATTTTCGGTAACGTTATTGAATCGATGACCACGTTCATCGCCTACAAGTACGATGCGCTCCAAAGCTTGAGTGCTTGGTCGGTCGCGAACTTCGCCAACATTTTGCGGGGGGATTTTGAACTGCTTTACATTGCGGTTCCGATGGTGATTCTAAGTTACTTGTTTGCCGCAAGAATCTCTGCGGTCGGTATTGGTAAAGACTTTGCCGTGAACTTGGGTTTGAACTATCAGCAAGTGGTTACGATTGGCGTGCTGTTGGTGTCCATAATGTCCGCAAGTGTGGTGATGATAGTTGGTCAGTT
>NZ_JAWOUB010000189.1:0-891 GCF_033339195.1 Vibrio sp. 811
TGAGCTTGCCAATAAAGTGGATGTGCCTTTCTCTCCGCAAAGCAGCTTTGTGATGCTGTGTGGTAACCCAGAGATGATTAAAGATACCTTGCCTGTGCTGCAAGAATTAGGGTTAGAAAAGTATCGAACTCGAACAGGCGGTCACGTTATCTATGAGCGTTATTGGTAAGTATCCACCCATCGCTGAAACCGAGATAACTAAGTTATATCGGTGTAAATTAAAAATCACTTTTGAGACATGATACGAATTTATAGACTTATCAATTGAGCACATATACAACAATGCCTAGACTGCGTTCACTGTTGTTGTAGGTGGTTATATGTACTCTTCAATTGCGAGCAAAATGCAGCGGCTTATAGGCGGTTTCGTTGATCTGTTCGTCGTCATTAGCGTTGTCGTTGTGATCGCGTTGGGTATCAATTTTTGGCTCTATGACTTCCGTTTATCCCTGCAAGAAAACTTCACGCTTGTTTACGACACCCACGCGGTGTACCTCCTCACTGTTCCCATTCTTCTCGTGATTAACTGGTATTGGTTGAAGGAAGGGCAAACCATCGGCATGCGTTTTGTTGGTATCAAAGTGGTGATGAAAAATGGTCGTGCCGCGACCAAAGTGACGGTTTCCATCCGGCTTGGCATCAGCTACCTACTCGAAATGTTTATTCCTGGCGTCCCGTTGGTGAACCTTGTGTTGCTTGTTTTTCATCCAGAGCGACGTTTGTTGCATGATTTCCTCACCAAGACCAAAGTCGTGCAAGCACCTGACTTGCTGCTGTCTACTTTGCATGATCAAAAAAAGCCACATTAAGTGGCTTTTTAAATCAGGTCAGTCACTCAACGACTATTGCTGATTGCTGTACGCTTTAAAGCGCGCTTTTGTTTCTGCGTCT
>NZ_JAWOUB010000190.1:0-889 GCF_033339195.1 Vibrio sp. 811
TTACTACCTCGAAGGTCGAGAAACCGTTGAGTTCGCGGATAAAACCGCGTTGACACTAGAACAAGCTTATCGTGATGAAACCGACCGCGAATTTTTTTCTGGTCAGGGTGAAACACGTGAGCTATGCGAAGGCCAAGTGGCGATTTTTGAAAACAGTGAAGCGTACCGCTTCCACGGAGACAACCGCGTAAGAAAAGTGGTGCTCAAAGTGACCATCGAAGATGGCTACTTCCTAAATAAATAAAACAAGAGAAGGGCTGTGGTCACAGCATTACAAGCCCTTCCTCCCTACAATTCCAACGTGATTCACCGGAGATAGAACATGTCTGAATCCAAACGTAATACGATAGGCAAATTCGGGTTGTTGTCCCTCACCTTTGCTGCAGTATTTAGCTTTAATAACGTAATCAATAACAACATCGAGATCGGTCTAGCGTCTGCGCCAATGTTCTTTCTGGCGACCATTTTTTATTTCATCCCTTTCTGTTTGATCATCGCAGAATTCGTATCTCTGAATAAAGATTCTGAAGCGGGGGTCTACGCATGGGTAAAAAGCTCACTTGGCGGTCGCTGGGCGTTTATCTCTGCCTACACTTACTGGTTCGTTAACCTATTCTTCTTCACGTCCTTGCTGCCGCGTGTTATCGCTTATGCGTCTTACGCGTTCTTAGGCTATGAATACATTCTGACGCCATTCACCACTACCGTGCTCAGTATGATTTTGTTTGCGTTTGCGACCTACGTATCGACAAACGGCGCGAAAATGTTGGGGCCAATTACGTCGGTGACCTCCTCCCTCATGCTGCTACTGACAATGTCGTACATTTTACTGGCTGGCGCTGCGTTGATCGGCGGCGTAGAACCGGCTGACCCAATTACTGTAGAAGCG
>NZ_JAWOUB010000191.1:0-888 GCF_033339195.1 Vibrio sp. 811
GCTACCTTCGGGGTCGATACTGTAATCGGAGTTCGGTTCGCCTTCGTTTGCGGTGGCAATGTAACGACCATCTTTAGAAAAACCAACCATATCTGGCAGCGCACCGGTTTTGAAAGTGGTGATTAGAGAAAGATCATCCGAGCGATACAGCGCGATCAAGCCATCTTCCTGCTTATTATTGTTTTCAATCGCGACGGCGACTAAGCCATTAAATACAGCAACAATGTTGGCCGCGCCGATTTCAATACCTGCGGAAGTGCCCGCATCGGTTAGGTCAATAAAATCGGTTTGTGAAGGCGCACTGCTTTCGTTGAGCGACAACACATCCACACGTTTGGCTTGAGCATTGACCACGTAGAGTTTGTCCGTGCACGCATCATAGTTCACGATTTCTGCGGCAGAAGTATCAAACGGCGCATCGGCGATAGATGACCCAACAAACGTCAAACCTTGGATTGAGGTTTCCCCAACAGCGGGTGAACTGATCGGCTTACATTGTGCACTGAAAGATGCGATAACATCGTTCTGTTGCGATGAACATGCGATGGCGAGCGTCGATAACGCCATTGCACCTATTGCCTTAAGTGGGGTGGTCATGATATCTCCTTATCAATCCGATATACTGTCGCTCAATGCATGATTTTCAGATATCTATTCATTCACTGCAGTGGACGATAATAGAACATTGATTGACGTGTGATTTGGTAAGGCTCTGAATATATGTATGATTTATGACTCTTATATGGGCTTTTTATGAAACAAATGTGTCATTGGCGAGATTGCGATGGCATTAGGATTTGGAATGAAAATGGAACTACAACAATTTCTTGATGTGCTTGCATCGTCACCTGAAAAGATTGAATTTGAAACGACGATGGCGGTGATTGA
>NZ_JAWOUB010000192.1:0-888 GCF_033339195.1 Vibrio sp. 811
TTAAGGCGAAACTGGTCTTCAGATACGTTATCAACGAACTCAAATATCACCGCGCTTTTGTTATTTAAAGCATAGTGCATACCTAACCCAAAACTAAATCCTTGTTCTTTGTGAGAACCTACATTTTGTAGATTAAGCTGAACGCTTGAATACCCAGCTAAACCATAAAGTGCAACTCGCTCTGAAACTGGCATATTCAACTTAACAAAGCCGCTCAAAACACTATCAACGGCAAGACCACTGTCACGTTGAACTGATGTCCCATAGCGTCCTTCTAAACCAATGTAATCGTTAAAGAAGTAACCTACTTGCGCACTAAGAAGAAAAGGGCTTCCCTCTTTTACGGACTCAGAAGACGAGCTTTTCAATTCTGCATTTGAGTAGCTCACTAACGCACCAGCATAAAAATCGGCTGACGCTGAAAAAGAACTCAGGCTTAAGCCCAGTGCACTAAGTATTCCTAAACAATGCTGCTTTCTTATCACGTAAAAGTCCCTAGTACTGGTAATAATATGGGCTGCCAAAGCAAAGTTAAGCGTGCTATGCAGGCCATTAAATACTGAAGAGTTGGCACGCTACCGCCCTGAGGCGTTGAGCGTAAGCCACTGTATCGCTTTCTATATGGTGTAAGTAAAAACGACCTATTGACTCCAAGCCTCTAGTGCTGGAGGAAATAGGCCGACAAATTATGCACTCTTGATAGTTTATCAGCAAGCAAGGGAGCAAGATAACCGCACAATGTCACGCTGGTGTTAGAAATGAGATCGTAAGCCATAGCAAAATAATAAACTATTTACATGCTAAGGCTTTTTTATCTAGAATATAATTTGGAGCATTTTTTATGCTACCAAACATCGATGTTTTTATACCGGATATACAAGGATTAAT
>NZ_JAWOUB010000193.1:0-885 GCF_033339195.1 Vibrio sp. 811
TCCACTTTGGCGAAATTATCGCGCTTCAATATATCAAGAGTTGGAATACCTTTTTGAAAATCAGTCCAACAGTGTTGTCTATCAACAAGTATTTATGCAGTTATTGTTCGAGCCGGAAAGCTATTATAGCGAGCAACTATCCGAGAATATCGATCACAACCTTGGGTTAGTGGATCAATTGACGTTAAACGTAGCGAAGTCCATGACCGATAAACAGTGGATCCACTTCCACAATAAAGTCAAAGAATGGCGAGTGTTAGCAGAAGAACTCCAAGATTAAACATATTGAAAACAAATGGTTATTGTTATGTATACCAGGCTGAGCCGAGCCTTTCTGAAGAAAAAATGATTCAAAGCAAATTCTTATTGAACTAAGAGCGTAACATGGAGTGAGGTTTATTACGGGCACTAGGCGGCCTCGCATTTAAATAACATTAGGTAGCTGAACTCATCCAGAGTAATTGGAGTTCATTCGTCAGAGCTACCTATGTTCGGCAAACCTTAGTATTGCCGGTTTGTTTGAGTGCGATGCGTAGTCTGGTGTTGATCGCTTAGAACAATGAGAATAAATATGAAGCATTTAGTTGAAAGATTCCTTCGCTACGTCACGTTTGACACCCAATCAAATCCCCATGTTGCCCAATGCCCAAGTTCACCTGGCCAACTCGTTTTTGCAGAGTTGTTGAAACAAGAGATGCTAGATCTTGGTTTGAGCGATGTGACTTTAGATGAACACGGTTACTTGATGGCAAAACTGCCGTCGAATGTTGATTACGATGTTCCACCAATCGGCTTTATCGCCCACATGGATACTGCACCAGATGCGTCTGGTAAGAATGTAAATCCGCAATTTGTTGAAGACTATCAAGGTGGTGATATTGCACT
>NZ_JAWOUB010000194.1:0-884 GCF_033339195.1 Vibrio sp. 811
TCGCCTGTTCCACCATTTTCTGGTTCACCGCTTGGTTGACCTGAATAAAGTTGTTCGGTGCAAAAGGGATTTTTACGCCCGCTTCTTGATAGAAAGGCACCTCACCTGCAACTAAGTTAAGTTGGTCAGTTTCTGGCATCAGATACAACGAGGCTTGATGGCGTGTCGCTAATTCAACTAATGCACTGACTTCTTCATCGGCCAAATTGCTTAAGTGTCGCAGCGTGATACAAGGCCCGTTGTCACCCAACACCAGTTCTACATGCCCCAATTGCTCTGGCTTTTTGAACGCTGTTAGCACCGAATAAATCTCAGGCAATAGCACATTCAACTCAGGAGCCAATACCGGACAATCCGTCACTTGTGCAATTTGCTTGCTTTGCTTTTTGCGGAAGCCGAAGTGCAACTGACGCGTTTTCTTATCGACAAACAAACTCACGCGAGCACGACGTCGGTAACCTAAAGACTCGCCCAATACTGGCGCATCCAACTCAATGTCACTGCCAGCAAATTTTCGCATTAACTGACGCAGCGTCTGCTGTTTGTGCGTCAATTGTTGGTCATAATTGAGGTGCTGCAAATCACAACCGCCACATTCATGATAATGCGGACAAAATGGCTCAACGCGCGCGTCGCTTGGCTTTAGGATTTTAATCAGCTTGCCACGAGCAAATTTGCTCTTCTCTTCCACCAATTGCGTCACCACATCTTCACCTGGTAATGCGCCGTCAATGAACAACGGTTTCTTTTTAAGGTAAGCAATACCTGCGCCGTGGTGATCCAAACGCTCTACTTGTACCGCTTGGTGACGAGTGTTTAATTGCGTTTTCTTTTTAGGTTGAAAGATACGTGCCATGCTCTGTGCCTGATTAGTGAGATCGGAA
>NZ_JAWOUB010000195.1:0-881 GCF_033339195.1 Vibrio sp. 811
ACTGCGTGTTATCTGAACGTGCTGCGCAAATGGTGATCTTTTCTGCATTGATCAAACATAAAAACTTTACTGCGGCGGCGAAAAGCCTTGGAGTGTCAGTATCTCACGTCAGCAAACAGCTTAGTCAGTTAGAGGAATCTCTTGGTATCAAGCTTGTTCAACGCACCACGCGTAGTTTTACGCCTACCGAAGCGGGAAAAACGTTTTATCATCATTGTGAACAAGTGGTGCAGGCGGTGAGTAGTGCGACGTTAGAAATGGAAAGCCAAAGGGATGAAGTGGCTGGGCTGGTTCGCCTCGGGTTATCTCAATCATTTGGAACGCTGCACATCATTCCTGCGATTCAAGAGCTGCGTGAGTTGTATCCACAGCTTCAAGTGGAAGTGCATTTGTTTGACTACAAGGTCGATATGCTGGCGGAAGGGCTCGATCTGTGGGTAACAAACAATGAGCACCTACCAGAGGGCTACATTGCGCAGCGTTTGACGGACTGCCAGTTTGTGGTGGCAGCATCGCCGGATTATTTGCTTAAGTATGATACTCCGACTGAGCCGAACGACTTGTCTTTGCACAACTGCTTGATCTATCGCAGTTGGGAGCGTGATTACACAGGATGGGCATTTACCAAGGGACAACAAGAGCTCAACGTCAAAGTCTCCGGCAACTACTCTGTCGATTTAGCAGAAGCCGTACGTGACGCCGCGATTGCTGGATGGGGGATTGCGTATCTCGCAACGTACTTGCTTGGTGATGAGTTCAGAACGGGTAAGTTGATTCAACTATTGCCAGACTGGAAAGCGAGCCAGTCGATGCCATTTTATGCGGTGTACCCGAGTCGTCAGCACATGCCGAAAAAAATATCAGCCGTTATCAACTTTATT
>NZ_JAWOUB010000196.1:0-879 GCF_033339195.1 Vibrio sp. 811
CAGCATCAAGGCGGTGTGCCCGTTGTGCTGAATCAGTGTTACTTCTATTAAACAATCGATGGTTTCGCCGTGGCTGTCTAGCATCTGTGCTTCAAACTGATTGCGGCCATGTTGAAGCTCTCGATACATTGCATCAACACGACACTCATCAGCAGTCGTAGGGCAGAGCGTGTCTAATGGCTGCTCAAGAAGGTCGGATTTTTTATAACTCAGTAGTTCAAGCGCTCGATGGTTGGCGTCGACGATTTCACGTTCAATAACGATCAGCATGCCTAACGATGAGCTGTGGTAAAGTGCGCCGAATTTCTCCATGGAGTCTTTCAGTTGTAACTGAGTCATAGACGTGTTTTCAGAGAGCTTTTGCACAAGCTTTGTCGCGAGTTCTAACTCATCGAACTTTACGGACTGCAATCCTTCAAGCTGATATTGGGAGGCGATTTCGTTAATGCCTTCTGCAAAGTGGCTAAAGCGTGTTGCCACCTTTCTTTTGAAGATGAAAAACGTGCTGGTAGCAATGACTGACGCTACCACCCCAACCGTCGCAAAGAGGTAAATAAAGAGCGTATTACCTTTTGAATAGTGTTCGCGTTTGGTTTGTGTTTTCAACCACGCAATCGGCTCACCCGCGAGATCGCTGATTGGGGTCCATTTGATGATGGACTCTGAGGTTTTATCGATGCTTTTAGTTTTGGCATGATCGACAGGATTAAACGACTTGGTCACGAGCGTATTGCTGGCAGACATCATCGCTTTAAAGTCGCCAGGGAAACGCTCAGACAGATTGCGTCCCCAAAGCATCCAGCCGTTCGAAGGACGATCTCCTTCGCTGTTGCGAACCGGCGCTAAGCTCAACCCCCAAATGTTGTCATTGATCTTAAA
>NZ_JAWOUB010000197.1:0-879 GCF_033339195.1 Vibrio sp. 811
CTGGAGAGTCAAATGCAATGAAGTTCGGACCAGTGCCAGGGGAGGGATTGCTGTATGCGCGGTAATTGGTAGTCGCAATGATGGGATCTTGTTTCGGATCAACTGGTTTGCCATTGAAAGTTAGATTCACGATACGCTGGGAGTCCGGATTAATGACTTTACAACTCGCGTCGTACTTCGGTGGTTGAGTGATGTCGATTTGGTATTCCACACCATCAATCACGTCAAAGTTGTACGTACGGAAGTTATCCCAATCAATTAACGATTGTGGCTGAGTCGTATTGACATCAATATGCTTGAATTGGCCCGCGCTGCACTCTAGCCATTCATGTACTTCTTTGCCTTTCACCTTCATTGCGACGAGCGTATTTGGGTATAGGTACAAGTCGGCGGCGTTGCGGAAAGTCAGTTGGCCAGATTCTACCTCAGTGAAGCCGTTCGGATCATCTTTACGTCCGCCCACTTTAAAAGGCGCTGCCGCGCTCAAAACTGGAATGTCAGCTAGGTCTGGATCGCCTTGAATGAAACGTTCAACGTAGTCTTTTTGTGCAAGGTTAACGATTTGGATTGTTGGGTCGTCTTGCACCAAAGCCAAGAAGCTGTACATCACGTCATTCGCTTTACCAATTGGTTGGTTAACGAATTCGCGAGTGCCTTTGTGATCGTCTTCGAGTGCTTTAATGATGCCTTGGTCTGCTTCTGCAAGCGATTTCTTAGTCGCTTTGTCGAAAATTGGTCGAGCTTCAGATTGTCCTTCCACTACTTGCCATTGGCCGTCTTTTTGCTCGATGACCAGATCCATGACTCCCACGTGGCTACCCCAACGGCCAGGCATGACGGCAGTGACACCGTTGATGGTGCCTTTGTTGTTGTCTACGC
>NZ_JAWOUB010000198.1:0-879 GCF_033339195.1 Vibrio sp. 811
GCAGGCACTAAGTATCGTGGTGATTTCGAGAAACGTTTCAAATCGATTTTGAAGCAGCTTGAAAAAGAAGAAGATGCCATCCTGTTCATTGATGAGATCCATACTATTATCGGTGCTGGTGCAGCGTCTGGTGGTCAAGTCGATGCGGCAAACTTGATTAAACCTCTACTAAGTAGCGGTAAGTTGCGCTGTATTGGTTCAACTACCTACCAAGAGTACAGCAATATTTTCGAAAAAGAGCGTGCGCTATCTCGTCGCTTCCAAAAAATCGACGTTGTCGAACCATCTCTGGACGATACAACCAAGATCCTGATGGGCTTGAAACCAAAGTACGAAGCTCACCACGAAGTGCGTTACACCAACAAAGCACTGCGTGCAGCCGTAGAGCTGTCTGCGAAGTACATCAACGAACGTCATCTACCTGACAAAGCAATTGACGTTATTGATGAAGCCGGTGCTCGTAGTCGATTAGCTCCAGCAAGTCGTCGTAAGAAGACGGTTGGCGTGGCTGATATTGAAGCCATGGTTGCAAAAATGGCTCGAATTCCAGAGAAGTCGGTGTCTTCATCTGACAAAGACATCTTGAAGAATCTTGATGGCAAAATGAAGATGCTAGTCTTTGGTCAAGACAACGCTATTGATGCGCTTTCGGAGGCTATCAAACTGTCTCGTGCTGGTTTGGGCGTAGATAACAAGCCTGTGGGTTCGTTCTTGTTTGCAGGGCCTACTGGTGTGGGTAAAACCGAGGTAACTGTTCAGCTATCGAAACTGCTTGGTATTGAACTGCTTCGTTTTGATATGTCTGAGTATGGTGAGCGTCACTCTGTGAGCCGCTTAATTGGTGCTCCTCCAGGTTATGTTGGTTATGATCAAGGTGGC
>NZ_JAWOUB010000199.1:0-879 GCF_033339195.1 Vibrio sp. 811
ACAATCCTTATGTATTCTCGCGGTGAGATTGCGTTTGCACTACTTACGCTCATTCTTACCGCTTTAGCGTTGTTCATTTTCGGTAGTAAAAAGACGTACGCACACCGTTACATTTACCCTGGTATTGCAGGGATGATTTTGTTCATCCTTTTCCCTTTGGCATATACCATCGGTTTGGCGTTTACTAACTACAGCGCGAAAAACCAACTCTCATTTGATCGTGCTCAGAGCGTCCTGTTAGACAGAACTTACCAAAGTGGTGATAGCTATCCATTCACTTTGTACAACACCGAGCAGGGCCACCAAATTGTGGTTGAGAAAGATGGCGAGCTACTAGCAACTCCTGTTTTCCAACTTCAAGGCTTCTCAGAGACAGACTTAGACCTTGCGCCTATTACAGAGGCGGCAGGCGATAAAGAGCCAATCAAAACCATCGTGAAGAACCGCACTGCGCTAAGTAGCGTTGACCTGCATCTTCCGAACGGTGACGATATCCGTATGAGCGGCTTGCGTAAGTTCGCAGCAGTGGTTCCGCTCTACACGTTGCAAGATGACGGCGAAACCCTTTACAACAACCGTACCCAAGAAACACTGCGTCCAAATATGGAAGTGGGTTACTACCAACCAGTGGATGAAAACGGTCAGTTTGTTGGCAGCACAGTGTCTCCAGGTTTCGTGGTGAACATCGGTACGCACAACTTTGAACGTGTGTGGAAAGATGATGGCATCAAAGAACCGTTCATCAGCATCTTTATCTGGACTATTGTTTTCTCTGCGCTAACCGTAGTCTGCACATTGGTTATCGGCTTAGTGTTAGCAAGCGTTGTTCAGTGGGAAGCGTTGAAAGGTCGTTCAATCTACCGACTACTACTGATTCTG
>NZ_JAWOUB010000200.1:0-877 GCF_033339195.1 Vibrio sp. 811
TGGCGCTGCATTACCGTCGTCATAGTGTGGAATCGAAGTTAGCCCGTGCCGCACTCGATGGTATGACCGCCGTCATGATTTCTGACGCGTCACTCCGCATCATCATGGTCAACCAAGAGTTTGAAAACATGATGGGTTATTCTACCGAACAAGTGAAAGGCTCGAATGCCCACAGCCTGATTTTGCTTCCTGAAGACCTCGAAGAGACGCTAAACATTTGGAATAAGTTAGGGCGCGAGAATGTTTGGGAAGGCGAAGTACGCTGCCGTACCCAATTGAATCATGTGTTTACGGCGATCATGCGTATCCAAGCGAACTTAACAAAGTCCGGTAAAATCAGCTATTACATCACTTCGCTGGTGGATATTTCTGAACGTAAAGCGTTGGAAGAGCAGCTGCGCAACTTAAGTGAGAAAGACGGTTTGACTGGACTGTGGAACCGCAGAAAGTTTGAAGAACAATTAACCCACTACGCGAATATTGTAGAACGTTATCCTGATACACCGACGACGTGTTTGGCTTTGTTTGATATTGACCACTTTAAGCGCATTAACGATGAACGCGGTCACGATGAAGGGGATAAAGTCATTTGTAGCGTCGCAGAAACGTTACTACGTGAAGTGCGCACTACGGATTTTGTTTCTCGTGTCGGTGGTGAGGAGTTTGCGGTGATCATGCCTCATACCACAGTTAAAGAGGCCGAAGTGGTGCTCAATCGTTTGCGAGTCGCGGTTCAGCTGCGAAGCAATATGACCGTTACCGTCAGTGCGGGTTATAGTGACCTCACTGCCGATCGAACTCGAAGCTATAAGTGCGCAGATATCGCGCTGTATGAATCCAAAAGCGCTGGTAGAAACTGCGTTTCTTTGTGTCATAG
>NZ_JAWOUB010000201.1:0-877 GCF_033339195.1 Vibrio sp. 811
CTGCACACGATTATTGATGAAAGCCTAATTGCCCATATTGCAATCACCAACGAGTCAGGGCCAGTGGTTATCCCTATGTTAGCTTGGCGCGTCGATGATTTTGTATACATCCACGGCGCAAATAACAGCCGACTGTTACGCTCCCTCAAACAAGGCCAACCGACATGTCTCACCTTCACCTTGTTTGATGGTTGGGTATTGGCGCGTTCCGCATTTCACCACAGCGCGCATTATCGCAGTGCGGTTGTGTTTGGTCAGTTTGAAACTGTTGAAGACAATCAGGAAAAAGATCGTTTACTGAATCACTTTCTCGAACAAATCGCGCCGGGAAGAACAGAGCATGTCCGTTTGAGTAACGAGAAAGAGCTCAGCGCCACCATGCTTCTGCGTATTTCTTTAGAGGAAGCATCGGTAAAAATCAGTCGTTTTGGTGTCAACGACGACGCTCAAGATATGGATATTCCGGTTTGGGCGGGGGTACTGCCATATCGAACCGTCGTGGGGCCTCTTGAACCATGTTCGGATTTGTATGAAGGCATCGAAGAACCCGATTACAGCAACGCCTATCCTAACCGCTGGTACGCTTCGGAGAAACTCAGCTAAGAGCTCCTGTTGCTAACGCTCTCACTTTTGCTAACGCTCTCAATAGCAACTTTCATCCAATCTCCTAAATCACCGCTGGTCCTGCCAGCGGTGCTCGTAACTTTGTATCCAAAGGCTTCAATTTCCCGTATAACAAACCATGAGCAATAGGAGAGAGTTATGTCGGGAAAGGAAAGAAACCTACCAACACACCGTATTTCTAGATTCAGCAAATTTGCCTCGCTTGCAACAAGAGTTGCGGGCAATGTTATTGCTGAAGGCACCAAGCAAATCG
>NZ_JAWOUB010000202.1:0-876 GCF_033339195.1 Vibrio sp. 811
ATCACTGCGTTCTTACTTATTGCCGTCATGCCAGTGTTGGCGGGTGCGGTGACGATGGTACTGACCGATAAGTACTTTGGTACCAGCTTCTTTGATGCTGCGGGCGGTGGCGATCCTGTGATGTTCCAACACATTTTCTGGTTCTTTGGTCACCCAGAAGTGTACATAATGATTTTGCCGTCGTTCGGGATCATCTCTGCCATTCTTCCTGCATTTAGTGGCAAAAAGCTGTTTGGCTATCACTCTATGGTGTACGCAACATGCAGTATCGCGCTTCTTTCTTTCCTTGTGTGGGCACACCACATGTTCACGACAGGCATGCCCGTGTTTGCAGAACTGTTCTTTATGTACTGCACCATGTTGATTGCGGTACCGACCGGAGTAAAAGTGTTTAACTGGGTCGCAACCATGTGGCGTGGCGCACTGACCTTTGAAACGCCAATGTTGTTTGCGATTGCGTTTATTGTTCTGTTCACTATTGGCGGATTCTCGGGTTTGATGCTTGCTATTGTGCCTGCGGATTTCCAGTACCACGATACCTATTTTGTGGTTGCGCACTTCCATTATGTCTTGGTGTCTGGCGCGGTCTTCTCAATCATGGCGGCGTCGTATTATTGGTTGCCGAAATGGACGGGGAATATGTACGACCACAAGTTGAGTTTGTGGCATTTCTGGTGCTCAGTCATTTCCGTCAATGTCCTTTTCTTCCCGATGCATTTTTTAGGTTTGGCGGGCATGCCGCGAAGAATCCCTGATTACGCGATTCAATTTGCGGATGTGAACCAAATCGTATCCATCGGCGGTTTTGCCTTTGGTTTGTCGCAACTGATTTTCTTGTGGGTCGTGATCAAATGTATTCGTGGCGGAGAGAAAGCG
>NZ_JAWOUB010000203.1:0-876 GCF_033339195.1 Vibrio sp. 811
CACATGGCACTAGCTATGGCGATTTGATTTTTACATCTGGTCAATTACCCGTTGATAAGGCAACAGGAAAAGTAGTTGAAGGCGGCATCAGTGCACAAAGTCATCAATCTCTTACTAACTTGAAACACGTTTTAGAGGCTGGTGGTGGCAGTGTCGATACTGTTTTAAAAACAACGTGTTACCTATCGAATATTAATGACTTTGCCGAGTTTAACAAGGTCTACGCAGAGTTTTTCCAACAAGATTGTCCGGCACGCAGTTGCTTCGCAGTGAAAGATTTGCCTCTTGGCGTGTTAATTGAAGTCGAAGCGATTGCTCATAAAAAGTAATACGGAGAACAGAGCATGAACCAGCAATGGACACAATATATCCAAATCATCAAGCAAGTTGTGAAACCTGCATTAGGATGTACAGAACCCATTGCTGCTGCGTACGCGGCAGCAGTTGCTAGAAAAGAGTTAGGCACATCCGATATTGATGCGATAGAGGTGCGTGTTTCAGACAACCTATTTAAAAACTCGATGGGTGTTTTCGTACCCGGAACGGGCAAGATAGGCCTCAAAATTGCCGCCTCAGTTGGTGCATTAGCTGGTGACCCAACAGCAGAACTGGAAGTGTTGGCTCGGATTAATGAGCAGGATGTCGCTGCTGCGCAACAATTGATAGATGAAGAGCGGGTAACTGTAGCGCGCATGGATACGCAAGAATTCATTTATTGCAGCGTAACGCTCACTTCTGGTGACGATGTTGTTTCGGTCACGATCAGTGGCGGTCACACCAACATTATCCAGATCATGCGCAATGGCGACGTGATTTTTGATGCTCCACCGCAGCAACGCGTTGCAACCGCTTCTGTTTGTGAAGGTGTGGATATTT
>NZ_JAWOUB010000204.1:0-873 GCF_033339195.1 Vibrio sp. 811
ATTTGTCTTTTTAAATTCTGCCCAGCCCCAAGCTTTTAAGCTTGAAGCATTGAATGGACTTAAGCCTTATTTTGAGATGGTTCAATTTGCTGTTGAGTCTGAGGATCATGTCGTCCATGCCATCGAAACGCTTGCCGATCGAATGCAGGGTATGATGCCGAGTTATTCGCCAGAATATTATGCCCATACTAAACGGATGAAATATTACAGCCAGTTAATCGCCACACAACTCGCGGATCATCATCAGTTTAATGACGAAACGGTTGAGCATATTGGTACGTTTGCGCAGTTTCATGCATTGAGCGATATTCAACTGCCGATAGAAATAGCCTGTAGTAGAACACGTTACACGAGAGAGCAGGAGGCGATTCTTCTTCAACATATCGAGCAGTGTATCGAATCTGCAGACGATATAGTGGCGCGTATTGGTAATCCAGTTCACCCAAGCGTGACGCTGTTTTTGCAGATGATTACGTACCAATACGAAAACCTTAATGGTTCTGGTTATCCGTACGGTTTGAAGAAAGAGGCGATCCCAATTGCAGCGCAAATCGTTGCTGTGGCTAACGCATTCGATGTGCTTACGACTCACCACCCATATCGCCAAGCTTGGTCGATACCTTACGCCTTGCTGGAGTTGGAGAAATGGGTGTATCAAGGATTGTTGTCCAGAGAATGTGTCAATGCGCTGCGTGAGCATCAAAATTATCTAAAACAAATCATCCATAAATATCCTGAGCACTACACAGGCTTAGGGTTGATGTAATCCCCGTAAACGAAGGAGCACAAATATTGACTAGGAGGAAATTATAAACAATACTGTTTTTATATACAGTATTTGGTTTGGAGGTGAAGTATGTTGTGGGAAACCCT
>NZ_JAWOUB010000205.1:0-873 GCF_033339195.1 Vibrio sp. 811
GTGCTGCGTCGCCAAATTGCGCTTCCACTTTGGTTTCCAACATCGTTTTTAGCTGGAACAGCTTTTCAAATGCATTGTCGGTGAGTGTCAGTTTGTCGAGTTGTTGCTGCCACTGGTGATACTCTTCATCGGTAATCGTCAAACCTTCCGGAATTTGCGCTTCTTGCGATGTGCCAACGGTCAGCATGGATTTGAAGTTTTGCTTATTTTGAATTCGGTTTACGAACACACGTACGAGCATTCGGTCGTACAGTGCGTCTAGGCCGCTGTCTTCATCTGGTAATTCGTTGGAAGCAGAAACCAACAAACGCATTGGAACACGTTCAATGTCACTGCCATTTTTGAATGTTTTTTCGTTCACGACGGTCAACAGAGTGTTCAGAATCGCAGGGCCCGCTTTCCAAATCTCATCAAGGAAAACGACTTGCGCTGTAGGTAGGTAACCTTTGGTGAGTCGGACATAACGGCCGTTGTCCTTCAACTCTTGAATACTCAAAGGACCAAACACTTCTTCTGGTGTCGAGAATCGAGTCATCAAGTATTCAAAGTAACTGCTGTTATCAAAAGCTTGGATAAGACGCTTTGCAATAAGACTCTTTGCAATACCTGGAGGACCTAAAAGAAAGACGCTCTCCCCAGCCAAAGCGGCAAGGAGACAGAGTTTGATGGTGTGTTCGCGTTCATAAACGCCATCAGTTAACGCTTTTGCAAGCTTGTTAATACGCTCGGAAAGTAGTGCTTTTTCGGCATTGGATGCAAAAGAAGGTTGGATCATACGTACTCCGGCTGCTGAACTGATGCTGTGTATTTATTTTTATACATTTGTTATCACTTTGTTACAAGTGTAATTTGTTCGAATCACCCTTATAACAG
>NZ_JAWOUB010000206.1:0-872 GCF_033339195.1 Vibrio sp. 811
TGATGAAATGGAAGAGCCAGTGTTCAAACTGGCTCTTTATGTCTGACTAGACGACTTTAGCTACCACTTTCTCATCGACCTTATCGCAAATGTACTCTCCGATAGGCATGGCAGATGTGGCCGCTGGGGAAGGCGCATTACACACGTGAAGGCTTCTTGCGCTCTCTGCAAATAGGAAATCGTGCACTAGAGTGCCGTCCGACAACACCGCTTGCGCGCGAATCCCTGCAGGGTAAGGCTGGAGATCCTCAACACGAATACTCGGACAATATTTATTGACCAGTTTCAAATACCCAGGCTTCCACCACGAGTTTTTAAACTCTTCCAAGCCCGTTTTTAAGTGCTTTTGTGTGACTTTCCAAAAGCCAGAAAAACTCAGCATTTGCAGTGTATCTTGCAGGTTAAAGTTCACTTTTCCATACCCTTCTCGCTTCCAACCCTGAACGGCATTTGGACCAACCGTCACAGAACCATCAATCATACGAGTCAAGTGCACCCCCAAAAATGGCAAATCTGGATCTGGAATTGGGTAGATTAAGTGATTCACCACTTGGTTATGCTTACTGTCTAATCGGTAGTATTCACCGCGATAAGGCACGATTTGAAAATCGGTCGGAATGCCCATCATTTTTGTCATCCGATCGGCCATCAATCCACTGCAAGTGACTAGAAACTTGCAGTTCAACTGCATAGATTGCCCATCGGAAACGCAAGTCAGTTGTACTTCTTCATCTTTCTCATCGGCGGCAACCACCTTGGTTCTCAAGCTAATATGACCACCTAAACTTTGGAACTCTTGCGCCATATGCTCTGTTACCAAGCGGTAATCAACAATACTGGTGGTGTTCACGTAAATCGCGCCCAACCCGGTG
>NZ_JAWOUB010000207.1:0-872 GCF_033339195.1 Vibrio sp. 811
CTTCGACAGTTACGCGATTAACCTGATTACCGTGGTGTTCTTGCTGATCTCTGCTTGTAACTTCACTCTGCACTTTGCGGCATTTGCCTCTGGTGGGGTTCATCCTAAGTATTATTGGAAAGACCCAGAGTTCCGCGCATTCATCTTTATTCAGGTGTTACTGTTTTTGGTTTGCTTCTTACTACTATTGAAGCACCACTCTTACACATCACCTTATGATGCGTTTGACCAAGCATTGTTCCAAACTGTCTCAATCTCGACAACCGCAGGTTTCACCACAACCGGTTTTGCAGATTGGCCATTGTTCTTGCCAGTACTGTTACTGTTCTCCTCTTTTATAGGAGGATGCGCAGGTTCGACCGGTGGTGGTATGAAAGTGATCCGCATTCTGCTTCTTACCTTACAAGGTGCGCGTGAACTTAAACGTTTGGTTCACCCTCGTGCGGTTTACACCATCAAAGTCGGAGGTAGTGCGCTACCGCAACGTGTGGTCGATGCTGTATGGGGATTCTTCTCAGCATACGCGTTAGTGTTTGTGGTATGTATGTTGGGTTTGATTGCAACAGGCATGGACGAGTTAAGTGCATTCTCTGCCGTAGCAGCGACACTCAACAACCTTGGTCCTGGATTGGGCGAAGTCGCACTTCACTTTGGTGATGTAAACGACAAAGCGAAATGGGTGCTGATCGTCTCCATGCTATTTGGTCGTCTGGAAATATTTACCTTACTTATTCTACTCACGCCGACGTTTTGGCGTAGTTAAGGGGAAATCGTGGGAAAAGCATTATTTCTATTCTCTTCTCGTGAAGGGCAAACCAAAAAAATCTTCCACTATATAGAAGAGCAATTAACAGACTTTGAATGTGAGCTGG
>NZ_JAWOUB010000208.1:0-872 GCF_033339195.1 Vibrio sp. 811
CCAACTCACTGACAACGTAACCGCGACGCAACTTGCCGCTAAGGCGACAACATTATACTACCTGCATAAACAAGCGATGACTGATGAAGTCAGTTTACTATTAGAACAGGCGTTGCAACTTGAACCTTATAATGAAGCCGCATTGTCGTTGATAGCGAACGATCACTTCATTTCTTTCCGCTTTCAGGAAGCCATCGATACTTGGGTGCTACTCCTAGATTCCAATGACCCTAATTTAGACAGAATGACGATCATCGAGTCCATCAACAAAGCGAAAAAGCTGATGTAAGTATACAATGTAGAGTAAGAGGAAAGTCAGTATGAAGAAGCTAGAAGCGGGTTTGTTGGTATTGTTGTGCGGTACAGTGCTGGTGGGATGCTCGTCTCCTTCAACTGGTTCTTCATCTGTCTATTATTCGAGTGGGTATTACGACCCTTGGTGGTATGGTCACGATGACTATTGGATTTACTATTATCCGGGTTGCTGTGACGACGGACATGACCATCGAGAAAAGCTCGAGGCATGGTGGAATAGTCTCGACGACGATCAACAACAGTCAATCAAAGACAAAGTTGAAGATTGGAAAGATGGCGATATGAACGCCAACTTCGATAACATGAAGCGACAACTGGATAACCACTGGCAGACGTTGCCGGATGAACAAAAACAAGCGATTCAAGCAAAATGGCACGAGCGTCCCCAGCGTGTAGAAACAAAAACATTACCAAAACAAACGACGTTGCCAGAATCAACATTGAAGACACAGCCATTACCCGCGCATAACGTGCCGCGTCCGATTACCAAGCCAAATATTCAGAGACCTCAGACTCGACCAAACATCCAACCGATGCCAAGAATTCGTCGACGTTAA
>NZ_JAWOUB010000209.1:0-871 GCF_033339195.1 Vibrio sp. 811
GACGCTGTTTAAAGAATACTGGGCCTGGTGACTCAAGCTTAATGAGCAGTGCCGTAATAAGCCCTACTGGGATAGCAACCCATGACAGCATAAAAACAAACAAGAGATCGATGAAGCGCATTTGCCCGCTGTTCTTACGATTAGAGAGGATAGAAAAAGCTTTTTGGTGTAAGAAGTAGCCGCTATGCAAGAGCTCAGTTTCAGTGTAGCCAAGTGAACGATCAAAGTAGCTCACTAGAGGCTCAACCCAAGCCCCTAGTTCTGTCGCAGCTACAAGAAACGCTTGCTGCTCAGGGTTTAGGTGTGAGCTTTTGAAGTGGCAAAGCGTTTTACTCTTGAAATCCCTAAGGGCATAGTTATTAACTTGAGCGTTAATCTCAGGATGTCTCTTAAGTACCTGAGCAATCTTTGTTTCGTCTTCTTTTGGACAGTAGATATAGATACAAGCATCGGTTTCGCTTGCTGATAACTCGTCCAATGTTGATGTTATGCTGATAGAATTATTCTTAGCTAATTCAGTTGCTTCTCGTTCTTGAAGCGTGTCGCTCATACTGTCTGTCATAGGAATGGAATAAGTTGTTTTCGGCTAGCCAATTGCTTACAAGTCGGCGATTATAATTTAATTCGTATAGAAATTATATCCCTTAATCCAGAACATGCTTGTAACTTTGAGAATTTTCTTGAACCTGAGTCCTTACTTATGGCTTGTTTTTGAATCTTGACGTAACTATATCAATGAATTCGACAAACTATGTTTGCGATATATTATGTTGCCTCGAAATTAAATGATTATCTAATTCACTATATTACGCAGTTATATCCGAGGTTGATTAGTTTTTGATAAAGCGCTTTTTTCGAATCTCCCTCACCA
>NZ_JAWOUB010000210.1:0-870 GCF_033339195.1 Vibrio sp. 811
AAGGATGATCTGGCCAACTACGCCACCCGCATTTAGACGATCTTTCAGCGTTGGCGAGTTCGCTAGTTGTTCTAAAAGAATGCCACGCGATGGATCAATGACTAACGAATCCAATTCGCCGTTGGTGAATGCGCTCGCTGTCGGACCATTTTCTGGCTGACGCAAATAGTTCACTGCGTCACCGCGCTGGCCGTTCCATTTCACATAGCCATTGTCATC
Organism: Vibrio sp. 811; assembly: GCF_033339195.1. Lineage (NCBI taxonomy): Bacteria > Pseudomonadati > Pseudomonadota > Gammaproteobacteria > Vibrionales > Vibrionaceae > Vibrio > Vibrio sp. 811. Next base: position 220 of record NZ_JAWOUB010000210.1, read on the forward strand.
AAGTAGTGCCATTGCGCCAAGACGAACACCGTTGACTGTCTGTTCTTTACCTTCTCCATCGAGCAAAGTGAAAGAGACCTTCGCCAGTTCGCCACTTGCGGTAACTTGCTCTTCCATACTGCGCCACATCGCTTGCAATTGCTTCAACGTCGGTAGAGACTTCGCCGCGACAATAGCTTCAATGTCTTTTTGATATGAGTTGGCATCTACGCCTGTCACTGCGTGTTTCAGTTCTGACTCAAGCTCTTTCGCGTTTTGACGAACAACACCAAATAGTTCGCCTAGGCTGCCCGTTTCTAAACGCAATTTTTCTTCTAGCTGAGCCAGTTCCGCTTCATTTTCACTAAACGTGACGCTTAATGTATCAGCTTCGGCTTGAAGGGCTGCACGTTCAGCAACGAGCTTGTTTTTAATTGCTTGCAGCTCTTGTTCGGTTTTCTTGAAACCCGATTCACGTGACGCATTGTGCGTTTGTTGCTGACGATTTTCTTGCTGCGCTTTTTGCAACAACGTATCGCTCGCGAACGTTGTGTGAGGCATCATCGCCGCGGTTGAGATAAGAGCAACCGATAGCCATTTCTTGATCATTTACTTGCCCTCCGCAACCGTTAGTGACACTGGCAGAGTTAACATACTCGGTGCAATTTGTTT
>NZ_JAWOUB010000211.1:0-869 GCF_033339195.1 Vibrio sp. 811
GTGATTTTGTTTTCGCACTTGAGAGTTACCTACCACATTATTGTCAAAGGATCAGAAGACGGTTAAATGCCATCTCCATGGATAAAGCTTTGTGATTTACCGTTAAAGCCTTGGTCCATATCGAGAGACGGTTTGTCTGTTTTTGGTCGACCGACGATTTTCGCGGGTACGCCCGCCACGGTTGTGTGCGGTGGCACCGCTTGCAAGACTACGGAGCAAGAGCCGATTTTCGCCCCTTCGCCCACTTCGATATTACCAAGAATTTTGGCACCTGCACCAATCATCACGCCTTCACGGATTTTCGGGTGACGATCGCCGCACTCTTTACCTGTACCACCTAGGGTGACGTCTTGTAGGATCGACACATCGTTATCAACCACCGCTGTTTCACCGATCACGATGCCCGTCGCATGGTCGAGCATGATGCCGCTACCAATACGTGCTGCTGGGTGAATGTCTACCTGACACGCCACAGAAATTTGGTTTTGCAAATACGTCGCAAGGGCATGACGGCCTTGTTTCCACAACCAGTTTGCCACGCGATAGCCTTGCAGCGCGTGGTAACCTTTCAAATACAATAATGGCATTGAGTACATGGAAACAGCAGGGTCGCGGTTGACCGTCGCACAAATGTCACACGCAGCAAAATCCGTGATGGTAGGGTCTGCGGCAAATGCCTCTTCGACCACTTCACGAACGGCCATTGCTGGCATCGACGCCGTGTTTAATTTGTTGGCCAAAATGTAACTCAGTGCCGCACACAAACTTTCATGCTTGATGATGGTAGCGTGGTAAAAGCTCGCCAACATAGGCTCTTGCTCTGACATTTCACGGGCTTCTGAGACAATTTTGTTCCAGACTTTTTGTTT
>NZ_JAWOUB010000212.1:0-869 GCF_033339195.1 Vibrio sp. 811
TTTCCTTCCTTCGCTACTTAGCACTCAAAACCGCGGCAGGGTTCAGTTTCGCTGCGCGAGAAGCTGGGTACCAAGTAGCCAATAGGCTTAATACGATAGCGGTGGTCGACACCAATGCGACGTCAGGCCAATGCAACTGCGATGGAAGAAAGTCCACAAAGTAGATGTCACCCGATAAAAACTGGTGTCCTATTAAGCCTTCAAGCCCCTTAATGATTGGAGTTAAATTCAACGCAACCAACACACCAACAAGGCTACCAACAAGGCTACCAAACACTCCAGAGAAGACGCCCTGCCAAACGAAAATACGTTTAATCAGACCATCTTTTGCCCCCATCGTACGCAAAATTGCGATCTCTGCTGCGCGGTCCTTCACCGCCATCATCAATGTCGAGACGATATTGAAACACGCCACACCAATCACTAATACCATGACCAAATACATGATCGTGCGTACCAACTGAATGTCACGGTAGAGAAAGCCAAACTGCTGCTGCCAACTCTTCAAATATACGTAAACATTCACAAGGTTGCCGACTTCTCGAACGATCGAAGGCGCATCAAGAACATCATCGGTTTTTAGAGAAATTCCAGTTACGCCGTCTCCTAAACGAGCGTATTGCTGCGCATCCGCCAGCGGAACTAAAGCCAATGAATGATCAATTTGGCCGTTCAACGTCAAAAAGCCCGCCACTTTGACGCGCACACGTTTCGGCGCTTGAACTTTATTTGTGCCACCCGTTTGAGGAATCATCAACGTGACGTAGTCACCGACTTGCACCTTCAACTCATTTGCAACTCCTCGACCTAAAATCACTTGCTGTTGACCTGAGTAAAAGTTTTGCCACGCCTCTGGATCAATAAAGTCA
>NZ_JAWOUB010000213.1:0-867 GCF_033339195.1 Vibrio sp. 811
TCAAGTCACTTGAACATGCTTTATCGGACTGGCATTACCGCGAACAAATTTACTCAGAGCGCGACCGTGTGGAAGCGCTGCGTGAAATCAGTAACGCCATTCGTTTTATTCGCCAAACATTGACCATTTTTGGTGGCGTAGTGCCTCGTCGTGCGAGCGCTATCTTGCGTCAAGAATTGAAGTGGTTAGAAGAAGAGCTCGTTTGGCTTGATGAACATGCTCACCTTGAAGAGTTGCTTGATGATAAAGGTAACGTATTGCGCAAACTTGACGCGCGTAAGTTCCTTGTCTCTGAGTTGACTCAACAGTTGGAAGAGTTGCCAAGTCGTGAAGAGATGCTGACATTGTTGAGTTCGGCGCGTTACACAGGATTACTGCTGGATCTTAGCCGCTGGATCTTAGCACGTGGCTGGCAGCCATTCTTGGATGAGAAAGCGCGCGAGAAGATGGCAAGCAACATCATGCCGTTTTCTGTGACGCAATTGGATCGCACTTGGGCTGAGCTGATGGAAGCTTTCCCTGCAGAGCGTGATTTGTCTGCGCAAGAGTATGTGGATCAGCGTTACCGTCTGCTGCGTAACCTTTACACTGGAATTGGTTTTGCGAGCTTGTACAACTTCGACGAGCGTAATAGCTTCCGTCTTCCTTGGGCTGACTTAGTGCATGGCATTGATGATCTGTTGATGCTGAACCATCTATTGCCTTTGGTCGATATGCTGGAAAATGAAGAGAAAGAACAGCTAGAGCGTTGGCTGCACCGCCAAGAGCGTTCGATTCTTCATGCAATGGATCAAACAAGAGCAATCAGCGTAGAGACTCAGCCGTACTGGCGTGAAAAATAAGACAAGCGAGCGCAAAGTAGCGTTA
>NZ_JAWOUB010000214.1:0-867 GCF_033339195.1 Vibrio sp. 811
CATTAATATTTCAGTTATGAGTCATACAGATGACAGGTGAAGATTTGCGTCGTATATATTTTCCTTTGATAATCAGTGCTCTACTTTCAGCTTGTTCGTCTGGCCCAGAGCCGAGTGAACAGGTTGAAGTAACTGTACCCACCAATCAGTTATTGTCTAATAACCCTGACTTGTTTCAGTTTTACAACGAGTGGCACGGCACGCCCTATCGACTTGGTGGAACACAAAAATCTGGAATCGACTGTTCGGCTTTCGTTCAAAGAGCCTTTATCGAAGCGTATCAACTCGCCCTACCAAGGACGACAAAGCAGCAATCCACACAAGGCGTTGAGCTGAGTTGGACGGATGCCAAACAAGGAGATTTGGTGTTTTTTAAAACTCGACGAAGCACCTACCACGTTGGAATCTACTTGGGGAACAAGCAGTTTATGCACGCATCAACGTCTAAAGGGGTAATTATTTCTAGAATAGACAACCCTTACTGGGCGTCCAAGTTTTGGCAAGTAAGAAGAGTTACCTTGTAACCCTTCTTATTGTTGGAATAGTGTTTAGCTGAATATTAGGGGGCATACTCGGCATTTGAACATTAGTCGTAAGTGGCGACTGCGGTATCAAATAGGTTTTTCACTAACGCAATGTATTCATCTAGAAAAGCAATCTGTTCGTTCGTTGCTTTCTTGCTCCACACGCCCGCTAGCACTTCACCAAGGTCTTCTACAACGGCATCTGCTTCTTTAAGCAGTTTAAAACGTACGCTTGAGTGAAGCTCAGGGTTTTGCTCAAAGATCGCCATGATGTTTGAAGCAACCATGTCAGTAACCACATCTTCGATGCTTTCGGAACCTGTATCGCCAATTTCCGTTGTGA
>NZ_JAWOUB010000215.1:0-867 GCF_033339195.1 Vibrio sp. 811
AGCGTGGGAAAAACTGGTTGAGCTACTACCAGACAGCTACTTCGAGCAAGCGTGTACTGAAGTAGGGCTCGCTGAAGCGCCAAAATACGCCGAAGATATTACCAACGGCCAAGTAACCGGTCGCATTGTTATCAAGCTGTAGCTATAAAGCTATCGTTATCAAGCTACAAGTCAGCACTTCACGTAAATAGAGCCAGCGTTGCTGGCTCTTTTGTTATCAGTTCAATCCCATGTCTTCGATTCGCTTTGCAATCAGCCTGCTGCACTCTTCACGCACAACGGAGCGCAGCCATTCTTGAGCAGGAGAATGCTCACAGCGCGCATGCCAAATCATCGAATAATCAAAAGGCGTAAATTGGAATGGCAACGGTTTTACGACTAGGTCATAGCGCTCAGCAACCAGATACGCCAAATCTGCCGGAACGGTAATGATGATAGGTAGTGTATCCACAATCGCCAGCGCAGCTTCTAAATGGTACGCACGCAGCACCATTTTGCGTTGCGGCTTGTCGATTAAAGCTTGCTCAATCAACGCTTTCACTCCGTCACTGATGGCAATCATCGCGTGAGGGTGGCTCAAATAGTCGTCCAAACTCATCTCTTGATTCGCCAAAGGATGCTGTTTGGACAGTAAACACAACACGCCAACGCGACCAAGAATCTCGCTACGCAGCGGCTCTACGGGGCCAGTTGGGCGACAAATGGCGAGATCGGCCCCTTCATAAGTCAACTGATCGGATAAACGGTCATGCTGCAAAGGCAAAAAGTTAAACGACACATTCGGCGCTTCTTGATAAATGCGCGGTAAAGCAAACGGCAGAATGGTTTGCATAGCGTAGTCCGTGGTCGCGATGGTGAACGTCTGAT
>NZ_JAWOUB010000216.1:0-865 GCF_033339195.1 Vibrio sp. 811
ATCGATCCTGCATTGTTCGATTGGATCAGAGAGTTACACCTAAAAGGCAGCAAAATAGTTGCAATTGACACCGGTATTTTTGTCGTCGCGAAAGCCGGTCTTTTGCAGCAAAACAAAGCTGTAATGCATTCTTACTTCGCCCACCTCTTTGGCGAACTGTTCCCTGAGATAACGCTCATGACTGAGCAGAAAGCACTCATTGACGGAAACGTCTATCTTTCGTCTGGACCTTACTCTCACTCAAGTGTGATGCTGGAAATAGTAGAAGAGTATTTTGGAAAGCACACTCGAAACCTTGGTAACCAGTTTTTAAGTACAATAGAGAGCAGTGGAAACTCTCATTCATACTGTGATGTTTTCCGTTACATGCAACACAGAGATGAGCTGATTCTAAAAATCCAAAAATGGATTCTCACCACGGATCTAGACATCGTCTCTATCAGTGATTTAGCGAATGAAGCTTGCTTATCAGAACGGCAGTTAAAACGCCGATTTAAAGAGGCGACATCCATCAGTCCGCTAAAGTTTATTCAGTTAGGGCGTTTATCTTTTGCAAAAGAACTGTTGAGGTCAACAAAGTTGTCAATTGATGAAGTTGCAAGTCGATCTGGTTATGTTGATACACAGTTTTTCAGGCAGATATTCAAACGAGAAAATGATTGTTCTCCGCTTGAATATCGTAAAAGAAACCAAGTTAAAGCTGAATGATAAGCATATCTCATGGCCAGAATCATGATCTATACAACATTATTAATTGAATAGTCGTATTTACATTCGTTTTAAATCCATATTATAGTTCGAACGAAAATGGCAAACGTTTGCTATTTTCGTTCGAGTATAAATGGGTTAGTCTTGAATTGATTTT
>NZ_JAWOUB010000217.1:0-865 GCF_033339195.1 Vibrio sp. 811
CTATGACGTAGAAGAGAAAGCGAAAGCAGGCAATGCTCATGCACAAAAAGTGCTTCAATCTTGGGCGGATGCTGAATGGTTCCTATCTAAGCCTAAGCTTGAAGAAAAAATCACGCTGACTGTCTTTAAAGTGACAGGTGAAACGAACACGGACGATCTTTCTCCAGCTCCTGATGCATGGTCTCGCCCTGATATTCCAGTACACGCGCTTGCGATGCTGAAAAACGAACGTGAGGGTATTAACCCTGACCAGCCAGGCACCATCGGTCCAATCAAACAAATCGAAGAGCTAAAATCAAAAGGTCACCAGCTAGTGTACGTTGGTGATGTTGTTGGTACTGGTTCTTCTCGTAAATCTGCAACTAACTCAGTGCTATGGTTCATGGGCGATGATATCCCTTACGTACCTAACAAACGCGCTGGTGGTTACGTGCTTGGCGGTAAAATTGCACCTATCTTCCTCAACACAATGGAAGATGCGGGCGCGCTGCCTATCGAAGTTGATGTAACGAAGTTGAATATGGGCGACGTTATCGACGTTTACCCATACGAAGGCAAAGTATGTAACCACGAAACAGGTGAAGTGCTCGCTGAGTTTTCTCTAAAAACAGACGTGCTGCTTGATGAAGTACGTGCTGGCGGTCGTATCCCACTGATCATCGGTCGTGGTTTAACAGATAAAGCGCGCCAAGCTCTAGGTCTTGAGTCTTCTGATGTATTCCGTAAACCTGGTGAAGTCGCTGATTCTGGCAAGGGTTACACGCTTGCACAGAAAATGGTTGGTAAAGCATGTGGTGTAGCAGGTGTTCGTCCGGGCACTTACTGTGAGCCTAAGATGACAACCGTAGGTTCTCAAGATACAACG
>NZ_JAWOUB010000218.1:0-864 GCF_033339195.1 Vibrio sp. 811
ACCTGAAGGGCGCCGTAAACTCCTTGCGCTAGTCGCAGCGGCCTGCTGCCTAACCTTTTCGATTCTGCTTTTGATTGGTGCTTGGAATTATTGGTATCCCTTTGCGACAGAGCGCGCATGGTATGAAACCGACGATATCCCAATGCCTGAATTTTTACAGTTCTTAGCGGATTGGCTTAATGAAGGCGAGCGCTACGAAAAACTGCCACGCTTTATTCCTTATTTCGCTTTGCCGCTTGGTATGGCGATGCTCACTTTCCGTTTTTTACAAGTCACTTGGCAGATCGCTACAGGCAAGCTGGATCGCTTGATTGCAGGGCATGAAGCTGAGGAAGAACTGGAAGCCTTAAAAGAAGAAATGAGTGAAGCTGGCGATGCCATGACTCCTCGTTCCTCGAACGATTCTGAGCACAAGGAGCGCTAAGCCATGGATATTTTACTACTGTTTTTAATGGTGATTGGCTTCATGCTCATTGGTGTGCCAATCGCAATTTCTCTGGGTCTTTCCAGTGTTCTTTTCTTAATGCTGCATTCCGATGCTTCTTTGGCGTCAGTTGCTCAAACGCTGTTTAACGCCTTTGCTGGTCACTATACATTGTTGGCGATACCTTTCTTCATTTTGGCCTCAAGTTTTATGTCGACAGGTGGCGTTGCAAAGCGAATCATCCGATTTGCGATTGCCATCGTCGGTTGGTTCCGTGGTGGTCTCGCCATGGCTTCCGTTGTGGCATGTATGATGTTTGCAGCACTGTCCGGCTCTTCACCAGCAACTGTGGTCGCTATCGGTAGTATCGTCATTGCGGGGATGATCAAAAACGGTTACTCGAAAGAGTTTGCAGCGGGTGTTATCTGTAACGCAGGTAC
>NZ_JAWOUB010000219.1:0-863 GCF_033339195.1 Vibrio sp. 811
TCTGATTGGTTGACCGAACTCTGTGTTACGACGACAAGACGCTTCACAAGGGTGGGCACAAATACGACCAAGAGTTTGAGGAAGGAACAATTTGCTGCGGATCAGATCCAAAGCGCCTTGGAAATTCCCTTCACCAGCCATGCGAACGTACTGTTTTACGTCAGTGTGCATTGGACATGCGGTTTGACATGCCGGATCGGCATCACCCATACAGCCATCGACAATCATTTGCGCGGTGTCGTATAGCTTTTGGCTAAAAATTACATTGTTCATTAACTGCGGTTTCCGTGTTGATTAGCTCTTGCCGTTGATAACGTTCACTTCAGGATTCTTCTGCTCGTAGTGAGCATGGCTGTACTCGATCCATGAGCCGTCGTAGTTGTAAACGCCTTCTGCACCTAGTACTTCAGTAAGAATCATGGTGGTGTGGGCAGAGCGAACACCAGACTGGCAGTAAGCGATAACTTTCTTACCTTTGATGATGTCGCCATAAAGGGCTTGCAGTTCTTCTGCTGATTTCAGCGTTGTGTCTTCGTTCAACGCTTTGGTCCAGTTAATGTGAACACTGCTTGGGATAGTGCCCGGACCGTATGCGCCAGAAACCGCAACTTCCCCGTTGAACTCGTCGTTGCCGCGAGTATCTAGGATCACCCAATCAGGGTTGTTTTGCGCTGCGATAACCATGTCTAGCGTTGCTAGGGCATTGTTATCTTGTCGTGTGTTAGGTGCGTTGTATTCAACCGCTGCAACGCTTTGGTTTGCAGAGCCAGTTGGGTAGCCAGCGCCCATCCAAGCGTTCAAGCCCCCGTCAAGGTAACGAACATCTTGATGGCCAAGGTTATGGATTTGCCAGTAAAGGCGCG
>NZ_JAWOUB010000220.1:0-861 GCF_033339195.1 Vibrio sp. 811
TAGTGAGTGCTGACGATGGTTCGTCCCGCTTGCCCCACCATGAGATGGCATCCCAAACCGGCCAGCATTTTAGCGACTGGTCGCATAAAGTCTAAGTGTCTTACAAATTGTGCTTCCACAAACTCAAAATTGAGACACTTTCTCTGCTCGCGTGACAACTGTAAGAGTTCATCACGAAACCACTTGAAGTATTCGCGACTCGAAAAAGGCGTCACATTTAGATTTAGAGCATAATTTTTAGAGCTGTCAAAATTCTCTTTAAAGTCTTTTAAGAATTTATGAAGTACAGCTCTATCCATTTGAGCTTCATAGCCCACTTGTCTGATAGCAGAGATAAATCGGGACGCTTTAACAATGCCATTTTCAGGATCCCGAATTCGACATGTTAACTCTTCGTGTAAGGCTTTTTTATGCGTCGCATCACTTATTGAGTGAACCGATTGTGCGTAGAGTATCACATTTTCTGATGTAAGTGCCGTATCAAATAACGTACGCCATCTCACACTTCCACGCGCTTCTTCATCGTGGTTCCATTTCTTACACCGGCTCCAGTTATTGTTGTTTTGTAGCTGCGCACTTCTGAGTGCTGTTTCCGCCTCATCAATAATTTGGCTGTGTCGCTCTCCCTCTTTGTACATAGTGATACCAATATGGCACCAGTTGTCGGGGTCGAGCGGATCTGGCGGCGTAAGTTTCTCTAGTTGACGAATACATTGTGAGGCCAAGTTGGCAACATCTTTGGCGCTTTGATGAGGTAAGAACAGTGCAAAATCGGCATCGTAATAACGCGAGAACACCACATCAGGGTAACGCTGCACTAAATTGGATAACAAGCTGCCGACTTCAACAATAAACTCATCG
>NZ_JAWOUB010000221.1:0-861 GCF_033339195.1 Vibrio sp. 811
TGGGCCAAAGATAGGACCTACACCAGCGATGTTAAGTAGCTGAACTAGGTAAACCTTCTTTGTTGACATTGGAACAAAGTCAACACCATCCGTTTTGGTGTGTGCAGGGGTTTGGCGTTTCTCATTGATGCCGAAAATTTTCTCAACGAAAGCGCCGTAGATGAAGTATCCGCCGATGAGGGCAGCGACACAAGTTAGAAACCACATCATAGCAATTGTCCTTGGTTGGGTAGGGTAATTTTTTAATCTCAGGGTGCATGTTATGCGGCACTTGTGTTAAATGCATTCGGTTAGTAGATGAGTGGTCGAATAGAGTAGCGAGTGGTCGATATACCGATTGAGTGGTTTGTGATGCTAGTGAGTGGCGCGTTTCATCATTAAGTGGTTTAACGGCAGCGTGAGTGGCGAAATCTGGGTGTTGAGCGGCAGATTCTGAGAATTAGTGATAAGCTTGTTTTGAAAACAATCAGTTAAGGAAGAGTTATGAAAAAAGTGACGTTGGGGTTGGCGCTGGTATTATTGGCTGGGTGTGCTGCAACCACGGAAGATCTCGCCAAATCGGGTGATTGGTATCAGATTGGTTATCAAGATGGCATCGCAGGGCACACTTCTCGTAGTGTAAAAGAGCTGAAAACGTTAGGCACTGCTAACCCTGGTGATTATGACCGTGGCTATTTGGAAGGTGTCGCTGAATATTGCAATCCAGACTTTGCTTATCAAATGGGTCTATCTGGCCAATATTATGAGGGTGTCTGGGAGGGGACTGAGCAAGCGCAAAAGTTCGGTATGGAATGGCAACGAGGCTGGGACGAATACAGTAAGTAATAAATACAGTAATTAACGCGAAGACTCATTCTGTTT
>NZ_JAWOUB010000222.1:0-859 GCF_033339195.1 Vibrio sp. 811
CCAAGTTAAAGCGCCACCAACCATTAATCCTGCCACTGAGTAGCTAAACAACTCTGCCATACTGGTCGGTTGAAACAGCGTCATTGACGTGGTTTGCCAGAACTGTCGAATTGACATCCCTAGCCAAATGGCTGCTAATGCAAAGCCAAGACATGCGACCGCTAATCGGTGTACACGCAGCGTATTCCAGCGTTTAACGACCGCAGCAATGAGAATGCACTCTGGTAGTAGCCAACCTAAACTCAGCATGTTGAACACAGGCATGGCTTGTGCCGATACGTTGTTGGTGATGAGTGGCGATTCAACGCTGTTCAGCCATACCGTCAATAGCGCGAATACGCCCCACAATAAGTAGCTGTAGGCTTGATAAACAAGGGTGAGCTGTTGAGCAAATTGGCTGCGATAACTGTAAACCAAGCCCATAACCAGTGCTTGATTGGCAAAGACCACGGCACTTGTGAAATCGATGTGCCCCAAATAGCCGTATTGTCCCGTTAACCAGTAGTTGGTTTGGGTGAACAACGCCATTAAGAACACATGCAAAAACGCCCCTTCGAACCAGTTGGTCAGGTCGGAATCTTGTTTCGCTAGCACGCCTCGGGCATAGGTTAAGATAGCCAATGACGGCACGTAACTAAGAATGACCCAAGCCCAATGCCCACTCTCAACCGGCTGCCATTGTGGAATAAATGGCAGCAACGTGAGACGAACCACCAAAATACCCATCACGATTTTGACCGCCCAACTTGCTGGGCGAAAGAACCCGGCTTGGATTTGCAGTGCCATCACCGCGACTTGTATCGAAATGGCAGTGGTGAGCCAAGTGTCGCTTAACCAAACGAAAGCGACGCCAGAAATC
>NZ_JAWOUB010000223.1:0-858 GCF_033339195.1 Vibrio sp. 811
TTATGAATCAGTAGATATTGATATTTGTTATGCGAAAGTAAGATTGATAGAAAGCTGTGTAAGAATTTTCTTATAACGCTCAATATCAACCCACTTTTACGTATCTAGTTGAGTATGTTGCGCTTATTTAGAGGTGTTGCCCAACATTTTTCTGGCTTGTTCTCCACCGACACCACGGTTTACAGAGACTTTTCTGCCTTTCTTTAATCCGACTTCGTAGTCTTCAGTCAGATTCTTCATGGCTTCTCTTAATTGTTTTTTGAACGTTTCACGGTCGATGTTCTGAAACTCTTTATCAATGTAATCATTGATTTTGTTTGCAGACTCTTCATCTGGTGAGATCACAGGTAGCTTTTCAAGTGCGCCTTCTACCCAGCCAGAAACAAAAGAGTTAACGCGACGAGTCACTTCCATTGAAGACGTACCAGAACCTGCAAAGCTATTACGGAACTGGCCGGTGCTTTCATTCAATTCTCGATAGATGATGTCGAAAGCAAAGGCAGCAAAGATCGCGCGATCGGCTTCACCAATAAACTCAACGCGTTTAAGCCCTTTGTGATTCAACAAGACGGCTTCAACACCAAACTTAGTGTTAATGCCACGAATCACGCGCAATAGGGTAGAACTGATGTTGGACGGCAACAAATGAGAAGATTGAGTTTTTCCCATTTTGATAAACTCAATATCGTCTTTGTCCAAACCATATTTGAGCATAAGGCGATGCGCCATCTTGATGGCGTTAGCCGCCTCATTCACGTTGGCGGAGTTACCCAGTTCCAAACACTTGGCGATTTTTTTCAGAGCTTTTTGTTTATCCATCGACAACCAATAACGAAAGCAGAAAATTTATGAAGTCAG
>NZ_JAWOUB010000224.1:0-858 GCF_033339195.1 Vibrio sp. 811
CACCGTCACGCATTTCGGAGGTGTTAGCACTGCCTGCGGATTGCGAGGTATTTGAAACGGATCGTGAAGGGATAGAACGCTACGGCTGGCGTTTTTTTGCGGGGAAAGGCTATGAAGGCGACATCAAATGGATTCCAACCGTGATGGTCGGCGTCGCTAAAACCGCCGTCGCCAGAGCTAAAATGCTATCTGAAAATGCCCGACAACTGGCCAAGGGGATAGAGAAACACCCGGATAAATTTTACCGCCATGCTAACTGCCCTGATGTCGCTGATGATGAGCTGTTGACTATGGAGCAGGCCTGTATGGCACTCGGCCTTGTCTGTGAATCCAGAAAGCAATGCCATAACTCTCTTTATAGTCGAGGGTTAGCCCCAAAAAATGGTGTGCATACGCTAAATAGCCTGTGGCAACACACTATGGCGCGTTTGCCAGAAGGCTTCCCGTGGTTTGATAAAGAGAGGGGGATTAGGTACAGCGACGCCTTGTTTGCACTGAATGCAAATCAGTTCCACGGATATCGGGGATGCCTTCCGGTTGAATTACATAAGCCAACCACTAACTTCTTCAACCATGATCTGGCTCCTCGTGAGGCTCTGGATGGAAAACATGCCAGTATCTTTGATCGCCATGGTTACCGTACTGAAAACGGAGAACGGGTCAAATTGACCTCGCATCAGGCTCGACACCTGCTCAACACCATTGCCCAGCGTGGTGGACTGTCAAACCTGGAAATTGCCAAGTGGTCAGGGCGGGCTGATGTGAAACAAAATCGAACCTACAACCACATGACCGAATACGAACTGGTTGGCATGGCCGAACGCCTAGACCCCACAAAAGCGCTATTTGGGCCTGTTG
>NZ_JAWOUB010000225.1:0-857 GCF_033339195.1 Vibrio sp. 811
CTCAAAAATCAAGCGTCACCGGATGCGATGAAGTTCGGATCTGCCTTTCCAGATCCTGCGTTGTTTCCATTGGATGCGTTGAATCGCAATCTGGCCAGTTCTGGTAGGAAGATGGGACCAGAGACGCTATTGGATAACTTACCGCCAGGCTCTGAATCACTGCGTCGTTTGATTGCTCAACGTTACATTCAACAAGGTATGGTGTTAACCCATGATGACATTGTCATTACTTCAGGGGCGTTAGAAGCGTTGAATTTGAGCCTTCAGGCCGTGACACAACCGGGAGATACTATCGTGGTTGAATCGCCAACATTTTACGGAGCGCTTCAAGCGATAGAACGTTTGGGCTTAAAGGCGATAGAAATCTCAGTAGACCCGCGCACCGGGCACTCATTGCAACAAATTGAAGCGGCTTTTACTGACCATGATGTTCGCGCGTGTTGGTTGATGACGAATTTCCACAACCCAACCGGAATGTCATTAAACGATGAGCAGAAGCAGCGCATCGTCGAGCTTGCTGATAAACACGATGTGTATTTGATTGAAGACGATGTGTATTCAGAGCTCTATTTTTCTAACAAGAAACCAAGTTCGCTGAGAACTTTTGATACCCAAGATCGCGTGTTGCATTGCGGATCATTTTCAAAAAGTCTTTGCCCGGGTTATCGGCTGGGGTGGGTGGTCAACAAGCGCTTTAATGAGCATCTGCAAAAACTGCAACTTATCTCGACTTTGTCAGGTAGTGCGCCTATCCAACAAGGTATCGCGCATTATTTGCAAAATGACAGCTATGATAATCACCTTAGAAAACTTCGAAAGAATCTTGAGCAGCGACAATCCGCGTTCATTGAACTGCT
>NZ_JAWOUB010000226.1:0-856 GCF_033339195.1 Vibrio sp. 811
AGTTTGGTCTCTGAAATGTCCTCACCCACAATCAGCAGCTGATCGGAATCGTTGAGCGGTCGAATGTTTTCACGTACCCAAACACTGTGCCCGTCAGCATGGCGATACTCGATTTCACGTCGCCACACATCATGAACTTGATGACTCGGTTGCAACAACACCTGGCGTGGGAACAGTGCTTTGTCATCAAGATAGAACTCTCGCAGGCGATGGCCGAGCATCTCAATCGGCTCGTAGCCCAATAACAGTTGCGCGAATCGGTTCACTTCTTGGATGCGGTTGTGACTGTCGAGCGTCACCATCATCACGGGCTGCTGCTCGTAGTAATTACGCAAGCTCGACTCACGCTGATAGAGCTTATCTTCCATCAACTTACGGCTGGTGATATCACGCGCCTCAAACAGATACTGCTTTTGTTTGCCTACCTGCTGGGAGAACGGCTTTAAGGAAATTTCGAGTACCATAGAGCCGTGCTCTTTGCTCCAGATTTCGGCTTCAAATGTCGAAACTTGTTGCTGCGGTGCGTCAAAATAATCGGCGATCGCGTGGCGTGCTTGCTCACTCCAGTTTTGATGTAACCAAAGTGGCTTATCTAAGCGTAATTCCTGATGATAGAGCAAAGATTGCAGACGATCGTTGCCAGATTTAAGCAAACCATGTTTATCCAAAATCCCCATGTACTGCATACTTTGGTCAAAAATGGACTCTAAAATCGCCTGGCTTTCACGAGCAGCTGTCTCGCTGCGACGAATGCGTTGCAAGTAGTAGCTCAGTAGCAAAATGGCCACCAGCATCAACACGAACAAACTGCCAAACAAGCGAATTTCTTTGGCGAAACGCTCCGAAAATTCCATCG
>NZ_JAWOUB010000227.1:0-856 GCF_033339195.1 Vibrio sp. 811
AACGGCAAGGATTAGTTTTTTATCAGGGCTGTATAGTGGTTGAGCACCGCTATTTAGACCAACGATAGCCAAGCGCTCATGAGCTAGGATTGCTCTTTCTGAAGAGTAGATACCAGACCAGTCAGGGCCACGGTGACGAAGCTTTTTCGACATTTCTAACGCGATAGGACGCAGTGCCGCTGCATCACTTTTAATGTCTAAAATCCCAAATACTGAACACATACAACATCCTTTCTAAACTAAACAATTTCTAATCGGTATGGATTCAATTTGCCATTCTGAGTAAAAAAAGCAACGTTTTGTGATTAAAAAAATGATAAAAAGCCTTGTTGATTAAATAATATTTAATTTATTTGTTGTTTTGATGAATGGGATTAAGGTTTGGTATGAAAATCAAACAAAAAAGCCTCTCTATTGATAGAAAGGCTTTTAATTGGTAGTAGCGTTGTTGCGTATTTTTATGGTTATTTTATCGAAGTGAACTGAGGTTCTAGTTGTTTGCACACGTGTCGCGCAAAACCACTACCTGCTTCGCTGTATATATTAAAGGCAGCGTCCACACCACTTTCCAACAAACCTTCTAGTTGGTCTGGATATTCTGCAATAGCGGCAATTTGCCCTTTGTAGTTTCTACGCTGAAGCTGTTCTAGTGCCGTTTGATTACCTTGATGGTGTGGCATTGCCAATAAAACTAACTTTACGTGACCAGTATCTAGGATTCGTTCCCAAAAATCTGGGTCGGTAGCATCCCCTGAAATGACATTACGTCCTTCTGAACGGTGTTGTTGCGCTGCTTCTTCACGGATCTCAATCCCCAGAGAAATCTTGCCGTAACGTGCGCGTAGCTCGTCATATG
>NZ_JAWOUB010000228.1:0-852 GCF_033339195.1 Vibrio sp. 811
TTGGCCTTCGGCGAGCTTAGCGAAATATTCAGGACGATCAGATTTGATTTCTTCCGACCATTTTGAATTATTCTCAAATAACTGTTTAATTTCCGGCATCTTGCAAACTACTTCCCTTAAATGACAAAAGCACTCATCGCAATTGAAACATATCAAGCGATCAGTGTTGTAACTATACACAATGTTACAATTTCGATCCCGTTAAATATGCGTCAGACAGGACTCATCTGACGTGTTCTTGGAAATAAATTCGTACAATTCAGACTGCTTATTAGATAACGAATTAAGCCATAATTTATTTATGGTTTAATTTTTCACATTCCTCGTTAAAGTAATGACATTTTACTTATTTAATTTTGAAATTAATGCAGGGAGCTAAACGGTGTTCGGTAGTCGTTTTAAAGATATCAATTTCAAAGGGGATATATTTGGCGGGGTGACCACGGCCATTATTTCTCTCCCTTTGGCGTTGGCGTTCGGGGTTGCTTCGGGGGCGGGTGCAGAAGCTGGCCTTTGGGGCGCCATAATGGTGGGCTTGTTTGCCTCCTTATTTGGTGGCTCAAATACACTTATCTCAGAACCCACGGGGCCGATGACGGTGATCATGACAGCCGTATTGACCAGTATGATGGCGAAGTACCCTGAAACAGGTATGGCGATGACGTTTACTGTTGTCATGATGGCGGGTGCATTTCAGATCTTGCTTGGAACGCTGAAGATGGGTAAATACGTCACCTTGATGCCTTACAGCGTGATCTCCGGCTTTATGTCGGGTATTGGTGTCATACTTATCATTCTTCAATTGTCGCCACTACTAGGGCATGCTGCGCCTACGGGAGGAGTGCTAGGGAC
>NZ_JAWOUB010000229.1:0-849 GCF_033339195.1 Vibrio sp. 811
TGCTGCAATTATTGCTTCTGCATTGGTCATGACTGCTGAGAAGATCAATAACCTAGTTACCCGTTACCCTGGTTTCAAAACCTTAGCGCTACTGTTCCTAGTATTGCTGGGTGGCTTGCTGATGGCCGAAGGCTTCGCAATCCATATCAATAAAGGGTATGTGTACTTTGCGATGGCGTTTGGTTTGGTGTTGGAACTGTGTCACATCCAACTAAAGAACAAACAGCGCCGAACTATCCAGCGAATCAGACCGATGCATCAACCAACCGTGGTTTATGGTGCCCAATAACTTGCTAATTTAGCCGCTCAAGAGAGCGGCTTTTTTGTGTGCTTTTCTTTCAATTTTATTTGCTGATTCAGAATTTGTCGTTTCGACAAAAAGTTGCATTTGTTGCATTGGATTGAATTTTTTATATAAACCGCCCAATCCACACGAGTGAATAAAATAAATGAACAAGCTGATCGATGCGTTAGCAACGGATGGTTACTACATTTGGGATGACTTCCTTTCAGAAGACGAAGTAACCCAATTACGTGATTGCATACCGGATAATTGGAAGAAAGCACGCATTGGTCGAAATGATGATGTGACCCGAATTGAATCAATTCGCAGTGACAAAATTCAATGGTTAAAACCAGCTATGGGTCAGCCAATCGCGAATTATTTGAGCAAAATGGAAGAGATTCGACAAGAGGTGAACCGCCATTTCTTCTTGGGTTTGTTTGAGTATGAAGCGCACTTTGCTAAGTACGAAAAAGGCGACTTTTACCAAAAACACCTTGATTGCTTTAAAGGGAATGAAAACCGCCGCTTAACCACGGTGTTCTACATGAATGAATCTTGGAGTG
>NZ_JAWOUB010000230.1:0-848 GCF_033339195.1 Vibrio sp. 811
AGCTCGATCTCTTTGTCACCAGCTTGGTCAACGCGTTTGATGATTTCTGCTAGACGGTTTACTACCGCTGCACGACCGGTGATCAGGATGATATTAGCTGGATCGTAATGAACTACGTTACCCGCCCCGGCGTTATCAATCAGCTGGCGCAATAGCGGTGACAATTCACGAACAGAGACATTTCGAACAGCAACCACGCGAGTGATGACGCTATCGCCTTTTGCGCTGCCATCACCCATAACAGGGATTGCAGAGGTCTTAGAGTCTTTTGCTTTGATGACTTTGAGTACGCCGTTGTCCATTTCTACGACTGCATAGCCGTACACTTCCAACACGTTAAGGAAGAAGCTGTAATATTGCTCTTCGTTTAACACGTCGTAGCTGCGAACGTCGATTTTACCGCGCACCGAAGGGTCAACGATGATGGTCTTTTCTAAGTTACGACCAACAATGTTGATGAATTCTTGAATGTCAGTGCCTTTGAAACTCGCACTAAATTCATTTGCCATCGCGCCTGGAACGCAGAGTAGACTCCCTGCCAGTAACCAAGCACTTTTGCTAAACCAATGTTTCACGTATGTCTCCCTGAACTTACGCTGGTTGCCTAAGTATTACAATTGGATATAGATGTCGTACTGCTGACCATCTCGCTCAACAGTCAAATTCAGTTCTTGCGGATCGCTCATCACTTGCATCAGTTGTACTGAAGAAGACGGATCACTTAAATCGATCCCATTAAGTTGCACCGCAATATCACCAGGTTCTAGACCCACATCATTAAATAACGCCGCATCACGCCCCGGAGAAACTCGGTAGCCAATAATGGCGTCGTCTTTTTTCACTGGAGA
>NZ_JAWOUB010000231.1:0-846 GCF_033339195.1 Vibrio sp. 811
AAAAACACTGCTCAATTACTAAACAAAGAAAGCGGACGATACCGAAACCAATTTATCTCGTCAAATGCATAAATTGGTCCGGAATATCGAAGTCGCGCTAAAATTTTTGTTTACTTATTGAACAGAAAACGATTTTTTAGAATTGTAAATTTTCTTAAATTTACGAGCCATGGCAGGCTTAGCCTTGATGGTCGTATTTGTAGATGTCATCTCGGTAATACAGCGTACCTTCTTCCAACCAAGCTGTTTGGTAGATGATGTGTACCGGAATACGTTCCCCTAGTGGCACCGAAGTCGTTGATGAACGAGCGCTTTCCCGCTTTTTCTCTAAACGCTCTTCCAAACCTTGAGTTTTGAACAGAAGCTCTGCAAGTTGATCGGCGTTTTCTACTCGAACACAACCCGAGCTAAACGCCCTTCTATCTTGTTGGAACAAGTTTTTACTCGGCGTGTCGTGTAGATATATGGCTTGTGGGTTCGGCATGTTGAATTTGTACAAACCCAACGCATTGTGCGAACCAGACGCCTGACGCACGCGGTCCGGGAACGTTCTTGGATTAACTGTTGCCCAGTTGATCGTGGTTGGATCGATGATTTCACGCGACGTCCAAGAACGGATGATTTGAATGTTATGTTCCATTAAATACATCGGATTGCGTTTCACTTTTGGAATAATGTCTTTCACCATGATTTTCCAAGGCACATTCCAAGTAGGATTTAAGATCACCGAATCTAGCGTTCCCGTCATGATTGGGGTTTTTCTTGAAGCTCGACCAACCACAACTTTTGATTCAAACAGTGGCTGACCATCATGCCAGTACGTAACTTCATAACCCGGCACGTTCA
>NZ_JAWOUB010000232.1:0-844 GCF_033339195.1 Vibrio sp. 811
GGTCCATCAAGGTTGCGCTGGCTACGCCTGTTTCACGCATCGCTTCCGATTGAGCATAGAACTGCTTGCGGTTGCCATCGTTGCTCAATGCAACGCTAATGAGGTTTGCTAGCTCATTGGTTGATTGGGCTTGGATTGATTGAGCTTGCGCTTCTTGTTGTGCTTTCGTATTGGTTGGCGATTGCGCCACCACATTGAAAGCCGGTAGGGCAACCAGAGCCAGTGAGCATACTGGTGCCACTAAGCGATTTGGGTTGAATTCCATAATTTACATCCAAATTGATACCAAGCTCTTTTGCGTTTCGGGAACGATTGAACCGAGCGGGAGAGCGTTGGTGTTTGCCAAACGGATGACGTGCTTTTTTATCGCCAAATAGCAGGTAACAAATGGAGTTACGAGCGAATAGCTGAGGTGAGCACGCTATCAGTTGGGCGCAAAGAAACTGCCTGCAAAGGGATGCAGGGTCGAATGCTTTGTATGGATTAAACTATCGGAGGCCGATACAAATCATGGGTGACTTGTACCACTGGTGCGGTGATTTCTGAGGCAATGGATGCGCGATAAGCCAGTGGGGATAGCTGGCTGACAGGGGCTGGTAACGGGACGACAACGAATGAACAAGATGCTGTGCAGCAATTGTGGATCATGCCGGAGCCATCAACACAGCTCATGGTCATTTCTGTAGAGTCGGAGCTCAACGATGAGGCCATCTCCATGCTCATGCTCGGGGAGCCACAGTGATCGTTCGCGCTTGCCATTTCTGTCATGTGTTCAGGCATCATAGCGCCACTCGACATCATTTTGATACTCATTAAAGGCGCGCTGTTAACCACGCTAGATACC
>NZ_JAWOUB010000233.1:0-843 GCF_033339195.1 Vibrio sp. 811
GTAGATGCCGTTATGAGCGATCAGCTCTTGGTGCGAGCCTTGCTCTACGACGTTACCTTTGTCGAGAACGATTAAGCGATCCATCTGGGCGATGGTCGACAATCGGTGTGCTATTGCAATTACGGTTTTGCCTTGCATGAGCTCGTTCAAGCTTTCTTGGATAGCCGCTTCGACTTCTGAGTCCAGAGCTGAAGTTGCTTCATCCAGCACCAACAGCGGCGCGTCTTTCAATAACACACGAGAAATAGCGATACGCTGACGCTGACCACCAGACAACTTCACGCCTCGTTCGCCAACTTGCGCATCGTAGCCGACATTGCCAAATGGGTCTGTCAGTGTTTCGATGAACTCGTGAGCGTGCGCTTGTTTCGTCGCTTTAAGCAGTTCCTCTTCTGAGGCGGTTGGGTTGCCGTACAAGATGTTATCTCTTATTGAACGGTGCAAAAGAGACGTATCCTGTGTCACCATACCAATTTTCGAGCGCAACGAATCTTGCGTGACGTCAGCAATGTTTTGACCGTCAATCTTAATGCTGCCTTCTTCCACATCATGGAAGCGTAACAGCAAGTTCACCAACGTGGATTTGCCTGCGCCAGAGCGCCCAACCAAGCCGACCTTTTCTCCAGGTTTGATGTCGAGATTCAGATGGTTGATGACGCCTTTGTTTTCACCGTAATGAAAGCTGACGTTATCGAACTGGATGCCACCTTGAGATACGACCAAGTCTTTCGCATTCGGTTTGTCTTGGATATCGATAGGTTTGGACAGTGTTTTCATGCCATCCACGACAGTACCCATGTTTTCAAACAGGGCTCCTACTTCCCACATGATCCACATCGACAT
>NZ_JAWOUB010000234.1:0-843 GCF_033339195.1 Vibrio sp. 811
CTCTGCATGCACCATTTACTGGGGTTGGTTTGCCAGAAGACGCAACAGAGCAACAGATTTACCAAGCGATTCACCATCAATTGGTGGCGAATGCTAAAGCAGTGAAGCTGTGCCAGAAAATTGTACCGAATGGCAAAATCGGCAACATGTTACTGGGTGCCATGAACTACCCATACACTTGTAACCCTGATGATGTGTTAGCCGCCATGCATGAAAACAACAAGTGGTTGTTCTTCGGTGACGTGCAAACTCGTGGTCAGTATCCTGGTTATATGAAGCGCTATTTCCGTGAAAATGGCATCGAGATCCAGATGGAAGACGGCGATTTAGAAGACATCGCCTCGGCCAGTGTCGACTTTATCTCCTTTAGCTACTACGCCAGTGGCTGTGCGAGCGCGGATCCGAAACAAAAGGAAGTCGGCAATATTGTTGAGAGCGTGCCGAACCCATATTTGGAAAAGAGCCAATGGGGCTGGTTGATCGATCCCAAAGGTCTGCGTATTTTGCTGAACTTCTTGCACGATCGCTACCAAAAGCCGCTCTTTATCGTGGAAAATGGTTTGGGAGCGAGAGATGAATTTGACGAAAATGGCGAAATTCAAGATGACTACCGCATAGCCTACCTCAACGATCACCTAGTGCAAGCGCACGAAGCCATTCTTGATGGCGTGGAATTAATGGGTTTCACCAGTTGGGGGCCGATTGATTTAGTAGCCAACTCAACGGCAGAAATGAGCAAGCGTTACGGATATATCTACGTTGATCGTCACGATGATGGACAAGGCACTTTAGAACGTAAACGCAAAAAGAGCTTCTACTGGTATCAGGATGTGATTCGTACCG
>NZ_JAWOUB010000235.1:0-840 GCF_033339195.1 Vibrio sp. 811
GTAGAGCTCTGTCTCATCAAAGAAATCGGAAAGTTCGCCAATGCGTCTAAACTTGGCCTGTCACGCACAATTGCCGATATAAAATACATATCAATCCATCTATTAGGATTTATGCACCCCGTTTTTAAAATACCTTCCCCGTCCCACTTTACTTCAGGATAGTCGAGAATCTTTATAGTTAATTCATCATTGGGATTCCTAGCAAGTCGATGATAACAAGCGCCCATTAGAGAAGTTTCGTAAAGACGTAATGTACAAATTTGTTCGTCTTCATGCGAGGTTTGAAACCAGGTATACCAGCGAACCTGGTCAATGGCGAAATCACCAAGACTGACCAGGTTTTCCCGCCGGATTTTAAGGCCTTCTTTCCTTTTATCTAATATTTTATTGATAAATTCTTTCTCAGAAGAAACCCCACTTTCACTCAACTCAGGGTTTGCTTTGCGTTCTACAACTTTACTTTGCATTTTAAATTAGTCCTTTAGAATTAATTTTAAACTCTGCCACCTTTAGTTTTACATCCGATGCATCCCCGTTCTCTTGAATGCTTGCTTGAGTATGTATATATCGAATAGGTATGCCGGATAAAGCTGCATCTTGGATTTGACTTGCTGTTATTTTTCAGTCGTCCCTTCCTTTTTTCAGACATTAGGTTGGTGATTTCTGCAGTGTATTCGATATGCCATATTTCCAATTTTTCTGCTACCCAGCGGGCTGCTACCCCCTTTAGCCTCAACAATGATAATTTCACCTGGTGGTGGCTCTTCCACCTCGTAAACCATATCAAAGTCGCCCGGCTTCGAAATTGAGGTTCCAATATCTTTGGGATGAAGCAGCTTA
>NZ_JAWOUB010000236.1:0-840 GCF_033339195.1 Vibrio sp. 811
TCGTCGGGGGTTGAAATCAGCTCAGCTTCGATACGGCCGAAGTATGCAATACGCTCGCTGATATCTTTGCCTGCAATCTGCTCAGCCAGTACAAGGTAGTCTTGATAATGGCGTGCTTCAGAGCGGAGTAGGGAAACATAAAACTTCGCAATGTCTTCATCCATGTGCGGCGCAAGTTTGGCGAAACGTTCACATGAGCGAGCTTCGATGTAAGCGCCGATAATGAGCTTATCGATAAGCGTCTCGGGCTCATGAGTCTTCATGTGTGAAATCAGCGTTTTTGCGTAGCGGCTTGCGGGAATGTTTTTGTATTCCACGCCACGGCTCTCCATGATTTCCAGTACTTGATAGAAGTGATGTAATTCTTCTTTGATCAAGAGAACCATTTTATCGATCAGATCTTGGCTATACGGCGAATCCGATTTTGCCATGATGGCTTTCGAAATATTGCTCTTGCCTTTTAATGTCTCTAATGAGCCGATTTTTCGGTAAGCGAAATCTTCATACGGTTTGAACCAGTCAAGTAAGGCATGTGAACTGTCTTTATCTACTGCGTATTTGCGGATCAAGAACATGGCTGACTGACCGGCTTTCAGCTCGCACAGTAAGTGATCCAATAAAATGGTTTGCAAGTTTTCTGGTTTCTTTGCTTCTTCAACCCATTCGTTGGGTGTGCTGCATTGCAGAAATTGATTGATAGGAGCAAGAAGATCTTGATAGGCGTCGAGATTAATCATTTTATTTTTAGTACGTTACGTTCAAATTTGGTTCATCCAGAGCATAAGTAAAACGGAAATCTGGATAGAAAAAAGGCTGCAAACGCAGCCTTTAATCTGATAG
>NZ_JAWOUB010000237.1:0-835 GCF_033339195.1 Vibrio sp. 811
GTCTGTTACTGCGGTAGAAGGCGAACGAAATCCCCTTCCTTCACCAAGAGCGCATCAGCTAATTCAGGCGCCAACACAACGCTTTGCGTTTCTGCGTCGTAAGCGGCTTTTGCTGCAGCGGCACGGAAGTTCTCGAATGACGAGTTACACATCAAGAAGTCTTGAGTGCTGGTATGCGCTGAGATTTTGACTTGAGCACGGAATGAATGACGTACCGATTCGATATTGCGTAAGTCACACTCAACCGTTGGACCGCCATCGAAGATGTCGACGTAGCCACGGTTGGTAAATCCTTCACGCTCTAGCAGCTTCAGCGCTGGGCGCGTGTTGTCATGCACTTGACCAATCACCGCTTGTGCTTCTGGGCTCAATAGGTTGATGTAAATTGGCAGCTTTGGCATCAAGTCAGCGATAAAGCCTTTCTTGCCGATGCCGGTAAGATAATCTGCAAGTGTGAAATCAATAGAGAAGAAATGCTCTTGTAACCATTGCCAAAATGGAGAATTACCATTCGCATCAGAGACGCCACGCATCTCGGCAAAGATGGTTTTAGAGAAACGCTCTGGGTGCTCCGCCATCATAAGAAAGCGGCACTTAGACATCAGACGGCCATTTAGGCCCTGGCGATATTTTTCGCGTAGGAACAGCGTACAAATCTCACTGTTCCCCGTGTAGTTGTTGCCAAATGTCAGTAGTTTAACGACGTTATTTACGCCGAGTTTTGGCGAAGAGTGAACCACTTTACTGATGTGATATGAGTAGAACGGTACGTCCCAGCCAATAGATGCTTCGATTCCGGTGGTACCCGCAACCTCACCCGATTCAGAGTCAAAAC
>NZ_JAWOUB010000238.1:0-834 GCF_033339195.1 Vibrio sp. 811
ACATTGGAACAGGGCAAACCATTGTCTGAAAGCCGCGGGGAAGTGAGCTACGGGGCATCTTTTGTAGAGTGGTTTGCAGAAGAGGCTAAACGAGCTTATGGCGAAGTTATCCCAGCTCCTGCTGTAGATAGACGTTTATCTACAATTAAACAGCCTGTAGGCGTGTGTGCTGCGATTACACCGTGGAATTTCCCTATTGCTATGATCACACGAAAAGCGGCACCTGCGTTAGCTGCTGGGTGTGGGATGATCATCAAACCGTCCGAGTTGACCCCTCTGACCGCACTAGCGGTTGTTGAACTTGCGTATCAGGCTGGTATCCCTAAGCCGCTTTTACCTGTTGTTATTTCTGAACAGGCCGCTGAGTTTGGTCAGGTGTTATCGATGGATCCTAGGATCAAGAAGATTTCATTTACGGGTTCGACTCGCGTCGGCAAAATTTTGATGAAGCAGGCTAGTGAAACTGTTAAAGCGGTATCGATGGAACTTGGAGGTAACGCTCCGTTTATTGTTTTTGAGGATGCTGATTTGGAATTAGCTGCTGATGGGCTTATAGCGTCTAAGTTCCGTAATGCAGGGCAAACGTGCGTGTGTACAAACCGTTTATATGTACATCAAAATGTCAAAGAGCGCTTTATGGAAAAAGTGCTCGCGAAAATGATGGAGCTAAATGTTGGGAATGGCTTGGAGTCTGGTGTGACAGTTGGGCCTGTGATCACCATGGCTTCTAAGCATCGTCTGGAGGCTGTTATTGATCAGGCGTTACAAGAGGGGGCTACAATTGCTAACCGTCCTCAAAAGCTCGCAGGGCGCTTTATGGAGCCTGTAATTTTG
>NZ_JAWOUB010000239.1:0-833 GCF_033339195.1 Vibrio sp. 811
GTTTGAGTGTTTTCGCTAACGTGCGGCTAAAGATCCGGTTAGTCACAGGGTGAGGGGCGCACATGTTGAAGGCACCATGCGCGTGAGGGGTTTCAAGCAGGTACATAATGGCACGAACCATATCGAGGATATGAATCCAAGGCATGTATTGATTGCCATTGCCAAGCGGTCCGCCTAACCCCAATTTGTAAGGCAAGAGCATTTTCGCGAGTGCTCCGCCATTAAGCCCGAGTACGACGCCTGTCCGGAGAAAGCAAACGCGGGTTTGTTCGGACTCGGCCCGTTTGGCGATTTGTTCCCACTTAGCGCAAACTATATGTGGGAAATCGTCGTTATTCACATGAAGACACTCATCGAACGGATGATCCTGCTGGTCGCCGTAATAACCGACAGCAGATCCGCTAAGAAACACAGAAGGCGGTTCGGTACTGGCGTGAATCAGCTCAACAATTTGCTCGGTAATTTTCCAGCGACTGTCGCAAATTTTCTCTTTTTGCTGCTCCGTCCAACGTTTGTCTGCGATTGGTTCTCCTGCGAGGTTGATGACGGCATCTATGTTGTTGAGATCGGCGAGTTCATCAAGAGAAGCAAGGTACTCGATATTACCTAAATCTGCGTACTGCAAGTGCTGTTTGGCTTGGTTTGGCGATCGGGTCAGTAACACTATCTGATGAGTGGTGAGCAGTTTGAGTAACTCAGACCCTATAAACCCAGTTCCACCTGTAAGTAATATCTTCATAGCATCTCTTTGAATGTCAATATATTAGAACATTATAGTCGTTTTGCGCCTCGCTTGATCAGTTCAGCGCTGCTTATCATGTGTTCTCCCATCT
>NZ_JAWOUB010000240.1:0-832 GCF_033339195.1 Vibrio sp. 811
CCATATTCGACAAAATGTCGTTTTCACATGACGAGGCATCACTGAGCATCGCTAAAGCCTGGTCGCTATGGCAAGCAAAAATGACTTCATCAAACCACTCACACTGCCCATTTGCATAAATCGCTACACCTTGTTCACTGCGAACAACTTTTTCAACCGGACTATTCAGTCGAATCTTATCTGCAAACCCTTGTGTTAAAGGTGGAATATAAGCACGTGAACCACCCTTGATAACATACCATTGCGGACGATTCGTCACGTCTAACAAACCGTGATTGAGGAAAAAGCGTAAGAAGAACATCAATGGAAATGCACGCATGTCAGCGAGGGAAGATGACCAAATCGCCGCGCCCATTGGCAGAATATAGTTGTCAGAAAAGAAATCACTAAACTGGTGCTCATCCAAAAATGCACCCAGCGTTTGAGAACTCGATATTTGCTCAGTAGCAGACGCTTTTGCTAGTTTATTGAAGCGTAAAATCTCAAGAATAAAGCGATAGAATTTTGGATTAAGCCAATTTCGCTTTTGTGCGAACAATGTTGTTAATGTGTGGCCATTATATTCCAAACCGTTGCCATCATTTCTCACGCTGAAACTCATTTGCGTCGGAATACCTTCCACGCCAATTTCGTTCATCATTTTGATAAAGTTTGGATACGTACGGTCGTTGTATACAATGAACCCTGTATCAATCGCATAATCCTCATTCCCGACACGTACATCAACCGTCGCCGTATGACCACCAATATAATCGTTGGCTTCGAACAAAGTGATATCGTGTTGTTGGTGCAGATAGTACCCACATGTCAGTCCAGAAATTCCAGTGCCTAC
>NZ_JAWOUB010000241.1:0-832 GCF_033339195.1 Vibrio sp. 811
GATTGCCATGGTGTCACAGTGGCAGAAAATCGCAGTTGGTGGCTCTGGAAGTTCTAGCAACTTACGTACAGCTTTCGCGCCGCCGTCAAAAGAAAACTCAGTGATAACGCTGTATTGTGGGTCTTTACTGATCCCCGCGCGACGTAAGGCTTGTTGATAACCTTGCTGGCGGAACTGGCACAATACCGCTGTGTCTGGCCCTGAAATTTGTGCTATGCGTTTATGGCCAAGTTGAGTTAGGTAATTGACCGCTTCAAAAGCAGACGTTAGGTTGTCAATGTGTACGGTTGGTAATTCTAGCTCTGGCGCAAACTCACAAGCCATGACCATTGGTGGCAGGTTTTTCTGTTCTGGCTTGCTGACATCAAATGGCAGGTCGGTACCAAGCAGTAACATGCCATCGGCTTGTTTGGTGAACACTAGATTCACAAACGAGCTTTCACGCTTTTTCTGCTGGCCGCTGTCACCGAGCAGTACGAGGTAGCCATGTTCCATAGCGGCGTCTTCGATACCACGAATGATTTCAGAAAAGTAAGGATCACAGATGTCAGGAACGATGGTAACAATCGTTTTTGATTCGTTTCTACGTAGATTACGCGCTAATGAATTTGGAGAATAGCCCGCTTCAAGGACGGCATCTTCGACTCTTTTTCTTGTTGAAGAAGAGACTTTTTCTGGATTCATTAATGCTCGAGATCCCGTAGCTGTCGACACTCCCGCAAGCTGGGCAACATCCTTCATTGTCGCCATAGTGTTTAACCTCTCAAATTTTTGCCAAGATGACGTTATTCCCTGTCAGAAGTCGTAGGTTTTTATCACTGGTAATCAGTGC
>NZ_JAWOUB010000242.1:0-832 GCF_033339195.1 Vibrio sp. 811
TCTGCATTGTCACTGCAAGGCGGTAAAACAACGGAGCGCGACATCATTGAGTGGCCACGCGGTTCAAACATCAGTGCTTGTCGAATCCAATCATAATGCTCTAAGAAATACTGACGCTTTTCACTCATCGTGTTGCCCTCAAGTGGTGGAACACCACCAGCCACCAATCTCACTGGGTTTCCACAGGTATGGGCATCGATACAGAAAAAGGTTCCTTGTCTCATTTTTCTCTCCTTGCTGAAGAAATGGGTTGAATCGAATGAGCTTGATGTTATCGTAATGTAAAATATATTGTATACAATCTGCTTTTTCAAATGTGACTTGGAGCATATTCATGTTGGGTAAGGAAGAACTCAGAAATCAAAGCATCGCGGTTATAGGGGCGGGAATCATCGGTTTGTCGATTGGCTTAAAACTGCAACAGCAGGGGTATCGCGTCACCATTTTTGATCCGAATGGAGTGGGCAATGGGTGCTCGAAAGGTAATGCCGGGCACATCGCGACCGAGCAAGTTTTTCCTCTTGCCACGCCGGCCTTGATCCCTCAATTACCTAAGATGTTATTGAGTTCGACAAGTCCAGTTTCTATTCGTTGGCAAGACTTGCCCAATACCGTCGGTTGGATGATACGTTTTTTATTGAAAGCGAAACCCTCAGCGGCAGAAGCTTCCACGCAGGCGATAACAAGCCTTAACACGCGAGCCGTTCAGAGTTGGAATCAGCTATTGGATTCCATTGGAAAAAGTGGGCTTATTAAGATGGATGGTTCATTGTTGACGTTTGAAAGCGAAAGCTTGTTTGAAGGTTATCAAAGTACGCTTGATGTGTTAGCG
>NZ_JAWOUB010000243.1:0-828 GCF_033339195.1 Vibrio sp. 811
CCTGTAATGGTGGCATCCGCTCTTTCACATTAGTTTTCCTTAACTCTATGGCAGATTCTATCGTTTGAGGATATCAGCGTAGTCTCCGATTATTAACTGGTCAATATTGTAATAGGAAGCCGAAACATGGAAAACGTGACGCAAACTTGTGAACAAGTGATCCCAGTCAGTCGTCAGACTTGGTTACAGTTAATTTATTCTAAACTGGTTGTTTGGCGAAGGAACTATCGGACGCGCCGACACTTGAAGGACTTACCTGAACATTTGTGGGATGACATCGGATTAGAAGCGAATGAGATTCGTGATGAAGTCAGCAAACCATTTTGGAGAGAGTAGTTTGAAGCAAGAATAAAGAGCACTCCCCAATGGCTTTGAGGAGTGCTTTGCTTGGTTACAAGTCTTCTTCCCACAAGACTAATTCATCTTTCGGCCAGTTGTGGCCAAGCTCGTGGTATTTTTGTTCCAATACATGACGTTTGATTTTAAGTGTTGGTGTCAACACACCATTTTCAATACTCCATGGCTCTTTGATCATCAATACGCCTTTGATCTGCTCATGAGAGGCCAATTCTTGATTCATGCGCGCAATGACTTTTCTTGTCGTACGAGCATAACGCTCTTTGTCGAAATGAGGAAAATCATGCGGCACTACGAGAAGAATAGGGCCAGGTAAACCTAAGCCAATCAGGCACATCATTTCTACACGGCTGTACTCGAAGAGTTTTTTCTCAATCGGTACTGGAGAGACAAATTTGCCCTTGGCGGTTTTGAACGTGTCTTTTTTGCGACCTTGAATGGTGAGGTAGCCATCTTTATCAATTGCGCCAA
>NZ_JAWOUB010000244.1:0-827 GCF_033339195.1 Vibrio sp. 811
AATTGCACCAGCAAGTTTTGAATTTCTTTCGAGTCGTTTACCCGCTCAATCTGCCAATGCACTTCTTGTCGAACCGGTTTGAGCTCAGAGCGAATATCTTGGTGAAGCCAGTTAATCTGCTCCATCAGTTGGTCTACGCGGCGAGTTTGATCGATGCGAGTTGAAATCATATCCACGTACTTTTCCAGTAGCGAGGCAAGGCCAGCTTCCGATTCGAGCAATTGATAAAACTCCGAGCTCATCTTATTGCTTTTCAGAACGGTCGAAATCGAAGCCAATTGCTCGTTGACCTGCATAGCTTGTTCAGTCAGCTGTACTTTGTTGTCTACCGCTTGCAGCGCTTCTACGCGGCGGTTAATTTCACTGGTTTTACTTTCGAGAAAATAGCTGGCGTTATATTTAGGCACGCTATCTTCCAACAAAAGGCGCACCTGATTATCCAAGCTGTTCCATGTCGCCCAAGCGACCAAACACACCACGGTAAGCAAGAGCGTGCTGCAAGCAAAAGCGGCAATTAAGCGTGCACCGATGGTTTTGTATTTCGGGTATAACACTACTTCTCTTTCCCTCGCCATTGAGCCAATTGCTGATTTACGTTGTCCAATTTTTCCGACATCGCACGCCCCAACTCATGGGAAAACTCTGCCAATAATGCTTGGTAGTGCGTCATGCCAACTTCGGAATCTTTATCCATGGTCGACAGCTTTTGCGCAATTTCGGTTACTTGCGCTTTACTCAGTGGCAATTCAAACAGTTGTTTTTCAATGGCTTGTAGCGAACGTTGTTTCTCTGGTTTTCCGTCGGCGAGTCGATTCAATTTAATGAGC
>NZ_JAWOUB010000245.1:0-825 GCF_033339195.1 Vibrio sp. 811
TAACGAAAAGAAAGTTCGTGATAACCGTAAACGTGTAGACCTTCTAGAAAACCTACTAGACTACATCAAACCAGAAATGTCTCACGATGAAATCGTCGCTATCATCAAAAACATGAAAGCTGACTACGAAGACCGCGTTGATGATCACATCATCAAAAGTGCAGAGATTTCTAAAGCACGTCGTGACATCAGCCGTCGCATTCGCGAACTGACTGAAGAAGACAAGCAAACTAGCGGCAAAAAATAAGCCCGATTAGTTCAAGTTTCAAACCCCGAGTGAGCATTCCTTACTCGGGGTTTCTTTTTGTCACTTTGTAGTCCAGTGTGTACAATAAAACCATTCTCGAATCCCAACACACTCTAATTTCTATGCCTTCAACTTCTACTAACGCACAACCTACGTTAGCAAAACAACTGTTTACGATGACATGGCCAATGCTGTTTGGTGTGTTGTCCTTAATGAGTTTTCAGCTTGTCGACAGTGCATTTATCGGTCAGCTTGGCGTTTTACCGCTTGCCGCTCAAGGTTTCACCCTGCCGCTTCAAATGGTCATTATCGGCATTCAAGTAGGCTTAGGCATCGCGACTACCGCTGTGATCTCTAAAGCCTTGGGTGCGAATGATGCTCGCTATGCCAAACAACTTGGCGGATTGGTCTTAATGATTGGTTCAATCGGTGTTGCGGTATTCGGCCTCTTAATTTGGCTGCTGCGTTACCCGATTTTATCTCTGCTCAGCGCGCCAGAAACTGTTATGCCTATCATAGATAGTTACTGGCCTTGGTGGCTGCTGAGCTCATGGTCTGGTGCAGGCCTTTATTTTTAC
>NZ_JAWOUB010000246.1:0-823 GCF_033339195.1 Vibrio sp. 811
GTGACATTGAACAACGTAGAGGCCTTCTTCTCCGGCCAAGTTTCAGGGAATGAACTAATCAACTAGACATAGAATCGAGGAGGATAGTAGAGCGTAGATTTTCAGCTATGCTATACTCCTCGACCATTAAAAAATTGAGTCTATTTACCATGAGCATGAAAACTGATATTCAAAAGCTGCATAACCGCGTAGATACCTGCCAACGTAAACTGGATGCAGCACGTTCTCGTGGTGATCACGAAATGATTTCTAAATTCACGGATGAAGTTGAAGATCTAACAAAGAAGCTTAACCAACTTAAGCACAAACAAACATACGAACTAAATAAAGAACGTAAAAGCCGGGTAGATATGCCATTCTCTCGTGAAATCACTAAAGCAGAACAGGCAGACATCGGTAAACTGAAGAAACGCGTACGCGGCCTGGTTATCGTTCACCCTATGACTAAAATGGGTAAAGAACTACGCCTAGACGTGATGACTGGCTTCGCACCGAAAGAGTTCTAATACACTCGACAAACACATTAAATGTAAGAACGCCCAAGCCTATCGCTTGGGCTTTTTTGTATCTGAATTAACTAGAGAAAAGGGAAGTTGAATAGCTGCAAGGTGTGCAACACTAAAACTCAAGTTGCCAGCCACTCAATCTCACAGCGTTTAAGGCTTGCTGCTTTAGAAAGCGTCACTTTGGTAGATTCGAAAGCCTTAATGGAACATCTGTATGCTAAAGCTCATTCATTTAAGAACAAACCTTGTATTGAGTGATTGTGTGCTGAATATTAGAACAAGGGCGCCTAGCTTGAAGGGGATCTCAACCGGGGATT
>NZ_JAWOUB010000247.1:0-822 GCF_033339195.1 Vibrio sp. 811
TACTTAGGTGATCAAGGCGATAACAACTCGTCGTTTGAATCTCAGACGATCACAAACAGTGATGAGCAAAAGTATAAGTTCGAATTCAAATACCTGTTGCCGTGGGGCGCGGTGAAAGATCATGGTTTGAAAGGCGCGTTTCTACCCAGCCGTGACGTTCGCTATGCATCGCCTTTGGCGTCGGGCGTTAGCTCTATCCTGCTGACGCCTTTTTATTCATCACGAGCGTTGGATGTATACAATGATAAGAAAGAGCAAGCTTACGGTTTTACATTGGGTTTTGATTGGGACAACCGCGATAGCGCACGTAACACGACCCGAGGCTCGCATACCTCTTTGAATTTGACGACGGGCGCAGAAAGTTGGCAATCAGAGGAGCTGTGGCTAAAGTGGGAATTCCAAAATAGCCAATATTACTCGCTGGGGCCTCTTGGTGATTGGTTTGATCAACAAGTACTGGCCTTGGATTTTTATACAGCCGACACACCAACTTGGAATCAATGTGATGGTGTTGTTTGTAGTCGTCCGCCAGAGCAAGAACAAGTTCGTTTGGGTGGGTTGTACCGTTTGAGAGGCTATACCGCGGGTCGTTACCATGGACGCTCTGCAATTCACTATTCTGCCGAATATCGAGTATTACCAGACTGGCAGCCTCTGGACGATATTCCCATTATCAATTACTACGATATGCCTTGGTGGCAATGGGTAGCGTTTGTTGAGGTGGGGCGAGTTGCCGACGAATCCGCTTTAAAAACACTCTATGAAGACATGAAATGGAGCGTCGGTGGCGCGGTTCGTTTCCAAGTTGAAGGTGTTGTGGTT
>NZ_JAWOUB010000248.1:0-820 GCF_033339195.1 Vibrio sp. 811
TGCTTTTGGCAGTTCACACTCTTCGATTAGCTCGTTGATATCAGCCCCTAACTGCACCATTTTGGTTGCTCTACTGTATAAGCGACCATCAGTATCAGCGTGTTCTAGTTCGCGAATTCGCTCATTAAGATGTTGGATGATATCTTGCTGCTCAGTTACTTTTTGGCCAAGGCCAACTACAACCGAACGTACCTCTAGTAGCTGTTTGTTCAGCTTCTGCACTTCTTTATCCGCGTGTCGTGCCTGCGCTCGCTGTTGGTCCATTTGCTTTTGCAAACTAGCACGAATGCGCAGCTGAAACACAACCAACACCAATACAAGAAACGCAACACCACCCGCGAGGAATGGTACAGATAAAAAAGTATCTTCAGCCATCATCATTCAGCCAATTATAGGTGAGCCATCTCGTCCCATTCGTCGTCAGTTAGCAGCTTGTTCAAATCAACAAGAATCAGAAGCTTACCGTCACGGTTGCTTACACCTTGGATGAATTTCGCACTTTCGTCTGTACCTACAGAAGGCGTAGTGTCGATCTCAGAAGAACGTAGGTAAACCACCTCAGCAACGCTATCTACCAAGATGCCGATAACTTGACGCTCTGATTCGATCACGATGATACGTGTGTTATCAGTTACTTCGCCTTCCATCAAACCGAAGCGTGAACGTGTATCGATAACCGTTACAACGTTACCACGTAGGTTGATGATACCTAGTACGTAATCTGGCGCACCTGGAACTGGAGCAATTTCAGTGTAACGAAGAACTTCACGAACTTGCATTACATTGATGCCGTACGTTTCTTCTTCTGGTTGGAACGTCA
>NZ_JAWOUB010000249.1:0-820 GCF_033339195.1 Vibrio sp. 811
GCCGTAATGGGCGATTTCAATCACAACTTGTCGTATCAACGTGATTGGTTGTGGGCGATCATGACGCTCGGTAACGATGCACAATTGGTAACGCGAGATAATCAAGCCGATTGCAAGGTTCGCTCAAATCAAAACCCAAGCAAAACACACCAATTCCGCTCTTTTATTGATCACATTATTGTTAGCCCGCAAATAAAAGCGAAAAACGCGCATCAAACGCTGTTCAGCTCACAAGATGTTTTGGATTACAAACTGAGTGACCATTGCCCTGTAAACGCAACGGTAACGCTTAACTGAACGAACAAAATAGCCCAGCATGATGCTGGGCTATTTTATGTTGTTTGCTAGATAGACTTTTAACTAGTTAACAAGAGAAACCGTTCTATCAAAGCGCTCTTGGATTCAGCAGCACTACGTCACCCTGCTTCAACCCCGTTCGCACTCTCCCCAACTCTCCAAGCTGAATAAGCCGAGTTTCTACCTCACCGCTGTCTTGGACCACTTTTACGTAGTCCAATTGGCCAACTTGGTAAACCGCCTCTTTTGGCACGCGAAGTACAACATCGTCGGTCAAGGTCAACGCGACTTTGGCGTATGTACCTGGATAGATAGCCGTTGGCGGCTCAAATTGAAGCTTTACGGTATAACTGCGCGAGTTGGCATCTGCCGACGGCGTCACTTCTTTTACAGCCGCTTGCGCGTTGAGGTTGTAAGACGGAAAAACAACGTCCACTTCTTTATCATAAGTCACATAAGGCATGACAGACTCAGCAAAGTTCACCTCTATTTCCAACGAGTTTGGATTGTACATTGATAAAAG
>NZ_JAWOUB010000250.1:0-820 GCF_033339195.1 Vibrio sp. 811
AGCGGTGAGTTGCTGTTGTTGGGTGCGTGACATCCCAGAACACAAACTTCTCAGCACCAGACGCTGCACACTCAGAGCGCAATGCGTGGGTGTACATGTAATCGACAGACGATGAGCGGTTGATGTCCAAACAAGGATCACTCGCGTTCACGAAACCGTGCTCTTCTGGCGCAGAAGTTAGCGTCTCGAACAAGGCGTGAGTATCAAACAACGTGATGTTGTAACCTTGCGCTTTGTAGTACATCGCTTGTGCCTTGATGAACTCGTTCATCTCAAGCACTTTCGCACGAATTTTGTCGATCTCTTCTTGTGTTGAGTACTTAAACTGAGGCGCTTTCGTCGCGTCTGGCAGTGTCATCAACATGAAGTTCTTCGCACCTGCGTCCGTCAAACGAATCAGTGCTTCTGCATAATCTGCTTTCACTTCTGGAACGCCACGGTTGTAGTTCATGAAGTCATTCAAACCAAACTCAAGCGTAAACAAGGTGTTTGCTGGTTTGTAGTTCTTCGCCAGTTTTGCGTAGGTTAAGTACGAAGAAACTTGATCACCAACCCCTGTTAGCGCGATGTATTGGTTCTCACCAGCCGCGCCGCCAACTGCCCAGTTGTAGAGCGGAAGGTTCTTCGCTTTGGCAATGTATTCTGTCCACACAAAACCGTTGGAGAAGTGACCTAAGAACCAGCTGTTCGGGTTAGGGAAGCGCCATTGTGATGCGTTAAAGATGTTGCCTGTATCAGACAAGCTGTCACCGAGTGCAACCACTTTGTTGATTTGATCTGGCTGCATTGCTGCGTCGTTGCTCCAGATCGTGTGGTTGTA
>NZ_JAWOUB010000251.1:0-819 GCF_033339195.1 Vibrio sp. 811
CCGTTTGATATCGATGAAACCTTAACGCTGGTCGAACGTGCGATTGCCCACAGCCATGAAAACAAACGCGAGCAATTGTCTTCAGAAGATGCCCCGGCCGACACGCCAGAGATCATCGGTGAAGCGCCAGCAATGCAGGAAGTGTTCCGCGCTATTGGCCGCCTTTCTCGCTCGTCGATTTCCGTTTTGATCAACGGGGAGTCCGGTACGGGTAAAGAGCTGGTTGCTCATGCCCTTCACCGCCATAGCCCCCGCGCCAACAAACCTTTTATCGCTCTCAATATGGCCGCGATTCCAAAAGACTTGATTGAGTCTGAGTTGTTCGGTCACGAAAAAGGCGCATTTACGGGCGCGAACAGTGTTCGTCAAGGCCGCTTCGAGCAAGCCAACGGAGGCACGCTCTTTTTAGACGAAATCGGTGACATGCCGCTGGATATCCAGACACGTTTACTGCGCGTGTTGGCGGATGGTCAGTTCTACCGTGTTGGTGGTCACTCTCCGATTCGTGTCGATGTACGTATTGTCGCCGCCACGCACCAAAACCTCGAAAAGCTGGTACACCAAGGCGATTTTCGTGAAGACTTGTTCCACCGCTTGAACGTCATTCGCGTACAAATTCCTGCGCTTCGTGAACGCAAACAAGACATTGAAAAGCTCACACAACACTTTCTGGTACGCGCCGCAGATGAGCTTGGAGTGGAAACCAAAACCTTGCACCCGTCGACGGTCGAAATTCTCAATCGACTCAATTGGCCGGGCAACGTACGTCAGCTAGAAAACATTTGTCGCTGGTTAACCGTGATGGCGAGTGGCAGTGAA
>NZ_JAWOUB010000252.1:0-819 GCF_033339195.1 Vibrio sp. 811
TGTAGCAATGGGAAATCATATCCAAGGCACAATACTTCAACTGATAGTGATCGTGGCAGGAGGATTGATCTATCGACCTTTTTATCTTGCTTATGCTGGTAAACACGCGAGTCAATTCGGGCTGAACAATGCTTTGAATGGTATTGAACAATCGCTGTTTAAGTCTCTGCTTAATAGCGTGAAAGATTCAAACATATACAGTATCAACAAATCATCAGCTCAGAAGCGTTTGACTTCAATTCTGCGAGAAGGGGAGCTGGTGATGTTTTATCAAAAGCTACAATCGACTCATGATGAGAAAGTGTTCTCCTATGAAGCGCTGATTCGTTATATCGACAAAGAGGGAAAACTGTGCCCTCCAACGTTCATCAGTGACTTCCAAATGCTTGATGCCATGCCGCTACTTGATAAGTTGGTCATCGAAAAAGTGCTGTCGGACATGAAAATAATGTCGTTATCGCCGTCACGTCGAGTTGCGATCAATATTTCGGTTTCGACGATCGAACAAGCGGATTTTGTTCAGCACTTACAAGGGCGACTTGAGCACTATGGCGTGTCCCCAGACTGGTTAGAAATCGAGATAACCGAAGAGGCGGTGCTAAACGATAAAGTGTCGTTGACCAATACGATGATCGCGCTGCAAGCGTGTGGTATTCGCATCGCAATGGATGATTTCGGAACGGGTTATGCTTCGTTTCCGCATTTGCTCAAATATCCGTTTGATAAGATCAAACTCGACCGTTCATTACTGCTTGATGCCACAGATGAAAAGGGGCGCGAGTTATACCGAATCGTGGCTAAACTCGGGCACATTGCCAA
>NZ_JAWOUB010000253.1:0-818 GCF_033339195.1 Vibrio sp. 811
CTGTCCATACGGTTGAGAATGGTGCTGTAGATGCAGCAAGCTCAGAGTTTGCAACGATACCAGAACAGATGTTTGTTGATACAATGTAAACCACAGCCGCGATTAGTGTACCGCCCAGTACTGCGATTGGTACGTTCTTCTCTGGGTTTTCTACCGCTTCAGAGTTCGCACAAGCTGA
The DNA here is from genome assembly GCF_033339195.1 of Vibrio sp. 811. Taxonomy (NCBI): domain Bacteria; kingdom Pseudomonadati; phylum Pseudomonadota; class Gammaproteobacteria; order Vibrionales; family Vibrionaceae; genus Vibrio; species Vibrio sp. 811. The sequence goes on from NZ_JAWOUB010000253.1 coordinate 179, forward strand.
TTCAAGACCAAGGAATGCCCATAGCGTCATCGCAATAGAAGCACTCACTGCCTCACCAAATGGCAAGCTGTGTGGGTTCCAAGCTTCAATGTACATGGTTGGGTTAAACCAGAACCAACCAACAATACCCAATGAACACACTGGTAGGATTACGCCCCACACGGTGAATGTACCAATTTGACCTGTGATTTTCGCGCCACCGAAGTTAGCGAAAGTACAAATCCAAAGAATGGCGATAGTGTACAAACAGGTTTCGACCGGAGATAGGGTCACTTCAAAGAATGCGGAGCCGTAACCCACACAAGTAATCGCGATCGCAATGTTCGCAATAAGGAGCGACAAACCGTAAGTCCAGCCCGCCATAAATGCACCCGATTTACCGAATGCATAAGACGCGTAACCGTTCATACCACCGTCACGTTTACTAAAGCGACCACATTTTGCAAACACGTAAGCCAACGCCAAAGAGCCCGCCGCCGTGATCAGCCAAGACAACACAGAAATGGTGCCCACTTGAGCCAGTTTACTTGGCAGCATGATGATGCCGGAGCCGGCCATGTTGATGAATGTCAGAATGGTTAACTGCACCACCGACATTTTTTTAGTTTCAGTACTCATAAATTATTCTCCACGAATAAGC
>NZ_JAWOUB010000254.1:0-817 GCF_033339195.1 Vibrio sp. 811
GAACCCTCAACTTTATTATCATTTTGTTTTCTTGTATCTATGCTATTAGCCTACTTTGCTATCAATATACTCAGAGCAAAATTAAAGGATTAAAAACGTTCGCCATTTCTCTGTTGTTTATTGGCTTAGGCCCTTTTTTATTGGGATTTCGTGACTCAGCCCCAGATTGGCTGACGATCATTCTTTCCAATACCATCATTATCATCGGCTTTTTGCTCACGTTATATGGCGTCAGCATTTTTCGTAAATTCCCCCTCAAGTGCGCTCATGTACTCACGTTTCTGGTACCGGTATTCAGTGGCCTTTTTTATTACTTCACATTTTATTCGCCATCTATTCGTATCCGAATCATTTTTCTTAGTATCTATTTGAGCTTAGTCACCTTCTGCAGTGGTGTTGCGATGATCAAGGGAAAAAGAGACGATCTAAAACTGCCCGTTCAAGTGATGGCGTACGCCTTCTTTGGGTTTAGTGCTTTTATGGCGGGCAGAACCGTTTGGAGCATTTGGGCACCAGAAGTCACCAGTTTTATGAATGCAGGTATCATCCACCAGCTGACATTTCTATTTAGTATCTGCCTCATTGTTGCTTTGAGCTTCAGTATGTTGTGGTTGATCAACGCAAGATTGGTGAAATCCATCAACGATCTTTCTCATTTGGATGCATTAACTGGGTTATACAATCGACGTGCAATGGAAGTCATTGTGCCTAACCTTGTGAATCAAGCACGCGAAAAAAATACGCCTATCAGCATCGTTATGACTGACGTGGACGATTTTAAAACCATTAATGACCAATACGGACACACCACTGGCGA
>NZ_JAWOUB010000255.1:0-816 GCF_033339195.1 Vibrio sp. 811
TGGCGATACGCTCGATGTGATTTATGACTCTGCGATACGAAGAACGGGTATGCTGCGTGTTAGCAATACGCATGAGTTATTTGCTGCGGTAGAGACGCTGACGCACTCAGTTCCGTTGCGTGGAGAACGCTTAGCCATCATCACTAACGGTGGAGGCCCTGCCGTCATGGCGGTCGATACACTAGTTGAACGAGGTGGCAATTTAGCGACTCTGGACGAAGTAACAACCGATCAGCTCAGAGCCATTTTACCGTCTAACTGGCGAGGTGTTAATCCGATAGATCTTTCCGGAGATGCAACGAAAAAACGCTACGTAGATGCGATCAATGCGGTAATGAATAATGATTGTGCTGATGCGATTTTGATTATGCACAGTCCTTCTGCCGTGTCTGATTCTTATGAAACGGCTTTGGCGGTTATTGAAGCCATCAAGAATCACCCTCGACATAAACATTTTAATGTCCTAACTAACTGGTCTGGGGAACAAACATCTCGAGATGCTAGACTGGCATTCACTCAAGCGGGGATACCTACCTATCGTACGCCGGAAAGCGCGGTCGTTGCGTACATGCACCTCGTTGAGTACCGACGAAACCAGAAACAGTTGATGGAAACGCCAACAACAGCAGAGCCGCTGCACTCAGGTAGCGTAAATTCTGCAAAAGAATGGGTAGATGAACGACTACTGGATAAAAATACAGTCACACTGGATACACACCAAACTAGCCCACTATTTAAGCTCTTTGGCTTTAATGTTTTGCCTACTTGGATAGCATCGGATGAAATCGAAGCTGTTCACATGGCAGAAAATATTGG
>NZ_JAWOUB010000256.1:0-812 GCF_033339195.1 Vibrio sp. 811
CCGTTCTCTCCTTGATGAAGCCGCCGTATCCGATCTTGATCAGTCAAGATTTGGCGTCTTACATGAACTGGCAAGACGGCGACTTTATTGAGTTGAATGATGGTAGCCGTCTTGGTCCTGTTCAAGTGGATCAAAACAAGCTCTTATCAGGTACACGTTTAGTTACCGACATTTCTTTATTAAGAATGTTGAAGCGAAGCTCGGGCCTTTCAGCGATTTCATGTGGCGAGATGCCAGAAGAAAAATTGATCGCATTAAAAAACATACTGCCAAATGGCATGACTTTGGTTCGAAACACTCGTACTGAGCTTGAATCTTTGACCAAAGCATTCCACATAAACCTCACCGCGATTGGGATGTTGTCGTTTTTGGTTGGACTGTTCATCTTCTATCAAGCGATGTCATTGTCTTTTATTCAGCGTCAGCGATTAGTCGGCATTTTGCGTCAAACCGGTGTGAATGGAACCCAATTGGCGCAAGCGCTATTACTTGAGCTCTCGATACTCGTTTTGGTCGCTTGGGCTTGCGGTAACTTCTTTGGACTCATGTTGGCGAACGAGTTGATCCCTGCAGTATCTTCCAGTTTGAGCGATCTATATGACGCCAACGTTGGCCTTACTATCGGTTGGTCGTGGCAGTCGAGTTTATACAGTTTGATTATGTCGGCAATGGGCGCTCTGATTTCCTGTTTGTGGCCACTGATTCGATTGTTGAAATCGCAACCAATTCGTTTGTCTTCGCGTTTATCGTTAATGCGCTTTGCAGGAAGAGAGTTTTCTTGGCAAGCATTGGCGGCATGTGCTTTCTGTGTA
>NZ_JAWOUB010000257.1:0-812 GCF_033339195.1 Vibrio sp. 811
GAGTTCCGAGCGCAACCCTTTTTTGAAAAAAAATGGATAAAACTAGCTGTTCGATGACTATTTCATCAAAAAAGCAAAAAAGAGGGTAAAAAACCCTCTTTTTCTGCCTGAAACGCGGAATTTAAATGAATGCGTACGCGTCTGCAAACATACGTTCACTCTTCGCTTTTTTATTCTGAGTGAATTGCTCACGTGCTGCGCCCGCCATTTCAAAACGACCTGCAATATAGATATCGTAGTTTTCTAGGCTTTCGAAATCATCACTCACGGCTTGTAGTACATTACCGACTTTCCCTTGCCAATCTGCTGGGGCTTCCTCAACAACCGGAACAAAGTGAACATTTGCGTATTTCTGTGCAAGTTCGAGCAATTCGTCTTTCGCATACAGCTGGCAATTATCACGAGCACCCCAGTATAAATAGATAGGGTTGGTTTTATTCTGCGCTACGCAATGATCCAGAATCGAACGTACGTAACTAAAACCTGTACCGCCAGCGATCAATAACAGCGGGCGTTCACTGTCTTCTTGTACCCACGCATCACCGTGCGGCGCATCGATTTCAATATCATTACCTGTTTCTAACGCAGCTTTCATCGCTTCGACAACTTCGATGGCGTAAGCGTTGTGTTCAGCAGCTCCGATATGAAGCTCTAATTCGCCTTCATGTCGGCAAGGGCTGCTTGCAATCGAGAATGGGCGTTTATCCTTTTCTCCCATCACAACCATCAGGTATTGGCCAGCTTTAAACGCAACTGGAGACTCAGGGTGCAGTAGAATTTGGTAAGTATTACAAGCTAACGGCTGAATAGAC
>NZ_JAWOUB010000258.1:0-811 GCF_033339195.1 Vibrio sp. 811
CATGACGCTTTTTTGTCTGTATTTATGCAAGTTTATTGATTTCACACCGATTGGTCGTTGTTTGAATTGATTAATATTGTGTGTTTTTTCTTGCAGGGATGTAATTTAGTTACATAAATCGTAGTGAGATTTATTACGGTTTACTATTGGTGAGAATCTATGCAGTTACATGAGTTGGTCAATACACTAGGCCAAGATCTTCAGCGTCGTTACGGCGAAAAAGTCCATAAGCTGACTTTACATGGTGGCTTTAGTTGCCCAAACCGCGACGGCACGATTGGCCGAGGTGGTTGTACATTTTGCAATGTAGCTTCGTTTGCTGACGAAGAAGTACAAATCAAAAGTATTCATGAACAGTTGAAAGATCGTGCTGGGGAAATCCATCGAGCGAAGAAATATCTGGCGTATTTTCAGGCTTACACCAGTACTTATGCAGAAGTACAAGTACTGAAAAATATGTATGAAGAAGCGCTCAAAGCTGCTGATATTGTGGGTTTGTGTGTGGGAACTCGCCCAGACTGTGTGCCTGACTCGGTATTGGATTTGCTGTCAGATTATGTAAACCAAGGTTATGAAATTTGGCTCGAGCTAGGTCTTCAAACTGCAAATAACGATACGCTCAAACGCATCAACCGCGGACATGATTTTGAATGTTATGCGGAGATCACTCAGCGAGCTCGAGCCTTAGGGATCAAAGTTTGTACTCATTTGATTGTTGGATTACCGAAAGAAACCCGCGACGATAATATTGAAACGCTGCAAAAAGTGTTGGCCGTGGGCACTGATGGCATCAAGTTACATGGCCTGCATA
>NZ_JAWOUB010000259.1:0-809 GCF_033339195.1 Vibrio sp. 811
GAATTTTACAGATTCAATGGGACATATTACCCGTCAATTCGTCAGCTTCAACCTTTATATTCAATTTGGACGCGAGAAATTTCCTATTTATTCGCCCTTTGTTGCTCAGAAAGGGTGAATTGGTTAAGTAATTGCTCTAAACGGTCAGAAAGTTCTTCCAAATCGACACTGATATCCCGTGTATGAGAGGCAGATTGAGACGTGTCGTTCGCGTGCAAAGTAATCACGTCGATTTTCGATTGAATGTGCTTGCTGACATCCGAGGTGGTTTGAGTTTGCAGTTGGATGTTTTCTGCGTGTTTCAGCACTTGATGCATCTCGTCTACGACATTGTGCATGGTTTCAGACAGCGCTTCGACATCCAGTGAACGTTGATGAGCAAATTGACAAACATGATCGACTGACGACAGGGACTCTTCGCTGCCTTGCTGAAATTGGGAAATGATGCTTTCAATGTTGCTGGTGGCTTCGGCGGTACGTGAGGCCAGATTTCTCACTTCATCGGCAACGACTGCAAAGCCACGACCTTGCTCTCCGGCGCGTGCCGCTTCGATTGCTGCGTTTAGAGCGAGTAGGTTAGTTTGTTCGGCGATGCCTTTAATTACACCGAGTATTGAGGAAACTTCTTCGGTTCTCTGATTTAGAGACGTAATCTTCTCACGCACTTGTTCAATGTCGCTGACTAAGCTCTTGATGTCTTCGCTGACATTGTGCGCTTGGCTGGCGCTGTTTGTGGCTACGTCAACGGTGTGGTTTACCAACGTCGTTGCGTTGATTGTTGCCTCTTCAACCACGACTTGCTGCTGCAA
>NZ_JAWOUB010000260.1:0-809 GCF_033339195.1 Vibrio sp. 811
GATCGTTTTTGCTCTCCATTTGGCTCATCGTCGCGCTCCAAACCAGAAGCAGATGTTCAATGTAAATTTGTCGACACGAACGATCCTTTTTGTTCGCTTTGCAGGATAAGTCTATGCATACTCCGCTGCTTTGGAGGTCAAGATGCATACAACATTCGAACAAATTTTCGATCTTGGCCCATTCAGTTGGCCTGCCCTATTTTGCTGTGCCATCAATGGGTTAATGATTGGCATAGAACGCCAAACCCGTGGTAAACCAGTAGGTATTCGCACAGCAATTCTCATTATTTCAGGCACCTACCTGTTTATGTCGATGGCAGTGTCATTATCACCAAACACGCTCGACCAAGCTCGTGTGCTTGGTCAGATAATTACTGGCGTCGGCTTCTTGGGAGCAGGCGTGATGATGACGCTGGATGGCAAAATCCATGGCGTCACTTCGGCAGCCGTCATTTGGGTACTGGCAGGGCTCGGTTTGATGATCGGCCTCGGTTACTTAATGCAATCGGTCGTGATTACCTTGCTTGCGTTGAGCGTTCTGCTTGGCGTGGATAAAGCCGAAAACCGTATCAAGGCGTTACGTCGCGGTGTTCATCAAAAAATTCAGCAGCGCAAAACCTCCTCTCGCTTGATCAAATAAGAGAATGGTTGGCCTGTTTCAATTTTCCAATAAAAAAGCCCGCGAACATCGCGGGCTTTTTGGTATCTGGCTTTCGCTAAGATTATTCAGCGAAGTTGATGATAGGGAAACATTTGAAGAAGCCGTTATCCGCACAGTTCAACAGACCAATTTGCACGCCATCGATTTG
>NZ_JAWOUB010000261.1:0-809 GCF_033339195.1 Vibrio sp. 811
TGAAAATCATGCTGAAAATGGCAATTGATGCCGCAACCAAAGCAGGCAAGTACGTAGGTATTTGTGGTCAAGGCCCATCAGATCATGAAGATTTGGCGGAATGGTTGATGGAGCAAGGCATTAGCTCTGTTTCACTCAACCCAGACACCGTTATCGACACTTGGTTACAGCTAGGTAAAGTTAGCAAGTAATTTGCCGAAAGGAAGCCACTTAACACAAGCGCTCCTAAACCAATGAGACAAAGCCCTCAAGCTGCGGTTTGAGGGCTTTTTTGTTGGGCTTCTATCACGCCCTTGTCAAGGGTACGTGAGTTCGTGACGTCAATCCCAACCTAGAATCATCGTCAATTTTCCCTATCCCAAATTTCACCTAAAATGAAATAAAACCGACCACGTTTAGGACGAGCTCTAATGAAAAAGCCGATCGTTATCTTAACCACACTTATGTTACTCACCTCTCCTGCTCATGCAGATTGGGACGAGATATCCAACAAAATGTCTGAGCTAGGCGAAGCGGTTTCGGATACTGCGCAAGATGTTTGGGACGACACTAAAGCCTTTTCAACACAAGCGTGGCAAGATTTCACGAATTGGTCCGAAGAAGCAATCAATACGGCTGGCGAGTGGACAGATGCCAGTATCGAAAAAAGCAAAGAATGGATAGATGCCGCAGACAAAAAAATTGATGAGTTGATGGAAGGCGACACGCCAGAAGAAGCGCGTCAAGCGATTGATTTAATGGCCGATAGCACCTTACTCAAACTCTTTAATGAAAAACCAGAAGCGAAAGCGATTTACGATAAAGCTTAC
>NZ_JAWOUB010000262.1:0-808 GCF_033339195.1 Vibrio sp. 811
TATGCACGCTTAGTCACGACGGCAGCTTGGACAGCAACCATAGTGGCGACGCTTCTTCTCATTGTAAAAGTCATCACATGGTGGGTGACGGGATCGGTCAGCCTATTGGCATCGCTTATTGATTCGATGCTGGACATCGCCGCTTCAGTGGTGAATTTGGTGGTGGTTCGCTATTCGCTGCAACCAGCCGACAGAGAACACACTTTTGGGCATGGTAAGGCCGAGTCTCTCGCTGCGTTGGCACAGGCGATGTTTATCTCCGGCTCTGCGGTATTTTTGATCCTAAACGGTATCGATCGTTTCTTCAGGCCACACGAACTGAACGCGCCGGAGCTGGGTGTGTATGTCTCCTTGTTTGCGATGATGGTGACGTTTGGTTTGGTCATGTTCCAGAAACGCGTGGTGCGCATCACGGGCAGCCAAGCAATCGCGGCAGATTCGTTGCACTACCAAACGGATTTATACATGAACGGGGCGATCATGGTCGCGCTTGGGCTCAGCTATTTTGGTGTAACGCAAGCGGATGCGGTCTTCGCGATTGGTATTGGTATCTTCATTCTTTACAGCGCCTTCAAAATGGTCAGCGAAGCGATTCAAACGTTGCTCGACAGAAAGCTGCCCGATGAAGAGCTTGAGCAAATTAACCAAGCCTGTTTGAGCGTGAAAGGCGTGTTGGGCGTACATCAGTTGCGTACCCGTATGTCTGGTCCAACACGTTTTATTCAATTGCATTTGGAATTGGATGACAACTTGCGATTAATTGAGGCGCATTATATTGCCGATAAAGTGGAAGATAACTTGTTGGCAT
>NZ_JAWOUB010000263.1:0-808 GCF_033339195.1 Vibrio sp. 811
ATCTGCTCTAAGTACGGTTCAGCAGCAGGAGAAATCAACGCTTTAAAATCTTCCAAATCTCGTTTGGGTTTTGCTAGCGCCCTTTCCACATCCTGCGCCGTTTTGGCATAAATCGACATGGATATGTCATCCCAATCGAGCTGCTGAAAGCGATCATAAAAGCTCATCTTGAACCCTCACTTCTACAGTTCATCGAGAAAAGACGTTAGCGGACTGGAAGCAACGGCATGAGAAACTTTCCCTGCAAGCCCAGCTTCATAAGCCATACGACCTGACTCGACTGCCATCTTGAACGCTTTCGCCATCGCAACGGGATTACTTGCGGCAGCGATGGCCGTATTGACCAACACGGCATCCGCGCCCATTTCCATCGCTCTTGCCGCATGTGAAGGCGCACCAATTCCCGCATCCACAACAACAGGTATGTTCGCTTGGTCAATAATGATTTCTAGAAAATCGTGCGAAGCGATACCTTTGTTCGAACCAATCGGCGCACCCAATGGCATCACCGCAGCACAGCCAACTTCTTCCAGCCGTTTACATAACACCGGATCAGCATGGCAATATGGCAACACAATAAAGCCAACTCGCACGAGCTGTTCGGCAGCGGCTAAGGTTTCTATCGGGTCAGGCATTAAGTATTTCGGGTCGGGATGGATCTCCAGTTTGACCCAATTTGTGCCCAACGCTTCGCGAGCAAGCTGCGCAGCAAAAACTGCATCTTTGGCATTTTTTGCGCCAGAGGTGTTCGGTAGCAAATTCACACCGGCGTGAATCAAAGGCTGTAAAATGTCATCTTGCTGATCAT
>NZ_JAWOUB010000264.1:0-807 GCF_033339195.1 Vibrio sp. 811
TTGCATTGCTCGCCCTTCATCATCATTTCCCGGATACCCACCTAACGGGTAGAGAGCATCGGGAGCAAAGGCGATAAAACCATCTTTCGCTAGTCGCCTCGCGACGTCTTTAATGTAAGGGTTGAGGCCACGGTTTTCATGAATCACCAAAACCGTTGGTGATTTGATGGTCTTTTTCTGAGGCATCACCAAGTAACCACGTCCTTCACCATGCCCATTCGGCGACGAAAAGGTTTCGTACGTGGCTTTGATTTCAGGATCATTGAAGGAGACTTGCTCGGCAAGCGCGTAGTTTGGTGTCAGCGCGTCAACCAGTGCGGTCATGCTAAACCCTAGCACCACAAGGCCACCAAGCCGATTGAGAAATTCTCGGCGCGAGATCTTTCCGTGCGCGTATTCGTCGTACCAATCGAAGGCTTCTTGCGGGATGGGGTGAGCCGCCTTTTCACTTGACGTCGTGTGCTTTAGCATTATCCATGTCCTCATTTCTTATCGAAAAGTAAACCCATCACCGCAATGGTGATGTCTATGCTAACCAGCAAAGAGAGACTTGTGGTGATAAATTCATCACTGACGAGCATACACAAACAATAGATAAAGGATTCCGATCCAACAACTTTGTATCGTTAGGCAGTCATGCAATCAGTTTGCTGCACAATACGACTCCCAGTACGAAAATGCACGTTCAAAAGCTTGTTCTCTGTCATGCATTTCAGCAAACAAGACAACCGTCATGGTAGCTAACACCGTGTTCGCCATTTGATTCATGTCGGTTTCTTCTGTACCAAATGGACAAGCCGTAGGCAT
>NZ_JAWOUB010000265.1:0-806 GCF_033339195.1 Vibrio sp. 811
TTGCGATATTGCTTGCCACATACAAAACCTCGCGAATCTATTTGACCACCAATAGTTTAGGATAAACGACAAGAGATTGGCGCGGAGTTGAGCATACTTCGGCAAGAAAACTTTGATTAAAAACACCTATTTTTTATAAGTGTGAATCAAATCTCCTATAAGCCTATGATTTGTCGGCTTAACATATGGAGCAATTTGTTTACAACAGGTATGATTATTTTTTTGACTTTAGTTCCATTGGTGGCATGAAAATACTGATATGTGATGACTCGGCGGTTGCTCGTAAGCTTATCGCTCGAACCATCGTACAAGATACCTCATTGCACCTTATCGAAGCCCAAGACGGGAATGAGGCGCTGAAAATCTTAGCCGAACAAAATATTGACGTTTTGTTCCTCGATTTAACGATGCCCATTATGGACGGTTTCGAGGTTCTTGAGTCTTTACCCGTCAGCCATTATCCAACTCAGATCGTGATCGTGTCGGGTGATGTACAACAAGAAGCAAAGCAGCGCTGCCTAGAGTTAGGGGCAATGGATTTTATCGCAAAGCCGTTGTCAGAAGAACAAGTCATCCCGCTGTACGAGCGTCTTGGGTTGCATTATGCACAGCGAACATCAATTGAGCTTAATTCTGCACAAAGCCAAGAAGAGCTTTCATCCCTTGCCAAGTTTCGTGAAATTGCCAACATTGCGCTAGGCAAAGGGGCGGCCATTATGGCTGATCACTTGCATGAGTTTATCCAGTTGCCAGTTCCGCATGTTGGGCCATTGTCCTATGGTGAATTGCATATGACGCTGGTGGAC
>NZ_JAWOUB010000266.1:0-806 GCF_033339195.1 Vibrio sp. 811
AATGCTGATTGAAGATGAAAACACGGTATTCGAAGGCAATCCTTACGCAAGTTGGATTAACTTGTACGGCGGTGAAGAGTTCCAATCCGGCGTGGCAAGTGGGGCCGAACACTTTAACCAGTTGCTGGCTGAAATCGACATCCACAGCCAGCGCGGTCAAAACCTGATTCAGGTATTCAAAACTGCAACGCGTATGGAAGTGGCGTTTTGGCAGCAAGGTCTAAACGCACAATAAGGTTAATTGGAGAATCTCATGTTAATAGAACAAATCACTCAAGCATTAACCGCAGTGCGTCAGCAAAAGCCTTTAGTCGTGAACATTACCAACTACGTGGTGATGAACAACACGGCGAACGCTTTGTTGGCTATCGGAGCTTCGCCAATCATGGCGCATTCAAAGCAAGAAATGGCAGAAATGATGTCGTTTGCTGGCGCTTTGGTGATCAACATCGGCACCCTAGACAGCGTTTGGACGCCGCGCATGAGTTATGCCGTCGAGCAAGCCAACTCGAACGGTAAAATCGTTGTGCTCGACCCTGTCGGTTGCGGTGCAAGTTCACTACGCACCGAAACCTCGCGCGAAATCGCCCGCCTTGCAAACAAGTTAATCATTCGTGGTAATGCTTCCGAAATCATTGCTCTCGCTGGTGAGCAAGCGCAAAGCAAAGGTGTAGATGCACTCGACAGTAGTGATGCAGCCCTTGGGGCGGCTCACTTCTTAGTTGAAGAATACGGAGCGAGCGTGGTGATCTCCGGCGAAACTGACTACATCGTGACAAAAGAGCAAACCGTCCAGCTGAATAATG
>NZ_JAWOUB010000267.1:0-806 GCF_033339195.1 Vibrio sp. 811
GATGGTTCGCACATAGGCGCTCTGGCGATGAGCGAAGTCAATTCGGGTTCGGATGTCGTCAGCATGCAACTAAAAGCCGAAGACAAAGGCGACCACTTCTTACTCAATGGCACAAAAATGTGGATCACGAACGGCCCCGATGCGGACGTGGTCGTGGTGTACGCCAAAACAGATGCTGATGCGGGATCGCGCGGGATCACAGCGTTTATCGTCGAGCGCAGTTTTACCGGATTCAGTGACGCGCAAAAGCTCGATAAGTTGGGAATGCGAGGCTCAAACACATCTGAGCTCGTCTTCAACAATTGCAAAGTACCTAAAGAAAACATTCTCGGAGCACTCAATTGTGGCGTCGAAGTATTGATGAGTGGGCTTGATTACGAGCGCGTTGTTTTAGCTGCTGGCCCACTCGGCATTATGCAAGCGTGTATGGATATCGTCGTCCCCTACGTGCATGAGCGCAAACAGTTCGGCAAATCCATCGGCAAGTTTCAGCTTGTGCAGGGCAAATTGGCCGACATGTACTCACGTATGAACGCTGCAAAAGCGTACGTCTACACCGTCGCAGCGGCTTGTGATCGTGGTGAATGCACGCGCAAAGATGCCGCTGGGGTGATTTTGTACAGCGCAGAATTGGCAACACAAATGGCGCTCGACGCCATTCAGCTACTCGGCGGTAATGGCTACATCAATGAGTACGCAACCGGACGTCTTCTGCGTGATGCAAAACTGTATGAAATTGGGGCAGGAACCTCCGAAATTCGCCGCATGCTCACCGGGCGCGAATTGTTTGAGGAATCACGCTAGCT
>NZ_JAWOUB010000268.1:0-806 GCF_033339195.1 Vibrio sp. 811
AAGTGTGGATGTTTCTATTCACGTTTATGGTGGCGCGACAGAACAAGCGATCGATAATATCGATATGAAGCTTTGTTGCCGCTACATCGCAGAGGCTCCGGACGACCGTGGTGCGCGAGAAGGGCACAGCATGCGTCGAGTACCGCAAACGCATGTCTTGGCGAAATGGAATCTCCCGTACGCCTTTACGATTCATCCTGGTGAAGAGCGCACCTTCGACGTCAAACTCGACGTGCCTTGGAACACGCCAGTGACCATCGGCGATGCAAAAGTCTGGCTAGAAACCGGCTTAGATGTGGCGATGGCGCTTGACCCTACCGACAAAGACATTCTCACCGTTAGACCCGACCCACTTATGGATGCCATATTGTCAGCGTTTGAAGCCCAAGGCTTGCGTATTCGCCAAGTCGAATGTGAAGAGGTAAAAGGTTTCGAACTGCCATTTGTACAAGAGTTTGAAATGGTGCCCACTGATGGCCCATATCATGGCGTATGGCGCGAGTTAGAGTTTGTCGCGCATCGTGATGAGCAAAACCTCAAGCTTTGGTTTGAGATTGACCGCACTCGCAGTGGCTCTCGCGGTATGCTTGCCAGCTTGCTCGGCAGTGGAAAACTCAAGCGCGAACTGTGTATTCCGGTGACAACAAACCTGGAAGAAGTGGGTGAGCTTGTCCTCAATTACCTCGACCAAACGGCTGCGATTCACGAGTCTTAATTTTAGCTTACACGTGTACGCTTAATGTGCCATACTAGAGCGAATATTCAAAACTCTAGTATAGGCGCATTGATGTCCTCACCGCAGAAAC
>NZ_JAWOUB010000269.1:0-806 GCF_033339195.1 Vibrio sp. 811
ATCCGAAGAGAGTGTTTGGGGGGAGAAGGGAGATCTCCGAGGTTGCCGTCACCATTAAAAACACGACCAACAGCCGTGACGTCCCGCTAAGTGCAGAGCAGCCTTTGGTTGTGCCTCTAACCAAAGACGGATACACGCTTAAAATCACGGGCGTTGAAGGCGACTGCGTTGCACCTGATGGTCAGAAAGTGAAGTTCAATAAACCTATCGCGCTAAATTGTGGCAAGCCGACCGAACTGCCACTCAAAGTTCGCTTTACTGGTGACTATTCCTTCGCTTATGACGATGCGGCTAAGACGTTGTTGTTTAAGCGAGAGCCGAAAAAAGCAGCAAAAACCGAATTTAAACGCCCGATCCCGCAAGTACAATGTGAAGTCTACCAAGGCGGTGAAGTGACGATCGCTGTGGGGGATAGCTTTCCTGAAGGCACCAAGTTACGCGATGCTTATTCAGGTCAAATGGTTGAAGTGAAAGAGCAGAAAGTATCGCTGACGCCAAGTAAAGACTCTGGCGGCCTAGTGCTGCTAGAGCCTGTGCAGAAAACCAAAGCAGCGGTGCCATTTGATTACCGAAACGCGAACATTTACTTCGTGGTGGTTGACCGTTTCAACAACGCAGACGCAAGGAACGACAACAGTTATGGTCGTAAAAAAGACGGCAAAGATGAAGTTGGCACGTTCCACGGCGGTGACCTTAAAGGCGTAATTGAGAAATTGGATTACATCAAGAGCCTAGGTACAGATGCGATTTGGTTGTCGCCAATCGTTGAACAAGTGCACGGCTTTGTCGGTGGTGGCGATAGCGGC
>NZ_JAWOUB010000270.1:0-804 GCF_033339195.1 Vibrio sp. 811
CAATGATGGCTGTTATTTGCGCGGCGGTAATGGTTTAGACGAAGAATTTACTCTGCTTAATTGTGAAAAATACAAGCACGTCAAAAAACAGACGACGGCTACTGTAAACTATTATGACGTAACCGATTTATTTGAGTCCGGATTTACTGGTCTTGACGATTTGTTACGCAAATCTATTGATTGCTCAATTAAGGAGCGAAAATACCAAAAGTCTTCTGCAAGTAAACGTTTGAGAGATCTACCGAACATGCAGCTTACATTAGAGCGCATGGTTAAAAAGGCGGGTATTGATGATGTTGAAACCTTTGTGGAACTTGGTCCAGTTGAAGTGTTCAACAAAGTAAGAGTTGCTTACGGCAATGATGTTGACGTTAAACTGCTGTGGAAGTTTGCTGGTGCCATTGATGGTGTGCACTGGAAACTAATCCAAGAGCCGCGCAAAAAACAGTTACTGGCACTGTGTGAATAAGGCAACTGAACCACACAATGATTGACTCGTTTCTAATGGAGTTAGCGAGTCAGAAAAGTAAGTGTTAAAAGCAGAAAAGGGAAGTTGATGTTTTTGACCACTTCATTTGAGTTAGTCATTTTATGAATAAAAAAACCGAGGCAATTGCCTCGGTTTTGCTTTTTTCACGCCAATTAGAACTTGAAGCGTGTAGTGAACATGATTTGATCACCGTAGAAATCGTTGATGCGAGCTTCAGCACCAAGAGAGAAAAGCTCTGTTGAATGGAAGCGCGCGTAAGCAGAACCTGTCCAATCGTCATCGTTGTCGATTGAAACGTAACCAACTTTACCACC
>NZ_JAWOUB010000271.1:0-804 GCF_033339195.1 Vibrio sp. 811
TTTCACATCTCAAGCTCAGCACCGACGTATTCCCTAACCGTCTCTATAACGGAGAAGCGCTCAAGTTCACCGCGCGTTTAACTTCAGACGATAAGCCACTTGTCCTGCGAGACTTTCTCGACCGTGTCAACTTGCGAGTCACCTTTACTAAGTTTGTCGAAAATGAAGACGAACTGATAAAAGAAGCACGTCCAGTGCCGATGATCATTGGCGAATTTTCTGATGATGGTCGCGGTCTGGATGAACAAGCGGGCGATGGCGTCTTCACCGTTCAATTACCTATCGAAGTGGAACCGGGCAAGTACCGCGCACGAATCACTTCTGGAAACGGCGTATTTTTGCGTGCGCAAGAACAGGTGATTTTGGTGTACGCAAACCCAGTCTCACGTACGTTTATTCAATCTCGTAGCCCAGAGAAACCACATCAGCTGGTGGTTAGCGGTGAGCAAGGTATGATTGCTCCCGGTTCTATCGCGGTAAATGTCGAACAAAATGCACCTGATGGCTTCATTACCTACAGCCAAGGTCAAGTGTCACAGGATGGTATGAAAACCACCTTGAACTTGGATAACGATCCTGAACTGGGCAAGTACTCATGGCGCGGAGAAATCTTTGCAACGGATTTCGCAACCCAGCGTGCACTAGTGTTTCCTATTCAAGAACAAACCTTCAGTGTCGTTGATGAAGTGGATTTAGAGGCTGCCCGCATCGCCAAAGAAGCAGAGCTGGCCGAGCAACGCCGTATTGAGATGGAAAAACGCATCATTGCAGAGCGCGAAGCAGAGCGTAAACGCAGCATGATCA
>NZ_JAWOUB010000272.1:0-803 GCF_033339195.1 Vibrio sp. 811
GCTTCGTGATTGAAAACGACGACGGTTGGGATGCAGGGCCTGATTATGATCCTCGACAACGCCCTTGGTTTATCGCAGCCAAAAACAAAGGCGATTTGGTGGTTACCGACCCTTATGTTGATGCTTCATCTAAGAATGTGATCATCTCTGTTGGTACGCCAGTAAAACAAAACGGTCAGTTCTTAGCGGGCATGTTTTACGACCTAGAGCTAACTACCCTTTCCGACCTAGTTAACCAAGTGAACCTGTTTGATGCTGGTTACTTGTTCTTAGTCACTGACGATGGCACGACGATTGCGCACCCGCAAAGTAAGTACAACGGTGAAAAGCTCAATAGCTACCTACCGCAAGTTGACTTAAATAAGGCGACTCAACACATCGAAGTTGATAACAATCCTTACATGGTTAGCCTTACTCATATCCCAAGTGAGAACTGGTACGTGGGTGCAATCATTGATGAAACGGCAGCTTACTCAGTGGTTGGAGAGCTACGTAATAGCGCGATCATTTACTCAATCATCGCTGTACTTGCTTCAGTTATCGCATTAACACTTCTGATCAGAACCCTAATGCGCCCGCTAGATACACTAAACACGGCAATTAAAGACGTCGCATCTGGCAAAGGTGATTTAACGCAACGCCTAGAAACTGACACCGATCAGGAGTTTTCTGAGCTAGCGAAAAACTTCAACACCTTCATGGAAAATCTTCAGCAGCAGATCATTGAATCGAAATCTATCTCTGATCAGATTCTTACTGGTACTCAAATCACGGCAGAAGGCGCCCGCGACTCCGCTGGTGCC
>NZ_JAWOUB010000273.1:0-802 GCF_033339195.1 Vibrio sp. 811
ATCTTCATGCCAGTGTGCATCTCTAACAAGTCACTTACGTTTACAGGTTGATTGTCTGGTTGCAGTTGAAGCTGCGCCAATTCAGGAACTAGCATTTGCGCAGTTTGAATCAACATGTTTGGATCTTTCGCAGACAGAGTAAACATGCCATCCATTTGGCTAAACACTTCGCCAAACTGTGCATCAGGATTGATGTTCAGATCGAACAGTTGCATGCTCAACCCTTTCAACCCATTCAGCATGCCAGAGCCCATGCTCACCGCTGCCGCCGGGTTTTGTCCGCCCATGTCTTTTTGCATTTGGCTCAGCAGCGCACATTGGTATTGTGGCTGAGTTATCTCTGTCCAAATTTGACCAATCGATGGCGCAAGCGTGTTGATGTCGATGCCTAGCGCCAAGCTAAAGAAGCTCTTATCGCTGTTAGACTCGGTTAACACACCACGAATCGATTTAAGCGCATCGACGATCACTTTATTCTTCGACTCAACAACAAAGCCGCCTTTGATTGACGCTTGCTCACCGTTTAGCTTGTACTCCGCAAACGCCACCGATTGAGGCCAGTTTTCTGCAATTTGCGTAAACTCGTTATGACAAACTGGTGTGCGCATTTCCGTAATGTTTGGATCGACGTTAAGACGAGTTAATTGACGAGCAAACATGTTGCCATCAACAGTGGTTAAACCTTTGATGATTTCACGATGGTCGATGTAGCCAAAAGAGTTGTTGTTTTTACCATACTGAGTTTGGATGGCTTCAGCACGACCGCTATCCGCTAATGATTGGGTTGGAGACTCAAGACCCA
>NZ_JAWOUB010000274.1:0-802 GCF_033339195.1 Vibrio sp. 811
AGTGATTCTGGCGTGTTGAGAAGAAGATACGCGCCAACTGCGCCACCGACTAAGCTGAACGAAACGGTGAATAGCAGTTCTTGTTTGTTTTTCAAAATTTCTTCACGAAAGCCCACGGCACCGCTTATGTATCCCGCGCACGCCGCGTAAGTGTTGGTGGCGTTAGCCATGATGGGCGGCACGCCAACCGCCATGAGGGCGGGGAAGGTCAGAAAACTCCCACCTCCTGCTATCGAATTCATAATTCCACCCACCACGCCTGCAGCAAACAACAGAGCCAATTCCAGCAGCATAAACAATCCTTGTTATGTTCTTATTGGTTATTAGAGTCTCATATTTGGATAACACATGTTCTAACGTTTTTATTAGATTTACTTTACATGCTCCAAAACGAAATTGTTCAGTTCCGTTGCGGTTTTGATAACGTGAACCTCTTTCTAGCGAAATTTTTCTCTTAGCCGTGATATTAATTCATCGTAGCTATATCAAAGAAAGATCGAAGAAAGAAAAAGCCACCGCGAGGGTGGCTTTTAGGGGCTACCAAGAAGGAGGAATCGACGATTATTGCTCAACTTTTACAGGTTGCGCTTTAAGCTTTTGAAACAGCTTCACAAACAGCGGGCTACCCAGCACTAATACTGCCAGCACAGTAAACGTCAACGTAATCGGACGCTCCCACAAGAAGCTCAACTCTCCGTCAGAAATCATCAACGCTCGGCGCAAGTTTTCTTCCATCAAGCCGCCGAGGATGAAGCCAAGCAGCAATGGTGCGAGCGGGAAGTTTGCCAGTCTAAGTGCAATA
>NZ_JAWOUB010000275.1:0-800 GCF_033339195.1 Vibrio sp. 811
CTTCACGCTTCATCACTTGCGCCCACAACTTCTGCATTGAACTGTTGTGGATATCTTGGGCCATATCGAAAAATCGATACAACCAATCTTGATCGGGTTCGCCTGCGGTTTCATCGCGGCAAGCGCTGTGCGCGAGTTTTAGGATTTGCTCAAGGTTTTTTTGTCTTTGCTCTTGGCGTCGTTGGTCTCGCAGTTGTGCTCTTTCTAATGCGGATTTGGCAGGAGGGTCAGTTTGCAATAGAGCGTCAAGGCCATGAGATTGAGCGATGTTTTTAATTCGGCTCGCACTGTCTTTGATGTAACCCGTTTTCTTGTCGTGGTGACCGTTTTTCTGCGTATTAGGCTGGTGTTCAATCACTACAGGTTGTTTCGTTGGTTCTGCCATGTATTTTCCTACCAAGAGCTTGCGTTTGACGCTTGCCTCAATTTACACCTTAATCCGCGAGGCGACCAGAGAGAGCGTCTCAGATTTTGAAGGAATAGGGCTATTCAAAATGATAATGAGTTGTTAAAATTGTTACCGTTATTTTGGAGGGGTGATGAAGTTCTCGGAAGCAAGTAAACTGAAAAAGCACCTGTCGATAGCGTTTCTTTTGATTCTTTATGTGGGCGTGTTAGCGTACTTATCGCGCTACATTGTTTAACATTTAAAGATGACAAAGGCGCCGATGCGACGCCTTTGGTGTACCTCGAAATCGACGACTACATATCGTCGTAGGCTTCGATTTTTGAACCTTCAATCACATACGCTGTTTCTGCCAGTTCATGGTTAATGGTTTCGGTTTTTAACGTTCCCACCA
>NZ_JAWOUB010000276.1:0-799 GCF_033339195.1 Vibrio sp. 811
TCATTGGGGGTGGTGCGCAACGGGCATCTCTTTATGGATGTTAAACGTTTGCGCTAGATGTAATTTTAAGTCGTGGATCTTTTTAATGGTAATGAAGTAACTGTTTGAGATCTCAATTTATTTGTCTGCTCAAATCAGGGATTCATTCGCAGGTCAGAGCGCTGTACAGTCTCTGTTCAACCTTGTCATATTTGTGAAAGGGACTGCAAGAAGAAGGCTAAAGTCACTCGCTTTTCTGGTCGTTATCGCGATAATGAAGGCATCAAAGAACGCATTACAAGGTTTAGTTTATGCACATTCATATCTTGGGTATCTGTGGCACGTTTATGGGCGGCGCAGCAATTTTAGCGCGTCAATTAGGGCATAAAGTGACGGGTTCTGATGCCAATGTTTACCCACCGATGAGCACATTGCTAGAGTCTCAAGGTATTGAAATTATTGAAGGCTTCGACCCGTCTCAACTCGATCCTCAACCTGACCTTGTGGTGATTGGTAACGCGATGAGCCGTGGCAATCCGTGTGTTGAGCATGTACTTAATAGCAACATGCGTTACACCTCTGGACCACAATGGCTGAACGAATTTTTACTGCATGACCGTTGGGTGTTGGCTGTTTCCGGTACACACGGCAAAACGACCACTTCGAGCATGCTGGCGTGGATACTCGAAGACTGTGGTTACCAACCTGGTTTCCTCGTTGGTGGCGTGTTGGGTAACTTCGGTGTATCGGCTCGTTTGGGCGAAAGCATGTTTTTTGTTGTTGAAGCGGACGAATATGACAGTGCTTTTTTCGATAAGCG
>NZ_JAWOUB010000277.1:0-798 GCF_033339195.1 Vibrio sp. 811
TGATTTTGTTACCTTTACCTTTCGCTAATTGCGGCAAGTCTTTAATTGGGAACAACAACATACGCCCTTGGTTGGTAATCGCGAGAATCTCATCCGAATCCAGATCGCCGACTTCTTTTGGCGTCATCACTTCAGAATTTGCAGGCAACGTAACCAACGCTTTACCGCTACGGTTCTTCGATAGCAAATCAGCGCCTTTACACACAAAGCCGTAACCAGCATCGGAGCCCACCAGCCATAGCTGATCTTCTTCGCTCATGATCACCTGACGAATACTGCTACCCGCCGTGATATTCAAGCGACCAGTAATCGGCTCACCTTGACTACGTGCTGATGGCAACGAGTGCGATTCAAGCGAGTAACTTCGACCATCGCTGCCAAGGAAGACCGCCGGCTGACTGCTCTTACCGCGCGCATGCGCCAAGTATTTATCGCCTGATTTGTAGTTCAAGCTTTCCGCATCAACATCGTGTCCTTTCGCATGACGAACCCAACCTTTTTCAGACAGTACAACGGTAATTGGTTCACTTGGTACTAGGTCACGCTCAGTCAGTGCTTTTGCTTCAGCACGTTCAACTAAAGGAGAACGACGGTCATCGCCGTATTTCTCTGCGTCGGCTTTAATTTCTTTCTTAAGCAGTGTGTTCAGACGACGCTCAGAACCAAGCAGCTGCTCTAGCTTCTCACGCTCTTTCTCTAGCTCGTCTTGCTCACCACGGATCTTCATCTCTTCTAGCTTCGCTAGGTGACGAAGTTTGGTATCCAGAATCGCATCGGCTTGAATATCGGTAATACCAA
>NZ_JAWOUB010000278.1:0-796 GCF_033339195.1 Vibrio sp. 811
TTAGTGTACGTGCTCAAAGTTAAGAATCATCTATCGTGTGAGACAAACGACCAAGGATAGGGAGAAATGGATTGTTTACGACACTTGCACTGATCACGGCTTTTTTTGCCATATTGATCGGTTTGAAAGCCGCCAGTCGGATATCGTCGCTGGAAAAAGAACTGTCGAAATTACAGAAAGAAGTTGCCTCCCTTCGCGTCAGCACGCGTCGCGATTCGAAACTCGAAACCTCCCAACCA
Organism: Vibrio sp. 811; assembly: GCF_033339195.1. Classification (NCBI taxonomy): domain Bacteria; kingdom Pseudomonadati; phylum Pseudomonadota; class Gammaproteobacteria; order Vibrionales; family Vibrionaceae; genus Vibrio; species Vibrio sp. 811. The sequence continues at coordinate 240 of NZ_JAWOUB010000278.1, forward strand.
AAGCCTGACACATCGGAATCCAGCCTTGGGGTGGCCTCTTCGATGCGTTCAGATTCTGGCGACTCGGCGTTAAGCGCTCCAAGCAATATCGAGCCTGAATTTGAGCCTTCATACATTGCAACTCAGCAGCACCATAGTGAGCAAGAGCAAACCGAACTCAACCAAAGCCAGCAAACACAAGTTCAGTTGGCGACGTTTACTCAGCAAGAAGACCCACTAATCCAGAAGCACGCGCAAAAACTCATTGCTAACTTCCAAGAGAACTGGCTAGTTTGGGTCGGCGCATTAGCCATGTTGATCGGTGGCGGCTATCTGGTGCAAGTGATTGGCAGCCATATTGAGTTTTCGCCACTTATGCGTGTTTCTTTTGCCTTTTCACTCTCGTTACTTATGGTACTCGCTGGCGAGTGGTTCCATCGAAAAGAGCAAAACAACCCAGATCGCGCCGCACGCGCTCAAGGCTTTACCTATGTGCCTGCTGCTGTCACCGGAACGGGGCTAACGGGCATTTACTGCACCGTCATTTTTGCTTTTGTGGTTTATCACATGCTGACGCC
>NZ_JAWOUB010000279.1:0-795 GCF_033339195.1 Vibrio sp. 811
CGAGATTGATCGGTGTTACAAAAATGTAAACGCCTGTTTGATTTTTTGGTTTTCCGGACGTAGTCTGGTCAGACCATGATAATAAAAATGGATGTTTAGTGATGTCTGCCATGTACCCTAATTTATTAAAACCACTGGACCTAGGTTTTACACAATTACGAAATCGAGTCCTGATGGGATCAATGCACACAGGCCTAGAAGAGCACAAGGAAGGATTGCAAAAGCTCGCCGCGTTTTATGAAGAGCGCGCGAAAGGTGGCGTCGGGCTTATCGTGACCGGCGGTTTTTCACCGAATTTACGCGGTCGTCTGCACCCGTTAAGTGCGGAGTTTAGTAAGCCAAAACACGCAAAGGCGCACCGAGTAGTTACCGATGCGGTGCACAAGCATGGTGGCAAAATTGCACTACAGATTTTACATGCTGGGCGTTACGCGATGCACCCGTTTGCGCAGAGCGCCTCTGGCATTAAAGCGCCGATCGCGAAGTTTGCGCCGAGTGAAATGAGCGAGCGTCAGATCAAAAAGACCATCGATGAATTTGCCAACAGCGCTGAACTCGCTCAACTTGCCGGTTATGACGGCGTGGAATTAATGGGCTCAGAAGGTTATTTGATCAATCAGTTCCTTTGTAAGCGCACCAATATGCGATATGACGATTGGGGCGGCAGTTACAAAAAACGCATGCGCTTCCCGTTGGAGATAGTGAAAGCTGTACGTAAAGCGGTGGGTGAGAAGTTCATCATCATTTTCCGTCTTTCGATGCTGGATCTCGTCGAGCAGGGCAGCACGTTCGAAG
>NZ_JAWOUB010000280.1:0-795 GCF_033339195.1 Vibrio sp. 811
TTTTGTATGTCACGCATGACCAAGATGAAGCGCTCACTATGTCTGATCGAATCGCAGTTTTTAATCAAGGCGAAGTGCAGCAACTTGCCCCGCCAACGGAACTGTATGAATCTCCGAGTAACGCGTTCGTCGCTCAGTTTATTGGTGAAAATAATCAGCTTTCTGGTGTGGTAAAAGAGTGGCAATCAGAGCGATGCCAAGTCCAGGTCGGCCCCGCTCACTTCGTTGCCAAACCGGTTCGAGTGACCCAAAACGGCGAGCACACCACCTTGTCTATTCGACCAGAGAAAATTTCCATCCAACCTGATGACGAATCGTGTGATAACCAAATTGAAGGCGTGCTGCGTGAGCTAATTTATCACGGTGATCATTATCGGTTAGTGGTTGACGTTGAACTGGTTGGTCAGTTTGTTGTGAAAGTGCCCAACGACAACCGAACGCATCTGAACCTTATTCCGGGAACGGTTTGTCGAATTGGGTGGAAAAGTACAGATTGCCATGCGCTAGATGCGATTCAACCAGAAACCGAAGAGGTGGCGGCATGAGTCGAGAGCTAACCTCGTTAGATTCGGTGCTGGAAATCGAACGACATGTGAATCACCAAAAGAGCGATCTCAGAGCCCAACTACAAAAAGCGGAGCGCAATAAAAACCTACGCTCAATCATGCTGACGTTGCCGTTGGTGTGCTTTATTTTGCTCACATTTGCGTTTCCTATTTTAGAAATGCTTTATCGCAGTGTCGACAACCGAGATATTCCGCAGGCCTTGCCGAAAACAATCCAAGCGTTAGCGCA
>NZ_JAWOUB010000281.1:0-795 GCF_033339195.1 Vibrio sp. 811
CTCACAAGCGCGCTTCGAAGAAATTCGTGATGAATACCTGAAGTTTTCTGAAAATCTCACTGGCGATATTGATATTCAAATTATCCCGATTTCAGCGCTGGAAGGCGACAACGTAGTGGATAAAGGACAGAACCTGAACTGGTTTGAAGGTCCATCGTTGCTTGAGTTGCTAGAAACGGTGGATGTGGACTACGAAAAAGGTGCGGGTGAATTCCGTTTCCCTGTTCAGTACGTGAATCGTCCTAACCTTGATTTCCGTGGCTTTGCGGGCACGGTGTCGTCTGGCTCTGTGAAAGTCGGTGATGCCATCAAAGCATTGCCGTCAGGTAAAACGTCGACTGTCGCTCGCATTGTGACCTTCGATGGCGACATTGAAGAAGCGCAAGCTGGTCTAGCCGTTACGCTGACTCTGAATGATGAAATTGACATCAGCCGTGGTGATTTGATCGTGCTTGAGAATGCGCAAGTACAAACCACCAACCATATGCTTGCCGATGTGGTGTGGATGACTGCGCAGCCGTTGCAACCTGGTCGCGATTATGACATCAAGATTGCAGGTAAGAAGACCGTTGGTCACGTAGAGTCGATTCGTCACCAGTACGACATCAATAACTTGTCGACGCATGGCGCTGCGGAACTGCCTCTGAATGGCATTGGTTTGTGTGAGTGGTCGCTCAATGAATCAGTAGCTTTGGACAATTACCAAGACTGCGCAGATACCGGTGGTTTCATCATCATCGATCGCCTAACTAATGTGACCGTTGGCGCTGGCATGGTGAAAGAAAGCTTAACCGA
>NZ_JAWOUB010000282.1:0-792 GCF_033339195.1 Vibrio sp. 811
GGCGACGTTGGCCCGATTTTGGTGCTTGACCATCTAGGTCTGCGGCCATCGCTTGGCGCATTTCTCGGCCTGCATTTTGGAAAGTTTCCCACCACTTAGCAAGCTTCAGAGTGTCGCCACCCTCAATTTCACCGCGCATTTCAAGAAAATCAAAGCCAGCTCTAAATTTGTTGAGTTCCATTAGGCGGAACGCACGTTTGCCATTACGTCGTGGAAGGCGCAATTGCAGCTGCCAAATCTCACGGATGGTCGCAGTATGGCGACGTGGAATTGCGATGGTACGAACTTGATCATCAAGAATGATATTGCTCGCTTCCATGATCGCGTCGTAATGACACAAGTTATGCTGGTCCATGAGTTTGTCTGCTAGTGCACAAAGCGGGTACCACAGCATCGCAGCAAACATAAATGCTGGGTTAATGCGCTTGCCATCTTCAATACGCATGTCTGTGGAATCCAACACAAGATCGAGCATTTGTTCAGTATGCGACGAGTAGTCTTCTGTGAAGTGCTCCGAAATGGCTGGGAACAGCTGTTGGAATAAGTTGTATTCACGTAGCAGGTGGTATGTCTCTAGACCATGGCCTGACTGCAAGAGTTTGAGTGACTCTTCGAAAAGACGAGCGGAAGGAATTTCACGCAGTAGCGGCGCCATCTCTTCGATTGGTGCTGCTGTGTCTTCTTCAATATCAAAGTCCAGTTTCACGGCAAAGCGAACCGCACGCAGCATGCGCACAGGGTCTTCACGGTAGCGTGTTTCTGGATCGCCAATCAGACGAATCAGACGATCTT
>NZ_JAWOUB010000283.1:0-791 GCF_033339195.1 Vibrio sp. 811
GCTATCGAGTGAGCTAATGTCGTGAATAAAACCGATATCGTTAGGATTCTTCATCATCGCAACCTCCTAACCATTAAATGATGATCAACTGGCCTTCGATGGCACCAGCTTGTTTCAATGCTTGTAAGATGGCCATCAAATCAGAAGGTGCTGCGCCCACTTCATTCACCGCACGTACTAGGTCATCCAGCGTCAAACCCGGCTCGAATTTGAACATCTTGCCTTTTTCTTCCGTCACTTCGATATCTGAATCGGGCACCACGACCGTTTGGCCGCCAGAGAAGCCGTTTGGTTGGCTAACGTTTAGATTTTCTTTGATGGCGACAGTCATGCCACCATGCGTCACTGCCGCAGGCTTAAGACGCACGTGTTTGCCAACGACAATCGTGCCAGTACGGGAGTTAACAATGATCTTCGCCGCGCCATCAGCTGGGTCAAACTCTAGGTTTTCAATCGCGGACAAAAACGCCACACGCTGGCTGACATCACGCGGGGCACGCACGCGTACCGACGTCGCATCGACTGCGCTAGCCATTTGTGGGCCAAGGAAGTTGTTTACCGCATCCGCCATGCGTTGTGCGGTCGTGAAATCAGATTCAAGCAAGTTGAAAGTAATGTAATCACCACGACCGAATGGGTTTGGAATTTCGCGCTCTACCGTCGCACCACTAGAGATAAGACCAACGGTTGGGTTGTTACCAACAATTTTTGAACCGTCAGCGCCTTCAGCACTGAAACCGCTCACCACTACGTTACCTTGTGCACCCGCATAAACTTGACCGTCTAGACCT
>NZ_JAWOUB010000284.1:0-791 GCF_033339195.1 Vibrio sp. 811
AGTTACAGTGTCACGTTAATGGCCGGAATTTGGTGTTTGCGGATACAAAAAAGCCTCGCATTTACGAGGCTTTTTCTAATAAGTTAACTCACCTACTCGTTTGAAGAGCAATTCAAATTAAGCAGTACCAGTTCACGAAGAGCTACCGAGAATTTGGCAAATTCATGTACAGAACCGACTTTGAACTCATTAAGGATGCTTTCCCAACGATGAAGTGATTGTTCGTTTGCTTCCATCCACTCTTCAAGCGCTTGCATTACATCAAGATCTTCGTTTGCACACGCGCAGTTGAGAACTTGCGCTGTCAACTGACGTTGTTGCCAATCTAGGTCTTCTCGGAATGCCGCGCGAGCTAGAGCTTGCCAGTTGTTGTCGACAGCTTGGCTATTGATTTGTTTCAAGAACCAGTGCAACGACAAGCGATCGCCAAGGTTGAAGTATAGCTTCGATGCTTGTTCAACCGTTTTGCCAGTTTCACTTGCAACCGATGAAATATCCAGTGCCGATTGAAGGCTCGATAGACGTGCTACTTGATGGGCCAGTTTTTCTTCTACCCCACGCTCCATCCATGTTTGAGCCAACTCATTGTGCTCTTCCACTTCAGATTCAACCAGCATGCTATCAAGAGTTTCAGTAATGACATTCACATCTTGTTTGTAGATTGCAATCAACTCACCAACGGTAGATTTACCGCTGCGATTACGCAGTAACCAACGAGCAATACGACGTAGTGCGCGGCGTACGTAGAACATGATCTCGTACTGTGCATCTGCCGTTGCAACGTTGTCTAA
>NZ_JAWOUB010000285.1:0-790 GCF_033339195.1 Vibrio sp. 811
GACTGGAGTTCAGAAATCAAGTGTTCTTGAATTAAAGAAACAATGCGCAATGGATCGTCATTATCAATACCTAGCTCTCTTGCCACGGCAAACTGCAATTGCTCTCCGTTGAGCACAGGATTGGGTAGATAGACCAATTCCACTTGCGATTCGATCTGTTCAATCAGCTTGCGACAAACCATGGTTTTGCCCGTACCAACTTCACCTGTCACCTTAATCACGCCTTCTCCCATCTGCACGGCGGCTAAGATGGTTTGAATCGCCTCATAGTGAGGCACTAACCCCAAAAACATTTCCGTATTTGGGGACAGTGAGAAAGGTTGAACTCGAAATCCAAAATGCGACAAGTACATAACGAATCACAAACTCTTTGAAAAGCTAACGTTTCTTCTGCGCTTATTGCGCATCAGGGAACCACTCTTGCAGCAAATCACGCGAGCGCTCTAGCTCTTTTTGCCAAGAGTTCACGCCAACAACGGTCGGTTTAAGCAGAATAACTAGCTCGGTTTTTTGCGTCACATTCGAAGTGTTGCGGAACAAGTGACCCAGAGCTGGCACGTCGCCAAGGAATGGGACTTTTGACACTTGCTCGACATTTTGTTGCTTCATCAAGCCGCCGATAACCACAACATCGCCATCTTTCGCACGAATGACCGAATCAGATTCTCGAATCGAGCTTTTTGCCAAAGGCAATTGAATGTTTTGAAAATCACCACCAAGATTTAACTGCTTCACTTCTTCTGTGACTTCAATGACCGCTGGATGCACATGCAAGAACACGTTGCCCTTG
>NZ_JAWOUB010000286.1:0-788 GCF_033339195.1 Vibrio sp. 811
AAACTGTTCACCAAAGTCGTCCAACTTGGCAGCTTTACAGCGGCAGCCAATGCTTTGGACTTGCCACGAGCAAATGTTAGTCGACGCATTGGAGAACTGGAACGTTACCTCGGAACGCAACTTTTTCACCGCACCACTCGCAGCCTTTCGTTGACAAACAAAGGCGATGCCTACTACCAAGATCTACAAAAAGTACTCACCTTGCTTGATTCGGCAAACCAGCAAGCCAGTAACGAAAGCATCGAGGTCAGAGGCAAAATCAAACTTGGCCTTCTGCCAGAAACCTATGAACATCTTCAACCCATTTTGTTTGAATTTCAGGATCAATACCCGCAGGTTGAACTCGACATTCGCAATATCAACAATGGCTTTATTGATATGTTTCAGCAGGGGTTGGACATCGCGCTGCACGGCGGCATGCTGTTTGATTCAGACATTGTCGCGAGAAAGATCTTAACGCTAGACCGATGTGTCGTTGCCTCACCGAACTATCTTCAAACTCACGGCACGCCCGCCACATTAGAAGAGTTGAGCGATCATCAGTGCATTTGTTTTCGTTGGCCAAATGGCAATGTCGACAACCTTTGGCATTTTCAGGAACAAAACGTAGCGCTCAAACCGAAACTCATTTCCAACAACATCGGCTTTATTAAAAGCTCCACAGTGCTTGACCGCGGCATCAGTTATATCCCAAAACTGTTGGTAAAAAATGAGCTCGAATCCGGTGCATTGGTGCAAGTATTGTCTCAATATGCTGTCACGGAAGAAACGGGGTGGTTACTCTATCC
>NZ_JAWOUB010000287.1:0-788 GCF_033339195.1 Vibrio sp. 811
GGCGATGACAAAAAATCGTACCTGCATGGTCAAGTTACCTGTGATGTGGTTTCTCTAGAAAAAGACCAATCAACACTCGGTGCGCACTGCGACGCGAAAGGTAAAGTGTGGAGTGTATTCCGCTTGTTCCATCATGGTGATGGCTACGGCATGATCCAGCCGAAATCTGCGATTGAAATCGAACTGAAAGAAATAAAAAAATACGCCGTATTTTCCAAAGTCACGATTGAAGAATCTAACGATGTGATTCTTGGCGTTGCAGGTGTCAACGCCGATGCGTTTGTGTCTGCTTTAAATGAAGATGCCGGTGATGTACGCATCATCAATGGCGGCACTGCGGTAAAAGTAGAGGCGAACCGTTGGTTACTTGCTGTGACAGAAGAAGCGGCGCAAGCACTGATCGAAAACAGCGATGCAACGCTGACAACACACGAGCTTTGGACTCGGTTCGACATTGAATCAGCACTGCCATACGTTTCTGCCACAGCGCAAAACGAGCACATTCCACAAGCCTTGAACATTCAAGCCCTAGGTGGCATTAGCTTCACTAAAGGCTGTTACACAGGCCAAGAAACCGTAGCTCGAGCGAAATACCGCGGCACAAACAAGCGCGCTATGTACATCGTGAAAGGCGTAACGTCGACCGCGTTAAACGATGATGCGATTGAACTAGAACGCAGCGTAGGCGACAACTGGCGCTCAGTCGGCACGTTACTGACTCACTATCAATTCAGTGATAACCAAGCTATGGGTTTGATCGTGTTAACAAATAATATGGATGAAGAAAC
>NZ_JAWOUB010000288.1:0-788 GCF_033339195.1 Vibrio sp. 811
CTGCGCGAGATTGTTTGAGTATGTGTCGTACCCATGCATGTAAAGTACAAGGTTGACCACAACCACCAAAACAACGACGGAGATAGTCGCGAAAATGTATTTGGTTTCTAGCGAAAGTTTGTTCAGCATCAGTTTGCCTTTGGTAGCAAGTTAACAGACTTTCGAACCGTGTCGAGAGACGTTGCCATATCTGGCGTGAGTGCGGATATGCGCTTGGTATTTTGGAATACATCCAAGGCATGCAAACCTTCTGGTGAGGCATCCATTTTCAATAAAATCGATGTAATTTCATTTTTGGTCGATTGGCTCAAAGTAGGCGACGCTAAAACCAAATCACGCGGGATCTCAACCGAGTTATGGAAAATGGTCAGTTTTTCCTTCATGTTTTCTGGCAAATCTTTTGGGTTGTTCCAGTTGAAATTACTGACCGCCCCGGCGGCAACGCGCTGTTTATACACCCAAACGGATAGGTTGATTTCGTTGGATTGTTCTAAATGTTCATCCAAAAACAAATAGCCGATACGGTCTTTCGTTGGGTGAGCATCAATAGAGCGAAGGTATTCTAATTTTTCGCCTTGGTTGAGCAATGTAATGGCAGGTAAGTAAAAGCTGCTGGTGGAGTTGCGACTCTCGAAAATGAGCGTTTTGCCGCGCAGATCGGCCAAGGAATGAATGCCGCTGTCTTGATGGGTGAAAAATACAGAGTGGTATCTTTCAAGTCCCTTTTTCCACCTTACGGCGAGCACTTGGCTGTTAGATTCTCGTTCTAGGGTTACGGCGTTAAACGG
>NZ_JAWOUB010000289.1:0-787 GCF_033339195.1 Vibrio sp. 811
TGAAATCGCTCGGTTACGTGTCTCAAGAAGGCGAAGCGGATAAGTACTCTCTAACACTTAAGCTGTTCGAGTTGGGCGCAAAATCGCTTGAGTACGTCGATCTGATCGAACTGGCCGACAAAGAAATGCGCCACATTTCAGAACAAACCAACGAAGCCTTGCACCTTGGTGCGCTGGATGAAAATGCCATCATTTACATCCACAAAATCGACTCTGGCTACAACCTACGCATGCAATCGCGCATCGGTCGTCGCAATCCGCTCTACAGTACTGCGATTGGTAAAGTGCTGCTTTCTGAGCGCGATGAAAGCTTCGTTCGTGACGTATTGAGCGATGTCGAGTTCATTAAGCACACAGAAAAAACATTGGAAAACACCGATCAAGTGCTAGAAGAATTGGCGAAAGTGCGCGATTTCCACTATGCAGAAGATAACGAAGAGCAAGAACCAGGTCTTCGTTGTATCGCTGCGCCGATTTATGACCGCTTTGGTCAAATCATTGCTGGCTTGTCTATCTCATTCCCAACCATCCGTTTCGATGAAGAGAGAATGGAATATTACGTCGGCTTACTGCATCAAGCAGGTAAAAACATTTCTGAGCAATTGGGTTACCACGATTACCCGGCATAATCAGAAACAAGAGGCAGCCGCGAGGCTGCTTTTTTTGCCACTTAGAACAATGTTGAAACACCGGTTCATTTTAGAGGTAAACCATGGGCACATCCGTCACTCCAAACATCTTCGACTTTTTAATCAAAATTGACCCCTTTGATAAACTGCCAGAACCT
>NZ_JAWOUB010000290.1:0-787 GCF_033339195.1 Vibrio sp. 811
GAAGGGTATCGGTGGCTTCAATCACGCCTTCAAAGTCCATCTCACGCAGTTTTTCGTAAATCGGTAGTAGCACGCTTCTGCGTTTCATGGCTGACAGCAGTCGGTTGCGAAAAAAGGTGTGATTAAACGGTTTTAGCAAGTAGTCATCAGGGTCGCAGTCCACTATTGAACGAACGATTTTGTGATCATTTTCTCCGGTCAAAAAGACGAACGTTGTATGTGCAGGAAGAATTTGCGCGTGCTTTAACTCTTCTAACAACTGAAAGCCATTGAGCTGAGTTTGAAAGTTGTAGTCACAAATCACCAAATCAAAATGCATTTGCTTACAAAGATTGATGACCTCAAAAGGTTTATAAGCGTAATAGATGTCACTTAAATCGAGTTGTCGAAGTATCGCGGTCACGCTGCTCGTAACCAGCCTGGAATCGTCAGCGACCAGAACTTTACACAGATTACGGTCAAAACTCATGGGTCAATCCTTGTGCAGTCAAAGCGTGTAATAAAATTCAATGCAGTGGAAGCTTAAATGCTTCTCTTGAGGTTTTTTGAGGGAAGAGAATCGTTTTACGTATGTTGAGTAACCCAATGCTGGACGTCATCAACGCTTAGCTCTAGATCGGTGATGAGTTTCTCTAACGCCGTTTGATAAAGGGGGGAGTCAGATCGGCACAATTGTTCGGTCAATAAAGCGGATTGATGAATATGCTCCAAGCCTATTTGTGCGAGCCCGCCTTTAATCTTGTGCACGGTCTGGAGTAAATGTTTTGGTTCGTGTAGATGCGCTTTT
>NZ_JAWOUB010000291.1:0-784 GCF_033339195.1 Vibrio sp. 811
CGCTACTTGGTTTGGCTTTAGAACGTCGGTTTGGTAATCGTTGATGGCACCCAACTTACCCCCGACCGAATCGCCAATAGCGAAGCTTTGATTAGCAAAATTCACGTGCAGATCCGCAAGATACGGATCGCTTGGATCAGGAATCGCAGACAGTTGACCAAAGTCCGAGCCCATGACTAACGGCTGACCAGAAACCAACGTCACCTGCATGCTGCCATCCGGTTGATCGGTTGTTTTCACTTCGATCACTTGTGACAGCTCACCGATCAGCTTTTCACGCGTGTCCATCAATTGAGCAGGGTTACCGCCTGTACCTTGCATTTCAACGATTTGCTTGTTCACGTGAGCGATGTTCGACATCAGACTGTTTGCATGAGTCAGCGCAGCAGTGCGCTGATCATTCATGTCTTTATGTTGGTTGTGCAAAGACTGAGTTAGTGTGTTGAAACGTCGAGCCAATGCTTCTGATTCATTGATGATTTGCTGGCGGTAAGGCATCGATTCTGGCTTCACTGTCGCGTCGTTAAGCGCGGCGTTAAGCGAATCTAAGCCAGCAGAGATACTAAATCCGTCTGCACCCAAGGTGTTTTCTAGTTGGCTCATGTTGCTGGTGTAACCAGCCGCGTAAGCCGCCAAACTATTGGTAGACCAAGTTTGTTTAACCAAGAACTGATCAGTTACACGGCGGATGCTGGTCACTTCCACACCCATGCCAGAACTTAAGCGGTTGGACTTACCATCACCAACTGTCGCCATCAACGCTTGTTGACGGCTGTATCCTGGC
>NZ_JAWOUB010000292.1:0-784 GCF_033339195.1 Vibrio sp. 811
GATTTCTGCATGATCGTCAACGTACGAATCATACGTTCCAAGCCTTTCATCGCGAGGAACTCAGTCTGTACAGGGATCAAGATACGATCACTCGCCGCGAGTGCATTAACCATCATCACACCAAGGATTGGCGGACAATCGATCAACACGTAGTCGTAATCTTGCGAAACCGCTTGAAGTGCGCGCTTCAAAATCAACCCCATGCCACTGCGGTTACCCATTACGCGGTCTAGCGTAGCCAATGACATGTGCGCAGGAATGATGTCCATTCCTTCCAACTCGGTTTCTAAGATCAACGGCTTAACCGTATCGCGAGTGAACGTCTTTAGCTGAAACAGATCGAACAAGCTTGATGACACAGTATCTGAGTCGTAACCAAGATAAGTCGTCAGTGACGCATGAGGATCGGTGTCGACCATCAATACACGATGACCTTTCTGGCTCAACAAACCTGCTAGTGTCACTGTTGATGTGGTTTTACCTACCCCACCTTTTTGGTTAGCTACACTCCAAACGATCATGATTTATCCTACGCTAAACCCACTTCCACCATCATGCGTTCTGCAATTCGGTCAAGAGGTAAATCTTCAGAAGAAATGCCCGCTTTAGCTACAGCTTGAGGCATACCGTAAACCACACAGCTTTCTTCGTCTTGTGCCCAAATGGTTGAACCTGCCGATTTCAGCATACGTGCACCTTCTCGGCCATCTGCACCCATTCCAGTGAGCACCATAGAAAGCACTTTGTCGCCGTAAACTTTCGCCGCCGAGCCAAAGGTCACATC
>NZ_JAWOUB010000293.1:0-783 GCF_033339195.1 Vibrio sp. 811
CGCGCTGCCGCTTCACGAGTGAAGCCCAAATATAGAGCGGCAGTGATCGTTGCGCCAGAACGTGAAGTCCCAGGGATCATCGCAAGTGCTTGAGCAATACCAATAAACACCGCTTTCTTCCAGCCAGTTTGGTACTCATCGGCAACAAGCTTGGCATTCTTATCCACCCACCAAAGCAACAAACCGAATACGATGGTGGTTGTCGCAATCACATAGGCACTGCGCAGGTAGACTTCGATAACGTCTTTCATCAGCAAACCGAACACACACGCCGGAATCGTCGCGATCACGATCATCCATGCCAGTTTTGCTTCTTTACTGCGGTCACCTTTGAAGATCGAAGCAAACAATGCTCGGAATAAAGTGATCACTTCGTGGCGGAAATAAATCACAACCGCCATCAATGTACCGACGTGTACTGCCACATCAAACGCTAGACCTTGGTCGGCCCAGCCGAAAATGGCAGAGGGTAGGATCAAGTGCGCAGAGCTGGAAATGGGCAAAAACTCTGTCAGACCCTGAATCAGAGCCAAAATAAAGGCTTCAAAATAACTCATGTAAACAACTCAAATTTAAAGTGAAAAAGAAACTGGTTTGAGTGAATCAACGGGCTGCATAGCATGCCAAATGTCGGCTACAGTGCGTCCATCGCCGGGGATCACTAAATGAGGTTCGAGATCATACAAGGGCTTTGTGACAAAAGGATATTTGTAGATATCACTGCGAGGTAGCTCCGGTTTTTGTGCCGAGATGCACTCACCGAAGAGCACTATATCGAGATCC
>NZ_JAWOUB010000294.1:0-782 GCF_033339195.1 Vibrio sp. 811
GCATTAAAAACACTTCGGTTAAACATTGAACGACCTAACCAATGCGCCTTCGAACTGTTTCGATAATAAAAAGCCCCGGAATTATCCGAGGCTAACTATCTTTACGAGCACAAACTAACTACCAATTAGCGAGGGCAAATTTCTGACTCAGGGAAGAAGAACTCAATCTCACGAGCCGCTGATTCAGGACTATCTGAACCATGCACAGAGTTATGACGCATGCTTAGCGCGTAATCTGCGCGAAGTGTGCCTGCTGCCGCTTCTTCTGGGTTGGTTTTACCCATCAATTCGCGGTAACGTGCAATCGCATTTTCGCCTTCCAACACTTGAACCATAATAGGGCCAGAAGTCATGAACTCTTTTAGAGGTTGGAAGAATTCTTTACCTTCATGTTCTGCGTAAAAGCCGCTCGCCTGCTCTTCAGTCAGGTGAACCATTTTCGCAGCAATAATACGTAGGCCTGCCTTCTCGATTCGATTGTAGATTTCACCGATCAGGTTTCTTTCCACAGCGTCAGGCTTAACAATGGAAAACGTTCTTTCTAGAGCCATAAAGTTTCCTTTTTGTACTTGTAATAATAGTGTTTAAAAGTGACTTGCTTGACTACGGCAGCGCCTAACTGACGCCACCATAAATATTATTTTTCTGCTTGCTCATTAAGAAGGCGAGCAAGAGTGCGGACACCCATACCAGTAGCGCCTGCTGCCCACTTGTCGGATGCAGACTTACGGTAAGTACCAGCACAGTCGAAATGCAACCAGCCTTTCTTGTAGTCTTCAACA
>NZ_JAWOUB010000295.1:0-781 GCF_033339195.1 Vibrio sp. 811
CAATTGCGTATATAGTGGTTTTTTTTGGCCTAAGTCTATTAAGAACGTTCAATTGCTCACACAAACCTAGTCTTAAATATGATGTGTATGAGATAAATGGGATAAAGCGTGAAACTAAAAATTTATTTTAAAACATCGAATAACAAAGGCTTTGAAATCGCATCATATCAAGAACATTACGAGACAATTGTTGATCAATGGCTTTCGTTAGGTCGTACACTAGAATCGAGTTCTTTTTTCCTTGTGCTGTACGATGATGATGGTAAGTGTGTAGATGCCAAATATCTTTCAAAAAATAATTTTAGTCGATTGCTGATAGAGTGGGACTGCTTTGGTTTAAAAGAAAGTAATGAGTAATTTAACGTAACACATATTGTGCGAACTGAACGATAGAACGCAAAAGGTTGCCCAAACCGGCGACCTTTTTTACATCTGGCAGATACGAAAAACGCCTCCCAATGGGAGGCGTTTTTCTTGAGGACGTTCATTACCTTAGAAAAGGATCGTTGAGATCCATGCTCTTTGGTTGTAATCTCAATCCCCAGATATGAAAAAACCGCCTTGCCGGGCGGTTTATTTCGGAATACTTACTAGTTTTGCGACATGTGTAAGTCCTTTCATGATAGCCATATCATCTAAGCACTTCAAGTATTCCTGCACCTGTTTTGGATTCAAGATGTTTTGGAACAGGCGATGCGCATCAGCCACCGATCAAGGGAAGTTCCATAGGTGGCAGGTAAAGGCACTAATCAAAACTTGCGAAAGCACGATAAAACCGCTC
>NZ_JAWOUB010000296.1:0-781 GCF_033339195.1 Vibrio sp. 811
GTGAGAATACTTTCTCACAGTATTTGCACTTCAAACGAATCTCTTCTTTCTTCTCGAAAACTTTAAAACTGCTTTCTACTGGCTCGTTGTGAGAGATACAGTTTGAGTTTGGACACTCAAACACGTTGTTGATTTTCTCTGGCAACTCTAGAGCCAGTTTTTTCACGACTTCGTAGTTTTCGATTTGGTTTACCGTCGCGTGCGGTGCGTACAGCGCCAGTTTGCTTGCTTGTTCTTCATTGATGAACACGTTCTCAATCTTCAGCAAGTCTTTGTGACCCAAAGCTGAAGATGGCAAGTTCAGACCAATCGTTACACGTTGAGAAGAATTGTGCATATCGAACAATTTCAGCACTTTGATACCAATTTGTGCTGGAATGTGGTCGATGACGGTGCCGTTTTTGATTGCTTCTACCTGCAATTGAGTTTCTTTAGCCATGTTTTTGTCTCCTCGATTACAGTGTTTTGTTTAGAACCAAAGCCAACAGCGCTTGGCGAGCGTACACGCCATTTTGTGCCTGCTGGAAGTAGTACGCGTGTGGGGTTTTATCTACGTCTGTCGTGATTTCATCAACACGAGGTAGCGGGTGCAGTACTTTTAGATTTTCACGCGCGCCTTCCAATAGAGCCGCCGTCAGAATGTAAGCTGACTTGATGTGCGCATATTCAGACTCGTCAAAACGCTCTTTTTGAACGCGAGTCATGTAAAGAATATCGAGCTCAGGAATTACCGCTTCCATCTCTGTGTGTAGGCTGTATTCAATGCCAGCTTCATCGAGTT
>NZ_JAWOUB010000297.1:0-780 GCF_033339195.1 Vibrio sp. 811
CAACCGCGACGCGATCCCTACTGGCTTTGTGACTCGTCAGCTAACCTTGAAGGGTTTAAAAGGCGGTCACTCTGGTTGTGATATCCACACTGGTCGTGGTAATGCCAACAAACTGCTTGGCCGATTCCTAGCGGGCCATGCACAAGAGTTGGATCTTCGCTTGGTTGAATTCCGTGGTGGTAGTTTGCGTAATGCTATTCCTCGCGAAGCTTTCGTAACAGTTGCTGTTCCTGCTGAAAACCAAGAGAAACTTGCAGAGCTTTTCAACTACTACACTGAGCTATTAAAAGCTGAGCTTGGCAAAGTAGAAACGGGCATTGTGACGTTCAATGAAGAGATCGCAACCGAATCACAAGCCTTCACCGCGGCGGATCAACAACGCTTTATTGCTGCTCTCAACGCATGTCCAAATGGCGTGATGCGCATGAGCGAAGAAATTGCAGGTGTGGTTGAAACGTCACTGAACGTTGGCGTGATCACTACTGAAGAAAACAACGTGACTGTTCTGTGTCTGATTCGCTCTTTGATTGACTCTGGCCGCAGCCAAGTAGAGAGCATGTTACGCTCTGTTGCTGAACTCGCAGGGGCACAAGTTGAGTTCTCAGGCGCTTACCCTGGTTGGAAACCAGACGCTGATTCAGAAATTATGGCGATTTTCCGTGATATGTACGAAGGCATTTACGGTCACAAACCAAACATCATGGTTATTCACGCAGGTCTTGAATGTGGTCTATTTAAAGAGCCTTACCCGAACATGGACATGGTTTCTTTCGGCCCAAC
>NZ_JAWOUB010000298.1:0-779 GCF_033339195.1 Vibrio sp. 811
AAGCAGAACTGCTGAGAGAAGCCGAGCAACATCGTCTCGATACCATTAACGTTGACGATTTTGAGCCGGAACTATTGGCAGCAAAGCCACTTTACCCTCAAATGGATAGCGTTGCTTAAAAGCCAATAAGAAAGACAAAAACGGGAGCTTTGGCTCCCGTTTTCTTGTGCTCTGAATCCAAACAACGCCCCTTCCCTTTCGACGCATCCGATGCTCACACTCAGACCCTCGTTGTAACCACAGCCAAACCAATTGATCGCGATATGAGTGATAAATAGCTCACAGACCTTACCCATTAACGATGTATACTTTACCGTATCTCAACCACATATATGGAAAATCTGTTGGCTAGATTCTTATTCGCTCAGTGGTTCCCAGGTCTCATTCAACTTAAAAACTATCAAAAAGAATGGCTCGTGAATGACTTTAGAGCAGCATTTTCTGTTGTTGCTGTTGCACTACCTGTTGCTATTGCTTATGCACAGCTAACTGGCGTTTCTGCTATCGTCGGCCTCTACTCATGCGTGCTGCCGATGCTGGTTTACGCTTTAATGGGCACTTCCCGGCAACTCATTGTTGGCCCGGACGCCGCAACCTGTGCCGTCATCGCCGCCGTCGTTACCCCAATTGCCGCTGGCGACCCAACCAAACACTGGCAGCTCGTGATGACCATGACAGCCATGACAGGTATTTGGTGTGTACTGGCCAGCCGCTTCAAACTGGGAATTTTTGCTGACTTTCTTTCCCGCCCAATCCTCTTAGGGCTACTCAACGGCGTG
>NZ_JAWOUB010000299.1:0-778 GCF_033339195.1 Vibrio sp. 811
GTAAAGAGTTGTTTGTCTTCCCAACGGATCATCGTCAGCGAACCACCCCAGACACAACCTGTATCGAGTCCAATGACTTTTTCATCGATATAGCCCTGCAATGCTGCCCAGTGGCCGAATAACACTGTTTTTTCTAACGGTATGCGGTGCGGCAGTTCAAACCAAGGTAGCAATTGGTCACCTGTGACTTCTTGCGGAGGCAGTTTGCAGTCCATATCTAAACGACCATCAGAAAAGCAGAAACGCATTCTTGTAAAGGCATTGATGATATAGCGATAGCGATCCAGACCTTCCAGTGAGTCATCCCAAAGATCTGGTAAGTTGCTGTACATGTTTTTTAGCAACCACGGCAACTCTTCGCCTTGGATAATATGTTCTACTTCGCGAGCGCATTGTCTGGCTGTTTCTAAATCCCATTGCGGTGAGATACCCGCATGACACATCACAAACTCGTCGTGCTCTGCCAGAAGAGGTTGTTTAGCTAGCCAAGAGAGCAGTTCTTCGCGGTCTTTAGCGAGGAAAATAGGGGTCGTTTTATCTTTGTCTTTTCGCTTTTTCAGGCCGTAAGATACTGCCAGTAAATGTAAGTCATGATTGCCGAGTACGACTTTTGCGCTGTCACCGAGTGACTTTACGAAGCGCAGTGTTTCGAGTGATTTCGGGCCGCGAGCCACCAAATCTCCTGCGAGCCAAAGTTGGTCATGTTGAGTGGAAAAGTTGACGCGCTTGAGTAGCTGCTGTAGTTCGTCAAAACAGCCTTGGATGTCACCAACGATAT
>NZ_JAWOUB010000300.1:0-776 GCF_033339195.1 Vibrio sp. 811
CAATACAAAATAATGCTGTATCCGACTCAACACCTGATGAGAACTAGGCATAGAGCACTAGCTGGATACTGCGTAAGGTGTGAAAAAATAAGCGTATGACTAGCCATCCCATTTGAAACAAAACAGAACGACAAACGAATAGAACCTAGAACCGACAAAATAAAAACAAGTGGGTGTGAAATTGCCCGTTCGCTTACCAATTTCGAAAGAGCAGAGAATGAAGTACCTTTTGCTAGCACTTTGCGAATCCTGCCCTAACCTCAAAAACACCGTTTTTTTTTCGTGTGCACGAAAATGTTGGGAAGTTACCGATCAAACGCTCACTGTGGAAAAGCTCGGACAGACAAGCTGCCCAATGCTTTACACACAGCCGCTAGATAAGATCGAGGAAGCAATAACAATGCGCTCCGCGCTCAATAAGACATTTTTCTTTGATGGAAAAAGAAGAAAAAAGGACGTCGCAAAGGCTCCCCAAATCTACCCTTTCGGCTACGCCGAACCCCTACCTCGTAACCTATTGAATAGGTTGAAGTATCGGGGTTCATTTCACGCTTTCCTGGGGGTTTTCTCTCCCTTTCGGGCTGCCCTACGCTCTCCCTTTAGCGCTCTGAGTTCATTTGCAGACTCTCAGAACGTCCACCTCAGTGGGAGACACCAGACCGTATTATCATTTGGCCTTACTCGATGCCTGGCAGCTGTAGCATCGTGACCTATTTCGTCATTTCGGGGCTGGTTCGTTCGCTGGTTGGCTCAGGTTGTCCTTGATCGCCAACGGG
>NZ_JAWOUB010000301.1:0-775 GCF_033339195.1 Vibrio sp. 811
TGAATCGCGCAGCAATAACTTCGCCAATCCTTCCGCACCCAATTGCGAAGATGGCGCTTCATGAGTCGTCAGAAAATGATCTGGGGTGAGATAGTTTTCAATCATCGCACTTTGCCAACCGTGTAACTGGCGTTGCAACGTTGAGTGATTCCCGCGCGCCCCAATAAAACCAACGTTCTTAAAACCTTGTTCAATCAGGTGTCTGGTACAGGCCTTACCCACTTCGAAGTGATCCACGCCAATGTTGAGATAACTGGCCTTTGAGCTCAGTTCGGTAATCTCTAACACTGGCGTATTTGACGCCTCTAACAGTTGATGCGTTCGCTGACTATGCTCACTTCCAAACAGTACAACGCCCGCAGGACGGCTCTCTAAAAAAGTCGAAAGCAACTTTTCTTCTTGCTCAATCGAGTAGTCGCTGTAACCCAGCAATAGTTGATAACCCGCTTTGTTTAACGCCTGTTGGAAGCTTGGTAAGAAATGCGCGCATGCTTTTTCAAACAGTGACGGAATGATAAGAGCGATGGAATAACTTTCTGCAGATGCGAGTGCCCCTGCGGCTTTGTTCGGGATATAGCCGAGCTCATCAACCACTTGTTGAATTTTTTCTCTCAGCTTATCGGATACCAGCTCTGGCGTTCGTAATGCTCGCGACACCGTCATCGTGCCTACGCCTGCTTGTTTGGCGACATCAGCCAAAGTGACATTGCCGGTACTTCTTCGTTTGCGAGGTTCGCTCATTGTTTTTATTTAATGTTCTCTAATTTCAGCTGCG
>NZ_JAWOUB010000302.1:0-775 GCF_033339195.1 Vibrio sp. 811
CGACTGCCTGTTGTCTCAATCACTTTGTATTGGCCTTTTCGTATCCAGCCATAACTGAGTTTTGTTGACTGTGTAGGATGAACGGCATCCATGAATAACACAGGGTCTTCGCTGCTTCTTAGCGTCTCGTTGTAGTATTCGATAAAGGCTTTCTGCATCTCTGGATTAAACTTGTGCGGTACACCTTTCGGCTTCTTATATGAGAAGCCGTGATGATGTAGCCATTTGTTCATGCCTGCAACGGTATAGCGAATACCAAACTCGGCTTTCACATAAGCGACTATTTGATGGGTATGAAAGTACGTCTTCTCAGATAAATGTTCGATAAGCTGCATGGTTTGCTCAGCAGAAAGTCGGCTCTGGCTACCACCATTTTCAGGCTTAAGTTTTTCAGAGAGGACATAGTCACTGAGATGACGAGCAACGGTCGATTCATGAATACGAAGCGCTTAAGAAATCATCGTTTGACTCCAGCCTTCAGACGCAAGTAAAACCGCTTTGATGCGGTCACGCACTCGACCATCACGAGTTGAATCGTGCATCTCTTCGAGTTGCTGTTTCTGTTGGGGAGTCAGTATTATTTTCATGGTGTGTAGCATGATCCTGATTTCATCAGAAATCAAGCATCTTCAATGATCACGGGTATATGTCGTTTAATAATTGAGCACAACGGGACAGGCATGTCTTATCTCTGTTTTAAGCAACAACGCCAAATTGGTCTACCTTTATACTAATGTAAATTGTTCAAGATCAAATGTTGTGAAATTTTACTTAA
>NZ_JAWOUB010000303.1:0-775 GCF_033339195.1 Vibrio sp. 811
TTCTTTATCCAACAAGGTTTTGCAGGCTTCGTTCGTGCAGGGAAAAAGTAGGTAATCGTGACCGTCTCTTTATTT
Organism: Vibrio sp. 811; assembly: GCF_033339195.1. Lineage (NCBI taxonomy): Bacteria > Pseudomonadati > Pseudomonadota > Gammaproteobacteria > Vibrionales > Vibrionaceae > Vibrio > Vibrio sp. 811. The sequence continues at coordinate 76 of NZ_JAWOUB010000303.1, forward strand.
TTGTTATTGCTGGCGCTGGGCGCTTTTGTTGGTGTGATGGCGGGGCTACTCGGCATTGGGGGCGGATTAATCGTCGTACCTGCGTTGTTATTTTTGCTGCCTTGGGCGGGCATTTCTCCAGAAATGAGCATGCACATGGCGCTTGCGACATCTCTGGCAAGCATCATCGTCACATCAGGTTCTTCTGCTCTCAACCATCTTAAACTTGGCAACGTAGATATGTTTGTTGTGAAGTGGCTAATGCCCGGAGTGGTGATAGGCGGTATTGTTGGTGCCAACATTGCCGAATGGATCCCAACTCATTACTTGCCGAAAGTATTTGGTGTCATTGTACTGTCTCTAGCTGTGCAGATGTTCCGATCCATTAAAGTAAAAAGTGAGAAGCCAATGCCGAGTAGTCCGGTCACTATGATGTACGGAACGGGAATTGGTGTGGTTTCGAGCTTAGCTGGTATCGGTGGTGGTTCTTTATCTGTGCCTTTTCTCAACAAGCACGGCGTAGAAATGCGTAAAGCGGTCGGCTCATCGTCAGTTTGTGGCTGCATCATCGCCATCTCTGGCATGATAGGCTTTATTTTGCACGGCTATAAGGTTGAAGGCTTACCTGCGTACAGTATTGGTTATGTTTACCTTCCTGCGTTACTTGCGATTGCGATGACTTCGATGTTGACCACGAAAGTGGGGGCGAAGCTCGCGACCA
>NZ_JAWOUB010000304.1:0-774 GCF_033339195.1 Vibrio sp. 811
AATATTGTTTTAACAATAACTTAAGGAAGAGCGATTATGCACCTTAAAAACGGGAAAGCAGTGAAAAGTGTCTTTACGCTAAGTACGCTGACTGCATCTTGTCTATTGGCCTTCAACAGCTACGCAGCGGTTGATTGTGCCCCTCTAGAAGTTTGGGATTCGTCAAAAGTTTATAATGGCGGCGACCAAGTTCAGCACGAAGGTAACGCATACAAAGCGCGTTACTGGACGCAAAACAATAACCCTGCACAAGCTGGCCAGTGGGGCGAGTGGGAATCTCTTGGTGCTTGTGATGGAACAGGTCCTGTTGACCCACCACAAAATGAAATCCCGACGGTGACTCTAACCGCTCCTTCTGCGTCGGCATCTATCACCGCTGGTGAAGTGGTTAACCTAGCCGCAGATGCAGCAGACACTGATGGCACAATTAGCAAAGTTGAATTCTTTGTTGATGGTGCTTTAGTTGGTCAGTCTACTTCGGCTCCTTTCACTGCATCTTGGACTGCAACTGAAGGCGTACACGAGTTTTCAACTAAATCTTATGATGACGCTGGTGCGGTAAGTACTGCAAGTTCAGTAACGCTTACGATTGCTTCAGCTCAACCAGGTAATGAAGCGCCTACAGTGGATGTTGCGCTTTCAGCTACTTCAATCGACTTAGGCGGTACTGTTACGCTTACTGCTAACGCAGCAGACGCGGATGGTAGCGTTGCTAAAGTTGACTTCTACGTTGCTGGCGCATTAGCTGGTACAGCAACCGCTGCCCCTTACACA
>NZ_JAWOUB010000305.1:0-774 GCF_033339195.1 Vibrio sp. 811
GGACAACGCTTATCGCCGCGACCATTAAAAGCGTGCTGCTGGGCGTAGTTGGTGTGGCTGCGATTCAAGCGCTATTGATCGGTGCTGGCTTCTTTGTGTTTGGCGTTCCTGCTGCTGGTTTGCTTACTCTGATTCTGATGATTTTGTGTATCGCTCAGCTTCCTGCGCTGCTTGCCGTATTGCCAGTGATTGGCTACATGTACATGACGCAAGACAGCACAACCGCGACCATGTTTACCGTGTGGGCGGTTGTCGGTGCGCTGTCTGAGAACTTACTAAAACCAATGTTTATGGGCCGTGGTGTAGACGTACCAATGCCTGTGATTCTGCTTGGGGCCATCGGCGGTATGCTTTTCTACGGTATCGTTGGCCTGTTCCTAGGTGCGGTTATTCTGGCGATTTGGTATGAGTTGTTCGTTTGGTGGTTGAGCATCGAGAAAGCACAACAGCAAGAAGAAATGGCTGAACTCAAAGAAGAAGGGGAACAAACAGAATCTGGACATGGTGCCGGTATTTAAATTACCAAGGTTATGCCTTCTCTTTTTGACCGAATAAAACAAACCGTTGCCCTGCAGCGGTTTGTTTCTATTTAACCTTAGCTCACAGTTTCATCGCAACGGATGAGATAAAAATGACGTTCTTGTTAAATTTTCATACTTCTTACACTTGAGAGTTGCAATCAAGTACTTAACGATGCAATCTCGTTGATCGCTATACCCAAAGAATTCCAAGATCCCCCTACATTTGAGCGACCGATCTTGACGAATTGGGACA
>NZ_JAWOUB010000306.1:0-773 GCF_033339195.1 Vibrio sp. 811
AAGTAGGTAGTTTAACCTTCGGGGGGACGCTTACCACTTTGTGGTTCATGACTGGGGTGAAGTCGTAACAAGGTAGCGCTAGGGGAACCTGGCGCTGGATCACCTCCTTATACGATGATTATTGCGATGAGTGTTCACACAGATTGATACGGTTTATGAAGTTTAAGAGATAGAACATCCCCCAAGATGTTCACTTAGTGTCCCGTTCGTCTAGAGGCCTAGGACACCGCCCTTTCACGGCGGTAACAGGGGTTCGACTCCCCTACGGGATACCATTGGGTCGTTAGCTCAGTTGGTAGAGCAGTTGACTTTTAATCAATTGGTCGCAGGTTCGAATCCTGCACGACCCACCATTTCCTTCCACGGAAATCAAAACAATGTGGGCGATTAGCTCAGTTGGGAGAGCACCTGCCTTACAAGCAGGGGGTCACTGGTTCGAGCCCGGTATCGCCCACCATCTTTAAACATTCTCTCTTGAGAGTTTTTAAAAATGGTTACTTCATTAGAAGTGATTAGCTCTTTAACAATTTGGAAAGCTGACAAAACAACAATTTATTGTTGTTTGTAAAGTTCTCAAAGTATTCATTTATGAATACAACTAAAAACACATTCAAGTGTTCTTGGAATTTGAGTCCGGCAAAATCGAAATGTCTCTCGCTCATTCAAATAATGAGAGACAACTTTGGTGATTTGAACATCAACTCGAAACTCCTTCGGGTTGTATGGTTAAGTGACTAAGCGTACACGGTGGATGCCTTGGCAGTCAGAGGCGA
>NZ_JAWOUB010000307.1:0-773 GCF_033339195.1 Vibrio sp. 811
TTGCCACCGATTTTGATGGTGATACGACCACGGCAACCATTCCAGTCACGATCACGGATGATGCACCAATCATCGATAATGTTGTGCCTCTGGCTGTAGACGAAGATGATTTATCAGGTATTGGCTCAGACCAAACTGACGCTGTGTTTGTGGAAGGCGCGTTCACGACCACTCAAGGCTCAGACCGTGTGGTGAGCTACCAACTTGATTCAACTTCGGATCCTGTCGCAGGTTTAACTTCTCAAGGTGAGCCTGTCACTTTGGTAGAGACTGCGAATGCTGATGGCAGCTTTACTTACGTGGCTACCGCGGATGGCAATCCTGTCTTCACCATGAATGTGAATGCTGACGGTACATACAACTTCCGTCTGGAAGGGCCGGTCGATCACGCGTTAAACAGCGATGAATTAGTACTGAACTTCCCAATCATTGCTACAGACTTTGATGGCGATACGACGATTGCGACCATTCCAGTCACGATTACTGATGACGTTCCAACCATCGATAACGTTGTTCCACTCACGGTGGACGAAGATGACCTTGCCTCAATTGGCTCAGACCAGAACGATGATGCGTTTATGTCGGGCTCTTTCACCACAACTGAAGGCTCGGACAGCGTTGTTAAATACCAGCTTGATGCAACCGCAGATCCAGTAGCAGGGTTGACCTCTCATGGGGAGCCTGTCGTGCTTGCTGAAACTGCTAACGGCGACGGCAGTTTTACTTACACAGCCACAGCAGATGGCAATGCCGTATTTGAATTGGTGGTGAAG
>NZ_JAWOUB010000308.1:0-773 GCF_033339195.1 Vibrio sp. 811
CCAGTAGCGGCTCTCAACTCGCACCACTGATTTTTACCAACTTGTTGTTTACGGCCGTTTGGCAATCACTTTTTTTCGCTGATGTAATGAGCCGCACTCAAATCGCGGGCATGGGCTTAATTGTGCTCGCGACGGTATTGAATGGGTGCTGGGATGTATTGGTCAAGCATCATCAAAGCAAGGCGTTACAAACGAGAACATCTTAGTGCCTCGTAAAAGTAAGTTGAGATAAGCATTTAAAACGCAAGCAAATTTGATTTTTCCTGAGAATAAACTAGCGTCAATGAAGGTTCAGGGAGAGAAAACATGCTTACATTAAACTATTACGTAGAAATAACCGCGACTCCGCAGCGCGTATGGAGAGTGCTGACGGATGCTGAGCTTTACAAGCGTTGGGCGCAGGCATTTTCACCTCAATCTCAATTCGAAGGGGAGTGGGAAGAGGGCAGCGACATCACCTTTTTTGATCCGGATATGGGCGGCACTCGCGCAGTGATTGATTCTGTGCAGCCACTGCATCGGCTAGAGTTTCATCATGTTGCCATCTTTAACCCCGACAATAGGCAACAGTTGGACGCCGATATTGCAGCCAAGTGGATTGGATCTCGTGAGATCTATCAGATCGACACAGAAGACGAACGCTTGTTGCTCAACATCACCATTCACACTCACAGTGACTTTGTATCGATGTTCAACAATGGGTGGGAAAAAGCGTTGCCATTGATTAAAAGTATTTGTGAGGAAACGGACTCGCAATAGCACTAAATATCGAG
>NZ_JAWOUB010000309.1:0-773 GCF_033339195.1 Vibrio sp. 811
AACGAAGCTCATCATCTTATCGACAGATGAGATCACTTTAGAGTTCATTTCGTACACGCGCTGAGCTTCGATCATGTTGACCAATTCTTCTGTCACGTTTACGTTGGAGGCTTCTAGCATGGATTGGCGAATTTCACCTAAACCGTCCAAACCCGGAACACCTTCTTGCGGGTCGCCACTTGCGCCTGTTGGCAAGTAAAGGTTCTGACCGATTGGCTCTAGGCCACCTGGGTTAACAAAGTCTGTAATGGTCAACTGGCCAACGACTTGGTTATCTTGCTGACCACGTACGCGCACAGATACTTCACCGTCCGTACCGACAGTGATAGAAATCGCATCTTCAGGAATCACAATTTCAGGTTCTACTGGGTAACCAGAACCAGATGTCACTAACGTGCCTTCACCATTTAGCGTGAACTGGCCGTTACGGGTGTAACCGATGTTGCCGTCAGGCAGAGTCACTTGGAAGAAACCATCGCCTTCCACCATCATGTCCAATGCGTTGGTGGTGGTTTGCGCATTACCGTGCGTGTGCACTTTTTGCGTTGCAACCACTTTAGAACCAGCACCAAGCATCAAGCCACTTGGCAGCTCGGTGTTTTGAGAAGACTGACCACCCGGCTGGTTGATGTTTTGATAGAACAAATCTTCAAAGACCGCACGGCTTTTTTTGTAGCCCACGGTCGAGGCGTTCGCCAAGTTGTTCGAAATCGTAGCGATGTTGGTTTGTTGGGCGTCTAGACCTGTTTTACTTACCCATAGTGCTGGATGCA
>NZ_JAWOUB010000310.1:0-773 GCF_033339195.1 Vibrio sp. 811
CAGCTCAGATAGGTGCGCTGCTTGCTCCGCTGCTGAGTGAGCTTCTACAGAAAGCTCGTTCGATACGTCGCGGATGCCTTCTGTGTTACGAGTGATTTCTGTTGTTACAGATGCTTGCTCTTCCGCCGCAGACGCAATTTGCGTTGCCATGTCGCTGATGCGCTCTACCGCACTGTGGATTTGCGTCAGGCTCGCTGCTGCAGAATTCGCGTCATCCACACTGGTATCAGCCAAACGACGACCATCTCCCATGATATCAACCGCTTTCTTGGTTGTACCTTGAAGCATTTCGATCGTTTCTTGGATTTCTTTGGTCGATGCGTGAGTACGTTGGCTCAATACGCGAACTTCGTCAGCAACAACCGCAAAACCACGACCTTGATCGCCTGCACGCGCCGCTTCGATCGCTGCGTTCAGTGCCAACAAGTTAGTTTGCTCTGCAATGTCTTGAATCGTCGATAGAATCGTGTTGATGCTATTACCGTGCGCTTCAAGTTCTTGGATAACATTTGTCGCGACTTGAACTTCTTGCGCCAGATTCTGGATAGAACCTTGCGTTTGATTCACTTGGCTAGAACCGTGAGCACATGCTTGCACCGCTTCTTCAGAGCTATGCGCTGTGCTGTCTGCGTTACCCGCAATCTCTTGCGTTGCTGCTGCCATTTCATTAACCGCAGTCGCAACCATGTTGATTTCGTCTTGCTGGTAAGAAATACGCTGGCTACGTTCTTCTGCTTGTTGTGCTGTTGTACGTGCTTGCTCAGAAAGTGAGG
>NZ_JAWOUB010000311.1:0-773 GCF_033339195.1 Vibrio sp. 811
TCAACATGCTTTTCAACGCTCAGGCGTTGTTTTGCAAGGAGAGGCCGATTGGCAAGATTTCATTATCTCTGCATTTCTTCAAACTCAAACCACACAACGTTGGTTCTGTGTTGGGGATTGGTCATTCGAGAATGCCTTTTGTGTTGGAATGAAGCAGGGAAATCGACTACTCGGAAGAGAGTGTGATGTGCTGCTGTTTGACGCGCGAAAAGAGTTCGATGCTAATAGCTTTACGGCGGCAATTGGCTCTCTCGTTGGCGGTGGAATGCTACTTGTTGTGACAAATACTGCTCAACCACAACACTTCGCTGAGCAATGGATGCAGACCCAATGGCAAAAGCTGATAGTGCTTGAGCAGGGGAAAGTCATTCCCCAGGTTTCTGAGTTTGCTATTGCGAAGAGAAATACAGAATACATAGAGCAGACTCGCGCTGTTTCATTAATCGAGAAAGTGGTGAGTGGGCATCGTAAGCGTCCTTTAGTGCTCACGGCTGATCGCGGTAGAGGTAAACGCAGCGCGTTAGGTATCGCTTGTGCTCAGTTGTTGCAGCACAAGCCGCTGCGTATATTACTTACCGCGCCTTCTATTAACGCTGTTGAGCCAGTCTATCAGCACGCGCAGCGTTTACTTACGGATGCCAAACAGATGAAGAAAGACCGTTTGGAAGTCGGATATGGGTATATTCAGTTTATTGCGCCTGACGAATTGTTGTCTTCGCTGCCTGAGTGTGATTTGTTGCTAGTCGATGAAGCGGCTGCGATTCCCGTTCCGA
>NZ_JAWOUB010000312.1:0-767 GCF_033339195.1 Vibrio sp. 811
CTATCCAACTCAACTTCATTCACTTCATAATTGATGTTGACCATTACCGCTGTTGCGTTGAGCTTATCCGCCCAATCGCAAATGACTTGTGTACAGTCGTCAAAACGCGGAACTTCTTTATACAGAAGAGGAATGTTTAGCTCTGTGAGCTCTTGATGAACATGCTCAAGACGCCTAGCGATTAAATCCGCCTGCATCGGCGCCATGTGGTGCTCTTGCCACTGTTCTGGCGTTGCAACAAAACAAGCAACAACAGGTTGCCCTGTATCAAGTGCCGCCTTTAACGCCGTGTGGTCTAACGTGCGTAAATCGCGCCTAAACCAAACCAGAATCATGTGGTCTCCTTACTGAATCTGTGTTTGTGCAAGATGAAGTTTCTCAATAACTTCCGAACACTGCACTTGCTCAGGATACCGCGCTAACAGCGCTTTGAATGCTTCCACTTGCTTGGCAGGTAGCGCCCTATTCGAGAACACATAAATACGCTGGTAGCGTTCAATCACGTCGTGACCCACCAAGCCAGAAACGTCGTCCACCTTGTCGATTAAGGTGATGTGGTAACCTTGCTCACACAACTTCGCCGCCTGAATCCAGCTTTCCGCATCTCGACTTTGTTCAAAGCTGATCAACAGACATTTCCCCTTAGTAGATGCTTTGTTTTCAGAATCGATCACCAATGCCAAACGCGTGATTAAACAGGTTTGGAACAATCCCATCTGCAAAGAGCGCAGCGAGCCCTTAACCAAATCCAATGCTTCAAACACAGG
>NZ_JAWOUB010000313.1:0-766 GCF_033339195.1 Vibrio sp. 811
GTGCAGCAAGAGAGCGACTTGTTGGTTTCCAAACGCATTCGCGAAACCAACGAAGAAAATGCGTACCTTGATATTAAAGGAGCGTGGCAACTTAAACCGTCAGAGTTAGCTGTGTTAAAGCCGCTAGCGACTTGGCGTTATCGTGAAGCAATCAAGCGCGACTTAGCACTAAACTTCATTTTCAAAGAAGGTGATTTGCTAACGGTTGCTCGTTTAGGTTTAACAAGCTTTAAAAAGATGGAAGCGGAAGGGATGGATAGCCGCGCGGTCAATCGTCACGGTACTAAAATTGCGGCCATCGTGAAAAAGGCTAAGCAAACGCCACCAGAAGAATACCCAGCTAAAATTGATCGCCTGATGGATTACCCTGGCTATAAGCAAGTTTTCAAAAACATGAAAGATGTCGTGAAAAGTGCTGCGCAAAAATCAGGGTTAGCGACCGAGTTTTTAGCATCGAAAAAGCAGATTAACCAGCTCATCAGTTGGGTGTGGAAGAAGGATCGTGATCCTGCTCGCTTGCCTGATGTTATGCAAGGTTGGCGTCTAGAGTTATTGGGCGAAAAAATGAATAAGGCGTTGAAATAAGCGCAAACTAATAAGGTTGACCAAATGGTCAACCTTTTTTCGACACGTACATTGTTGTGCGCTGCATATTGCGTTGAGAATAAAGCCTTACTTCTCGTCGTCAGGCAGTTTCACGTTGAGCGCAAGTACAGAAATGTCGTCATCCTTGTGCTCAAAGGTTAACTCAACCATATTCGGGTCA
>NZ_JAWOUB010000314.1:0-765 GCF_033339195.1 Vibrio sp. 811
CAACGGGTCAACCTAAGGGCGTGATGTTGGATTATGGCAACATCGCAGCGCAGCTAGAAGGTCACGACCAACGCTTGAGCTTATCTCAAGATGATGTTTCTTTGTGTTTCCTTCCGCTTTCACACGTATTTGAACGCGCTTGGACATTCTACGTATTATACAAAGGTGCGACGAACTGTTACTTGCAAGACACCATGCAAGTGCGCGATGCCTTGAGTGAAGTGCGTCCAACCGTGATGTGTGCGGTTCCTCGTTTCTACGAAAAGATTTTCTCAGCGATTCACGAGAAAGTGTCTCGAGCACCGATTCATCGCAAGATCATGTTTACTTGGGCGGTGAACATGGGCGCGAAAATGGCACTTTGCCATCAAGAAAAGCGCAAACCTTCGATGATGCTGCGCAAAGCACACGCATTAGCTGACAAGTTGGTGCTAAGTAAGTTGCGTGCACTGCTCGGTGGTCGTATCAACTTTATGCCATGTGGTGGCGCGAAGTTGGATGAAACCATTGGTCGCTTCTTCCATGCTATTGGCATCAACGTGAAGTTGGGCTACGGCATGACAGAAACCACCGCGACGATTTCGTGCTGGGATGACAAGTGCTTTGATCCGGATTCTATCGGTATGTCGATGCCTGGCGCGCAAGTGAAGATTGGCGAAAACAACGAGATTCTAGTTCGTGGCCCGATGGTGATGCGCGGTTACTACAAAATGCCAGAAGAGACCGAAAAGACGTTTGATGAGCACGGTTTCTTAAAGACCGGTG
>NZ_JAWOUB010000315.1:0-765 GCF_033339195.1 Vibrio sp. 811
TTCCAATACGTTTGAGAATCTCATCTTGTTCTTCTTTGCTACGAAACTCGCCGCTAGTGTTTCCCCAAATCGGCCCTGGCCATGCAACGTCGTCCTTAAAGCGTGCGATATGATGAATGGGTAGCTGCGGCACCATGTTACCAAGTGCGCCAAGATTCAACTTGTCAGGACGGAAAGTCGCTTCGAGCGCTTGGCTTACCGCTTGTGATTCAAGTAAAAACTGTTGCTGCTCTTTCATCGGTAAGTGGTGCAATTCTTTTAAGTTGGCACGTTTAGGAACTAAGATGACCCACGGCACTGCATTATCTTTATGTAGAAGTGCAACGCAAAGAGGGAAGTGGCCGATTACTGTGGTGTCTTTTGCCAATTGAGGGTGCAGTTCAAAACTCATTGTGGATTTCCGATTCATTTCAATTTGAATTAGTATACGTCAGATAAAACAAAAGGTTGACGCTTTCACGTCAACCTTTGCAATCATTCAGCTTGTGCTACTTAAGTTATCAACTTAAAAGTGGCTTACATGCGCTCTAGCGTTTCGATACCTAGTAGCGATAAACCTTGCTTGATGGTTTTCGCTGTTAGGGCTGCCAGTTTTAGACGGCTTTGCTTAACGGCTTCATCTTCTGCTACTAGAATTGGGCATGCTTCGTAGAAGCTTGAGAATTGACCCGCTAGTTCAAATAGGTAGCTACACATGATGTGCGGTTGGCCTTCACGAGCAACAGATTGAACGGCTTCTTCAAATTGTAGAAGTTTAGCGATAAG
>NZ_JAWOUB010000316.1:0-764 GCF_033339195.1 Vibrio sp. 811
ATGCGCTTGCTCTAGCGTGTAGTAGTTCGCTTTGTCATTTGAGCCTTTAAAGTTATGGCGCAGACCCATGTTATGACCAAGCTCGTGAACAAGCGTATTGCTGTAAGTCGCAACCGTAATCGCATCTGCGGCTTTCACTTGCAACTCTTTTGGTAGGTATTTCCAACGCTTAAGCTGACGCGATACTTCGTTACCTGCGTCATCGAGTTTGATCTCAAAGTAACGCTCGTCATCCAACTTCAAGTTGTCCAACATGGCCTTGTTGGTTGAAGAAACCCACGACGCTTCGATTGGATAGACGTTGTTCTCTGCCCAGAAAGACAAACGGTTCTCTTCAACTTCAACCACCTTTTCAAACTCCATGTCATCATTGAAGTTTTTCATTAGCTGAGTTGGGCTCTTCGTCGCTGCTTTTCCAGAAACGATGTCTTCTTTTGAAACGAGCGGCGCATGAATGTTTTCATCCGATTTCAGGCTCGCCATCGCCGCCATTGTAGAAAGCGCTTCAATTCTATCCGCAACTTCTGTTTTCACAGATTCGCTGCTGGTTGGCAATGGATCTAAGCCATCTAAGTCCAGTTGATTACGATTATAGAAACGCGCCAAGTTGTCCCAATAGAAAGGCACACCCGTTCTTGCAACACCTGCGTATTGGTTCACGTGGCCTTTGATGATTTCCCCCGTCATCGGGTTAGAAACCGACGGGCCATAGCCAAGCAGACCGTTCGCTAGAGGCTCGTCAATCAGGTTAATCACGTTGTAAC
>NZ_JAWOUB010000317.1:0-763 GCF_033339195.1 Vibrio sp. 811
ACCCAGAAGTCACGTCCCATTGCGTATTCACTTAGTGTGGATGGGTTAATGATGCCAGGAAGGCCCATTACCGCCAAAATATTGAAAACGTTCGAGCCGATGATGTTACCAACTGCCATGTCGTCTTCGCCTTTCAATACACCAGCAAGTGATGCTGCAAGCTCAGGAAGACTCGTACCGATGGCAATAATTGTCAGACCGATCACTAGGTCGCTCATGCCGAAATGCTTAGCAATAATAACCGCATTGTCGACCAGCAGGCTTGCTGCCAAAGGAAGCAATATTAAACCGATAACCACCCACATGATGGCCTTAGGGTTGCTAACGCCTTGTGGGATTTCTGATTCTTGATCTTCAAGAAACGCATCGCCAGATTTTTGTTCTTTGCGGCTAATTTGCAACATAGCAAATAAAAAAGCACCAAACAGAACAAATAGTAAGACACCTTCATAAAAACCAAGGTGGCTGTTCCACAGTAAAATCCCAGCTAACACAGTTACCGCGATCATTAATGGTAATTCGCGACGGATAACTGCAGAACTAATAGAAAGAGGTTTGATCAGTGCAGTAATACCTAGGATTAGGGCAATGTTAGCAATGTTTGAACCCAAAACGTTACCGACAGCGGTATCGGTTTTACCGTCCCAAGCGGCTGTTGCTGACACCATCATTTCTGGTGCTGATGAGCCCATTGCAAGAATGGTCATACCGATCACTAAAGGTGAAATACCGACGTTGCGGGCTATAGCTGCAGAACCAAAAA
>NZ_JAWOUB010000318.1:0-762 GCF_033339195.1 Vibrio sp. 811
AATAATGCAGCAATCTGAAATTCTCTCGCTCGCTGAAAGACTCATTCCCGTTTATGGTTCTGAAGACTTTGATTTTGTCCTTGGTCAATTGACCGAGGAAGAGCCGCCGTCGGCCAAAATCTTAGTGAAGATGGAACTGAACCGTCTTATGGCACCATGTAAGAAGAGCATTGATTTACGTGGTCGCGTCAAAGGCGAATGTCGTGAATATGTTTTAGATGGCATTTCGCATTGGTTGGACGATGTCGCTTTTAATGCTTATCACAAGAACATTAAGAAGTTTGGCACCTACACCGAAGGCATGTGGGAAGCACTGGTCAACACGCGCAATAACTTTCGTGTGATGAGCAAGCTCGCCACACAGGAAAAGTCTCATTCATTAACCGATCCTAAAAGCCCCTTTCTCGCAGAACCGGTTCACCTCGGTTATGACTTAAAACGCCAAGAAAAGCGGTTGAAGGTTCAGTCCCAGGTAGAAATTCGCCGCGCCAAAGGGCAAATCCTTCATGGATTAAGCATCGATTTGTCGAGCTCTGGGGCAAAATTTAAAGTCCCGAGCGCATTTAAATACAACCTTGGTGAAATCATTCACGTTTCGTTTACCGAGTTTGCAGGCAAGTCGCAAGTCGCGGGCATCGAAAAGCCACTGTCGTATCGAGTATTGGCCGTAGACGATTGCTATGAAAATGATGCAGTGCGCTATCTACGAACCATTCGTCTAACGGAAACCAATGTCGTTGCGCGCGTCATCGACGAAGCATT
>NZ_JAWOUB010000319.1:0-762 GCF_033339195.1 Vibrio sp. 811
TTCAGCAACAGATATGTCGATACCACTGTCAGCATAAAACTGACCGAATCTAACTGCAGATACGCGACAAAACCAAAGCTCACCATCGAAATCACTGGTCCCAAATACGGCGCGAAATTCATTACCCCAGCAAACGCCCCCCATAGAAATGGGTCTTCAAGGCCGAGGAAAAAAAACACCAATCCTACACACAAGCCTAAACCCGCATTGACCAAAGTAATGGTGCCGATGTAGCGCGATAAATCTTTCTGCAGAGCCTGCACCAACTCCACCGCCTGACGTTGTTTCGAAAAACCACGCAAACGCGATACCGATTTACGAAACAGACTTCGACCATGATTAAGCATGAAATACACCATAAACAGCACAATCATCGCCTGAGTTAACAGCGTTGGTGTGGTGGTCGCGAGCGCTTTCAGCAGAGAAAACACCGTGTTGTTGCCCATCTCGTCAATGTTCATGTCACTGGCAAGCTCAAGCGGCGCGTTCATGTGCTCTGACGACGCTTTGGTCACTTCATTCACTTCCTGCGAAACGTTTTGGACGATGCTTGGCAACTCAGCCCACCATTGTTTCGCGGGTTCTGATATCGCCGCTAAACCGAGTATTGAAACACTCACCAATAACGTCAACGTCACCACCACAGTTATCGTGCGTGGCAGGCCTTTATCTTCAAAATAATTGATCAACGGGCTAAACAGCAGTGCCACGAACGTACTTATCACCATAGGTAACAGCACCGGTTTGGCGAAGTAGAGTGCA
>NZ_JAWOUB010000320.1:0-762 GCF_033339195.1 Vibrio sp. 811
AAGCTTCCGCACATTGACCACAACGTATACATTCCATCTCGTATTGATGAGCTGAAATCTCGTGACGAGTCGGAGCTAAAATACAGTTCGCCGTTTTGGTGATAGGAACCTGTGAGTGGGGCAGGGTAAAGCCCATCATTGGTCCGCCCATGATCAAACGCTGAAGTTTTTTATCGGCTTTGTACCCGAATTCGTCGAGCAGTGCTTGAACTGGGGTACCCAAGAGCGCCCATACGTTTCGAGGCTGTTTAAAGGTTTTACCGGTTAACGTAACGACACGTTCGATTATTGGCTCGCCATCGATGATAGCGCGCTTAATCGAGTATAAAGAACCGACGTTTTGAACCAAGATGCCAATATCTGCAGGGATAGAGCCGCTAGGAACTTCCTTGTTGGTCAGAATCTTTATCAGCTGCTTTTCACCGCCCGACGGGTATTTCGTCGGGATTACTCGAATAACAATGTCCTTGTTCAGCGCGGCACTTTCCAACGCTTTAATGGCATCTGGTTTGTTATCTTCGATACCAATGATCGTCAGTTTTGGCTTAAGGATATGTTCGACAATTTCGATACCTTGAATAAGCTCTTCGGCATGCTCCTGCATCAGTTTGTCATCGGCCGTGATGTACGGTTCACATTCTGCTGCATTTACAATCAGGATTTCTGTACGAGCAATGCCCGATTGGATCTTTTTCGCGGTAGGGAAGCCAGCACCACCCATCCCTGAAATGCCAGCAAGGCGAATAATGTCGATGAGTGCAT
>NZ_JAWOUB010000321.1:0-762 GCF_033339195.1 Vibrio sp. 811
ACTTACGCTTTTGGTAAGTTCTCGAACGGCTTCCTTTCTGACTATGCCAACATTGGCCGATTTATGTCGTTCTCTCTACTACTGTCTGGTATCACCGCAGTATTCATGGGTTTGAACACCACGGCATTCTTCTTTGTTCTGCTTTGGGGTCTAAACGGCTGGTTCCAATCTGTTGGTTCAGCACCGTCTTGTGTGTCTCTGTTCCAATGGTTCTCACCAAAACAACGTGGTAGCCGTTACTCTATCTGGGGTGGCTCACGTAACATCGGTGAAGGTATCACTTGGATCCTAACGGCGTCTCTAGTGAGCTACTTCGGTTGGCGCGCAGGTTTCATCGGTGCGGGTATTGCAGCGATTGCAGCAGCGATTTGTATGTTCTTCATCCTAAAGGACCGTCCACAAACTTACGGTTTGCCAGATTCAGCAACAGCATTCGACGAAGAACCTGAGATCAAGAAAAAGAACGATCCGCAAGCAACTCGTCGCGCTCAAATGTTCATCCTGAAGCAACCAACCGTTTGGCTAATTGCAGCAGCGTGTGCAGCGATGTACATCTCTCGCTACGCGATGTCTTCTTGGGCAGTGCTTTACCTACAAGAAGCAAAAGGTTACTCACTGATTGACGCTGGCTTCGCAATGTCTACATACCCTATCGCGGGTCTAGCAGGTGCAATCCTATCAGGCATCATCTCTGACAAGGTGTTCAACTCTAACCGCCATATCCCGACTCTACTTTACGGATTGGCGAACATCGGTGGCATG
>NZ_JAWOUB010000322.1:0-761 GCF_033339195.1 Vibrio sp. 811
GCGTTAGGGCCATACCACACCCCTTCATGTAAAAGATAAAACTTAATCGCTACTTCCCAATGTTCTAGTTGGTCCAATGTTCTATTTTTGAGTATGAGATCTATCGCACCAATGGTTTTTCCGTCGCTATCGTTGAGTTGAATTTCTTCTGCAAGAATTTCATATTGTTCTGAATTAGCAAGTGCAGCGGTACATAAATGCTGATACAAAAAACCCAGTCTCGGGTTCCCTTGGTACTCTTCAGATTCATCCAGAGGTTTAATCGATAAGTCTTCCAATGTAGCAAAAGGAGGGAGCAACTGAAAAAGAGGAGGAGAAGAGGTGATCCATTGATAAAGACGTTGCAGTTGATTCATCCTGATTCCTTAGTGATGTTGATAAAGCAGCGAGCCTCGTTATTGTAACTAAATTTGGTTAGTAGAATAGGGTAGCTAGCATCAGTGTCATAGTTCGATATACACTTTGAGGTACTCGCTCGAAATTGGAAGTGATAATGAATAATTTACAGTTAGAAAAGATTCTCAACAGCAAACTCTCGCCCGAGTTAATTAAAGATTACGCGCCAAATGGCTTACAGGTTGAAGGCTGTCCACAGATCAAGCGCGTAGTTACTGGAGTTACTGCTTCTCAAGCATTAATTGATAAAGCGATTGAACTCAGAGCCGATGCGTTATTGGTCCACCATGGTTATTTTTGGAAAGGGGAGCCAGAACCCATTCGCGGTATGAAAGGTAAGCGAATTCGTAGCCTAATTAAAAGTG
>NZ_JAWOUB010000323.1:0-761 GCF_033339195.1 Vibrio sp. 811
GGCTCTAAGATCTCGAAGTTTTCCACATCACTATCAAGTTCAGGTTTGATAGGAATGCTGGCAAATTCTTCTTTGTAGTGCAGTTTTTTACCATCTAGAACATCAGGGAGAACAATGACTCCCACTGCGACTAGAATGATGGTGCCGACTAAACGACTTTGGAATTTACTTGCCATCAAGTTACCTTTGATTACTTATTCTTTGATTGCCAATGCTCCAATACCTCACCTACGGTATGGAATGAGCCCGCGACCAACACAACATCGTTTGAAGCAGCGCTGCTTAATGCACTCTCAAACGCTTCAATCGGTGTTTGGAACTGAACTTGCCCTTGCGGTAGGTATTGGCACAATTCATCCGCCGTTGCAGCCCTTGGCCCAGTCAACGATGCTGGATACCAATGCGTCGCGATAGGCTTAAGCGCGGCCAATGTCGCTTTGATGTCTTTATCATGCAGCATTGCAATCACAACGTGGATAGTTTTCCCCGCGTACTGAGTTTTCACCTTTTCAACTAAATACTCAGCAGAATGAGGGTTGTGCGCCACGTCCAACACAATTTCTGGCTCGTGTTGAAGCACCTGCATTCGACCCGCGAGTCGAGCATTATTCAAGCCATTAACGATGTTTATGTCAGTGATTTGCAATTCCGACGCGCCTAGAGCCATTAAAGCAGTGGCAGCATTTGGAAGCGGTAGCGAAGGCAGAGGAAGATCCTCAAGCGCAAAAGCACCACTACTCCACTTCCAACCTTTCTCAGTT
>NZ_JAWOUB010000324.1:0-760 GCF_033339195.1 Vibrio sp. 811
CTTCACACCCCAAAATCGGTAGTGTTAGTCCAAGACAAGCACAAAGTCTTATAGCTGTTGCGCGCCTTGATCTAGTTGATCTCAACATGTATAGCCTCTGTTCTTAGTGGTGAACGGTGATCCTTAAGTGCTGGAGAGTCGCTGTTAAGTGGCATTGTGTTGAAACTCGCAGGCGACACTTGTGGACAAGTTCCTGTATCCATGTAGTTGAGTGCGGCAGATAGCATGCGCTCGGATGTATCGCCTAGCGGCTTCGTTAGGTCGTCACCTACCCAACAACCTTCAACTCGATTATCTAAACCAAGGCTGCGGCTAATTTGGCTCTTAGGTGTTGGAACAAAACCGTCGGCAAAGTCGCCAAATTGTTTTTCGTTCGCAGATTTAAACTGAATGGTGTAGTACATGGTGCCACAGTTCTGCTCGGGTGCGAATCCATAAGGTTTACCCATTGTGGTTGAGCCAATTTGGATAACATTAACATCAATACCGCGCAGTGCATTCATCAGTAATTCACTTGAAGAGGCAGTACCGCCAGAGGTCAGCACATAAACTTGCTGCTTGCCTAGAGTAGGCAACACTTGGTCTGAGAACTTGCCTGCTGCCCAGTCGATGGCTACGTTAGTAAATGGGTATACATTGTCGCCATTAGGTATGGTTTTCATGATCTTATCGTTGTGAATAAGCTCACTAAAGACACGATTTTTATCCGCACCGCTGAGCATGTATCCCACTTGAGAAGATTGCAGCACTAAACCGCCGC
>NZ_JAWOUB010000325.1:0-760 GCF_033339195.1 Vibrio sp. 811
TTCAGTGCATTATTTGCCTTTTTGCTTACGCTCATCGTGTCGCGCACAACCGATGCATCCACTTCAGGTCAGTTTTTCTTCTTGTTCAATCTCGTATCGCTCACAGCCATTATTTCTCAGCGAGGCTTTGACGTTGCTTTAGTCCGATTCAACGCTATCGCGTTTAGCAACGGAGATATTCAACAGCAAAGTGACAACTATTGGACGGCTTTAACTCGCAGT
Source organism: Vibrio sp. 811 (assembly GCF_033339195.1). Lineage (NCBI taxonomy): Bacteria > Pseudomonadati > Pseudomonadota > Gammaproteobacteria > Vibrionales > Vibrionaceae > Vibrio > Vibrio sp. 811. The sequence goes on from NZ_JAWOUB010000325.1 coordinate 223, forward strand.
ATCACATTTTGTTTCATGGCTGCCGTTACTCTATTTGTCGGCTTTTACCTTTTTCCAAATCAACTGAATCAAACCAACAGTCCAATAGTGGCGATTATGCTCGCGCTGATGTGCGTACCTTTCCTCGTATTAGGACAAACCAACAGCCGTGTTTTACAAGCAAGTAAAATGGTGGTGCCATCCCTATTCGCGCTTCAACTCGGCGTCAGTGTGCTCATGGTTTTGTTCATTATGGGCCTGAGCACACTGCACTTACAAAACATCAACGGCCTAATGACGGCATTGCTGCTGGCGAGTCTGATCGTCAGTATTGCTTCAACGACTAAATGGTTTAGCTCTGGTCAATATCAAAAGCCGACCCCGACAACAAATATCGAACTGATCTCCTCTGCGAAGCAAGTGTGGATTGGCAGCATTTTCACCAATATCCTCCAATGGGGAAGCATTGTTATTGCTGGTTTTTTCATTTCTACCACGGAGCTAGGGTTGTTAGCAGCAGCGCAACGAACATCACTACTGATTGGCTTTGTACTGATTA
>NZ_JAWOUB010000326.1:0-760 GCF_033339195.1 Vibrio sp. 811
TAGCCTCAAACCGCCAACGTCAACTGGTAGAAAGCTTGCTTAGCAACGGCATCCGCACTCGCTTCATCATGGAGCTCATCTCTGCGGTAAACGAACAAATTATCGAAAAAGCCTTTGAACTGGTGGTGCCACCAGCTTTGCACGACCACTGTTGTTTGATCGTGCTAGGCTCAGAAGGGCGTGGCGAGCAAATTCTTAAGACCGACCAAGACAACGCGCTCATTATTGAAGACGGGCTAGAATGGCCGCATTGCGAACAAGTAATGCAATCATTTACCCATACTCTGCAGCAGCTTGGTTACCCACTCTGCCCCGGCAAAGTGATGGTCAACAACCCGAAATGGGTCAAAACACAGCAAGAGTGGATCCACACCTTAGATCATTGGATTGCGAAGGCGGAGCCTGAACCAATCATGGACTTAGCGATTTTCAGTGACGCACATGCAGTAGCAGGAAATCGAGAGCTTCTCACCCCAATAGCAAATCACCTCAGAGACAGCACGAAATATCGCATGCTGGTTTTGTCAGATTTCACGCGCCCTGCTTTGCAATTTTCCGTGCCCCTTACTTTGTTTGGCAACGTAAAAAGTGCCAAGGATGGTTTGGATATCAAACGTGGTGGCATCTTCCCTATCGTGCATGGTATTCGCACCTTGTCGTTGGAATATGCGATTGAAGAAAAAAACACCTTTGAACGCATCGAAGCACTAAGAAAAAAACGCATCTTAGAACCTGAGACCGCAGACAACTTAAACGAAGC
>NZ_JAWOUB010000327.1:0-759 GCF_033339195.1 Vibrio sp. 811
ATCAGCATTGTCTGGATGCATCATGATACCACGAATGTACAGCAACTCTTCAGCAGTACCCGGACCACCCGGGAAGATCACAATACCATGCGCCATACGAACAAACGCTTCTAAACGTTTTTCGATGTCCGGCATGATGATCAGCTCGTTGACGATTGGGTTTGGCGGCTCAGCGGCAATGATTGAAGGCTCTGTCAAGCCAAGGTAGCGTTGCTCGGTGTAACGCTGTTTAGCGTGACCGATTGCCGCTCCTTTCATCGGGCCTTCCATCGCACCAGGTCCACAACCCGTACAGATATTAAGTTCACGTAAGCCAAGCTCGTTACCCACTTCGCGCGTGTATTGGTATTCAACGCCATTGATTGAATGGCCGCCCCAACAGACGACGAGATTTGGTTCAATACCGGGAGTGAGCGCGCCTGCGTTACGCAAAATACCAAACACAAGGTTGGTAATATGCGTTGGGTTAGTGAGATTGAGGCGCTGACTGTCAGCCAAGTGCATGTTCACGTAAACGATGTCACGCAGTACAGAGAATAAGTGTTCTTGAATGCCTTTAATGATCTCTCCATCGACAAACGCATGCTCTGGTGGGTCGGTCAGCTCTAGCTTAATGCCACGCTCGCGGCGCACTACATTCACATCAAACGATTGGTGTTTATCGAGAAGCTCTTTGGAGTTATCTGTGTGGCTACCAGAGTTCAATACCGCTAACGTACAGTTACGATAAAGCTGGTAAAGATCACTCGAAGCGGTTTT
>NZ_JAWOUB010000328.1:0-758 GCF_033339195.1 Vibrio sp. 811
TTAGCAGTAGTTGAGCGGTAAAGTGGTACGTCACTACACCCGCAGCTAAACACACACTGAAGATAAACAGCACCGACAGCAGCGTAAAAATAATACTGAACATCACGATTTGGCGCGCAGCCGCCACGTTGACTTTCATCTCTAGCAAAAACAAATCCAACGTCGAGCCCGACCACGTTCGCAGTGACGTCGAAAGATCGTCAATCTGCGACAAAATGGCTCGCAGCCCATTAATGGCTTGTTCAACTTCCTGATTTTTAGCCCCATTTAGGGCTCGGCTACTGTCTGCAGTAGCCGAGCCTTGGCGCTCATTGATGGTATGCTCGGAGTCATTCATAAAACTCTTCCTTCATGATTAGAGCGAAATGTAAGGAACAGGCTTATTTGATGAGCTTAGAGACCGCCCAACCTGCCAGGAATGCACAACCGATACTCAACAGCGGGCGCTCTTTAATGACGTTTTCTGCGGATTTGGTCGCTTGCTGAATGTTCTCTGCGCCAACTTCCAGCTTCTCTTTGGCATGTTCTTTCATGGCGCCAACCGCTTCTGAAGTGGCTTGCTCTGCAAGGTGGTACGCCTCTTCAAATTGCTCTTGAGGTTTAACTGCGCTTTCTTTTGTATTAGCCATAACTAGCCTCCGTTGATTGAGATTACCTTGGATTAAACGGTTGTGATTCCGCTGAGAAGTAATCTGATAAAAGTGAATTCTTTTCGTTTCCTCGTGAGTGGTATTGCGATTACTGTGCCAACTTAATAA
>NZ_JAWOUB010000329.1:0-757 GCF_033339195.1 Vibrio sp. 811
TATGAACCAAACTCTGGCCAAGTGAAATTTGAAGGCATCGATCTCACGGCGATGAAGTCGGAAAAAGAGCGTCGTCCGATGCGACGTCAAATGCAGATGGTGTTCCAAAACCCATACACGTCTATGAACCCTCGTATGAAGGTGGCAGACATTATTGCCGAGCCAATTCGTTTCCATAAACTCACCAAGAATGAAGCAGAAACACGTCAAATCGTGAATGATTTGCTTGATCATGTTGGTTTGGGTCGCATGGCTGGCGTGAAATATCCTCATGAATTCTCTGGTGGTCAGCGTCAGCGTATTTCGATTGCGCGTGCCCTGGCAACTCGTCCTCGACTTTTGATTTGTGATGAACCGACATCAGCGTTGGATGTGTCGGTACAGGCACAAATTCTGAACTTGCTAAAAGATCTGCAAAGTGAACTGAACCTAACGATGTTGTTTATCAGTCACGATTTACCGGTGATTCGTCAGATGTGTGACCGAGTAGGTGTAATGCAGATGGGCACGTTATTGGAAGTCGCGCCTACCGAGCAGCTCTTTACTGCTCCACAGCACGAATACAGCAAAAAATTGATCTCTCTGATGCCTGAATTTACGGGCTTGCGAGAAGAAATCAAAACGGCATAAACCAAGTATTTCGCTTGGCTGATCTTTAGTCATTATAAAGACGCAAACACAATAACAAGGGATCCGGATCCCCGCATGAAGGAGTTATGCAAATGAAAACCATGAAAAGCAAATTAGCAGTGGCGCT
>NZ_JAWOUB010000330.1:0-757 GCF_033339195.1 Vibrio sp. 811
CACGAAGAAATCAAAACTCAGACGGGCAACTTCCAACAATGGATCGACAACTACAATCAATCGCTGCGTAATCTTGCTGAGTGCGGCGTAGATACTGTCTGCTACAACTTTATGCCAGTACTCGACTGGACACGTACAGACCTCGAATTTGAAATGCCGGATGGCTCTAAAGCGCTACGTTTTGACCAAATCGCTTTTGCGGCATTTGAGCTGCATATTCTTAAGCGTCCGGGCGCAGAAGCGGATTATACCGAAGCTGAGCAAGCGCAAGCCCTTGAATACTTCAACAACATGACGGCGGATCAAATTCAACAACTGACAAGCAACATCATTGCTGGTTTGCCGGGCTCAGAAGAAGGTTACACGCTAGAAGAGTTCCAAGCGCAACTCGACCGCTACGCAGGCATTAGCAAAGACAAACTGCGTGAGCATATGGCGTATTTCTTGTCGCAACTGATGCCTGTGTGTGAGGCGCACGGCTTGAAACTCGCTGTGCACCCAGACGATCCACCGCGCCCAATTCTTGGCTTGCCGCGTATCGTTTCAACCATCGAAGACATTGATTGGTTGACCGAAAAAGTGCCAAGCAAAATGAACGGTTTGACCATGTGTACCGGCTCTTACGGTGTGCGTGGTGACAATGACCTAGTGAAGATGATCAAAAAGCATGGTGAGCGCATTTACTTCACTCACTTGCGTTCCACCAAGCGTGAAGAAAGTAACCCGATGACATTCCACGAGGCGGCTCACCTTGATG
>NZ_JAWOUB010000331.1:0-756 GCF_033339195.1 Vibrio sp. 811
CGAATCAACACTTCGCCACTTTCCTGCATCGCTTGTTTTACTTCGGCATGAATATTTGGGTCTTCAATCGCTTCACGAATGGTGCGATGGCCTTTCAAACAGCCTAAATAAGCGGTAATGCAGTGACCTGTGTTTAGGGTGAACAGCTTACGTTCGACAAAGGCCATTAGGTTGTTAGTCTTTTCCATGCCAGCAATGTTTGGGATGTCGCCCTTGAACTGTTGCTCATCGACAATCCATTCGCTGAAGCTTTCAACAGTCACTTCCAATGGGTCATCGTTGGCGGCCTCTGCTGGTGGAACGATGCGATCGACAGCGGAATCAACAAAGCCAACCAACTCGTCTGCTTTTGCATGCAATGATTTATCTAAGTGTTTGTACACTTCACCTTTTAGGTGCGTTGTGCCACGCACCATATTTTCACAGGCGATGATGTTAAGTGGCGCGTCATTGCCAGCTTCAAAACGTTTGGCGATACCTTTCGCGATGGTTTTCGCGATGATGTCTAATACGTTTGGACCCACTGCTGTGGTGACTAAATCGGTTTTGACGATGCGATCAATCACGTCTTCACTGGCTGAGTTTACCGCTGTGACATGGGTAACGGTGTCGATTTTGCACTCAGTACCGACCACTTTCACTTTGTATTCTTGTTTGTGGCTGAGCTGGTCTACTAGCGGTACATCAACGTCAGCGAAAGTGACCTCGACTTCTGCGTCTGCTAAGAGTTTACCGATGAAACCACGACCGATGTTA
>NZ_JAWOUB010000332.1:0-755 GCF_033339195.1 Vibrio sp. 811
ATTCGGAAGGGCGTGATATGCAGGTCAAATTGCAGCCTGCTGCCCATCCCATTGGTACCACGGTTGAAGTGCTGGATTTGTTTTTCAATACTCCTGCACGCCGTAAGTTTCTGCGTACCGAAAAAACGGAATTTGCTCACATTGACGAGCTGTTAAAACGCATTGCACTGAGCCGCTTTGATGTCTCGATCAACGTTCGTCATAACGGCAAAGTGATCCGCCAGTACCGTGCGGCTAAGAATCAACTGCAAACCGAAAAGCGTATAGCGGCGGTGTGTGGTAATGCATTTGTGCGTAATATGCTTCGTATTGAGCTTGAGCATCAAGGCCTCAAGTTGCATGGTTGGATCACCACCCCGGATGGGGCTCGTCAGCAAAGCGATTTGCAGTATTGTTACGTGAATGGCCGCATGATGCGGGACAAACTGATCAATCATGCGATTCGTCAAAGTTACGAAATGAGCTTAAAGCCGGATCAATTCGCCGCTTATGTGTTGTTCATCGAGCTAGACCCGCATCAGGTGGACGTGAACGTTCATCCAGCGAAGCATGAAGTGCGTTTCCATCAAGCAAGATTGGTACATGACTTTATCTATCAAGCTTTGTCTGATGCGTTGGCACAAAGCTCTGTGATTGATAAGCCGCAAGTCAATGAGTCCGCGTTCCATCGAGCAGAGCCTGAAGAGCGAGAAAGCCAACCGAAAACGACGCCTCAATACTCGCCACAACCAGTGAGTACCACTGTCCCGGAGCGA
>NZ_JAWOUB010000333.1:0-754 GCF_033339195.1 Vibrio sp. 811
TTTGTTCGGCAACTTAGCTTTATTAGCATGGGTCGCGATTTGGCAACTCGCTTTATCTCCTCACCCTCATCTGAGTAGCACAACACTCGCGATTGCATGGTGTATTCCGTTATTGCTACCTTTACCTGGCATCTTAGCGGGCAAACCTTACACGCATGCATGGGCGAACTTTGTCTTGATGCTGTATTTCTTGCACGCACTCACTATCTTGTACGTGGACGGTGGTGAACGGTGGTTGGCAGCGGTTGAGCTGGTGCTTACCTCTCTTGGTTTTGCTGGCAATATTTTATTTGCTCGTGCTCGAGGAAAAGAGCTAGGCCTTAAACTCAAACGCTTGTCACAAGTAGAAAAAGAAGAAAAAGCGAAGTTCAATAAGTAACTTCTCTGATTCAAAAACAAAAAGAGTCGCAATTGCGACTCTTTCTTTATTCTATGCCCAAACGCGGATTAACTTTGCGAAGTAGAATTCCACTCATAAATCAGATCGTATTGATCTTGCACTTGAGGAATCACAACAGGCTGTTGTACTTGCACTGCTGGCACAGTTTCCTCAACGGCTTGAACCACCGTTTTTGGTTGCCCTTCTATAGCTTGAGCCTCTGAAGGTAGAGTTTCTACCGATTGCTCTTCCGATGGCGTCACTTCTTCAATGTCACCGAGTGGATCTTCAAATTCCATCAATTGTGAGATCGACGAAGCCTCTTGCTCAAATGCTTGTTGTGAAGCAAGCAAATGAATAGTCAGCGTTAACTCA
>NZ_JAWOUB010000334.1:0-754 GCF_033339195.1 Vibrio sp. 811
AAATAGAGCAAAAACAGGTCAAGAAAAACCAAGCAAGCAAATGATGAGTAAGACGCGATCCCAAAATAAGCAAATAAAAACGGCCCAGAAATCTGGGCCGTTTTTACACAAGGAAACCGGTTAATTACGCGAAGCGCTCAACAATAATGTCATCGGCATTTTTGACAAACAGTGCGCCTTTTTCTTTCATCTCTGCGATCACGCTGTCCACCGTATCTGGCAGAACGGCGCGAGTTGCAGCTAGATTCACAATCACCTTAAAGCCGAGATCTAACGCTTGCATAACGGATTTCTTGACGCAGAAATCGAGCGCTAGTCCACCAACTACGACGGTATCTATTTTATTGCATTTCAGAAACTCATTTGCGCCCGTAGTTTTGGTGTCAGCCACGTCATGGAAGAAGATACCATAAGGATGCGCGTCCGGATCCATCCCTTTATTGACTTGGAAATCGTAGTCAAGCACTGGAGGTAACCCATCCAGAAGCTCTACGCCTGTTGTGCCAAGCACACAGTGGCGATTCCATTTTACGTCGACATTTGGCAAGCCAACGGGCTCTAGCATGTTCGCGGGCGTTTCTGCATCCCAAGCGGCTTTTGGTGGGTGCAAGTCACGGCTTACTAGCTTCAAGCGACCTTTCGCATGGTTTTTTAGTAGCTCCGGCACGATGTCCAATGCGCCTGCTACAGGTAATTCATCTGGACAAAGCTCACTAAAGCCTTTCTCTGGATCAACGTCGATCACTGCTGTAGT
>NZ_JAWOUB010000335.1:0-753 GCF_033339195.1 Vibrio sp. 811
CCAACATAGGTCGTTGATGTTAAACAGCATGGTACGTGATGCGTTGGTGTAGTCAGTCACGTGAACGCGGCCTTGAGTCATCTTCCATACTAACCACGTATCGACGGTACCAAACAGCAGTTTGCCTGCTTCTGCATCTTCGCGTGCGCCTTCTACGTTATCCAGAATCCACTTAACTTTAGTGCCAGAGAAGTAAGGGTCAAGCACCAAGCCGGTGTTGTCGCGAACGTAATCTTCTAAGCCGCGGCTTTTTAGGTCTTCACAAATGTCTGCGGTACGACGACATTGCCATACGATCGCGTTGTAGACGGGTTTGCCTGTTTCTTTGTTCCAGACGATGGTGGTTTCACGTTGGTTCGTAATACCAATGGCAGCTAATTGGTCGCTTCGGATGCCTGACTTAGCCAAAGCTTCAACTAATGTAGAGCTTTGTGTTGCCCAGATTTCCATTGGATCGTGCTCAACCCAACCTGCTTGTGGATAAATCTGAGTAAACTCTCGCTGAGCGACGCTTACGATATTGGCGTCGTGATCAAGAATAACAGCGCGAGAGCTTGTCGTACCTTGGTCGAGGGCAACAATGTATTTTTGCTCAGTCATGGTAAGAATCCTTTTGTTTCGTTATTTATATTTTAGTAATTGGCAAGCGGTTAAGCTCGAGCTTCTTCTGTTTCTTCTTCAGTATCACATTGGTTTGGAATGGTACAACCGTGACCTTGGCGAGGGAGGTACGCCGCGATCGCTTTTGGATAT
>NZ_JAWOUB010000336.1:0-749 GCF_033339195.1 Vibrio sp. 811
TGGAGCTAGAACATAACCAACCGTTTATCGATATGGCTGGCAAAAAAGTCGTAGTGCTTGGTGGTGGTGATACCGCGATGGACTGCGTGCGAACTTCGATCCGTCAAGGCGCATCTAACGTGATTTGTGCCTACCGTCGTGATGAAGAAAACATGCCAGGCTCCCGTCGAGAAGTGAAAAATGCCAAAGAAGAGGGCGTGAAGTTCATGTTTAACCTTCAGCCTTTAGGTATTGAGGTTGATGCGTATGGCAAAGTTTCAGGCGTGAAAGTGGTCAAAACTGCTTTAGGCGAGCCTGATGACGCAGGTCGCCGTCGCCCAGAACCTGTAGAAGGAAGTGAACACGTACTGCCTGCCGATGCTGTCATCATGGCATTTGGTTTCCAACCTCATCAAATGAACTGGCTTACTCCGTTCAATGTTGAACTTGATCAATGGGGGCGAATCAAAGCACCCAACAACCAAGAGTTTCAATATCAAACCAGCAATGAAAAGATCTTCGCTGGGGGAGACGCGGTTCGCGGTTCTGATTTAGTGGTAACCGCCATTGATGAAGGACGAAAAGCAGCAGAAGGTATTCTTGATTACTTAGACGTGTAGCCTCGTCCCAACACTCAAAAAGGATCCAATGATTGGATCCTTTTTTCTTTTATTACATATAATTAAATTCCTCTGTTAAGGAATAGAACTCATGAAAAAAGCCGCTCTGATGCTCATCACTTTTCTCGGCTTAACCGCATGCAGCCAAGG
>NZ_JAWOUB010000337.1:0-749 GCF_033339195.1 Vibrio sp. 811
CACCAAAGAGCGAATCGCCGTGGTTCAGGTTGGAGAAGAGCAGTTTTTGGTGGGCATCACCAGTCAATCGATCCAAACCTTAGCCAAGCTAGAAAAGCCATTGAAAGAGGAAGAGTTGGCGACCAATGCTTTTGCCAGTCAGTTCAGCCAACTGATCAAGAAAAATGACAAAGGGTAATCCAATCCGTCTGCTTTTTAGCACTTTGGTGCTACTGGTTGGCTTGCTGTTTTCTTCATTTTCGTTTGCTGAGGCAGAGGAATCACCGTTGCCTGCGAATTTAGCAGAAGGGAGCAGTGTGACGGTTCAGGCCATGCAAAGCGATACCGGAGCCAGTCGCTCTATGTCGGTTGGCAACGGTGCTGGTATTCCAGCTTTCACCATGACCACCAATCCGGATGGCAGTGAAGACTATTCCGTTACATTGCAAATTCTCGCCTTAATGACCATGCTGGGCTTCTTGCCAGCAATGGTGATTTTGATGACGTCTTTCACCCGAATTGTGGTGGTAATGTCGATTCTGCGTCAGGCTATGGGCTTACAACAAACACCATCGAATCAGGTGATCATTGGCATCGCGCTTTTCTTGACCTTCTTTGTCATGTCTCCTGTGCTCAACGAAATCAATGACACGGCTATCCAGCCATACCTCAACGAACAAGTGACAGCGCGCGAAGCATTCGATGCAGCGCAAGTGCCGATGAAGGCCTTCATGCTTAAGCAAACGCGCATTAAGGATTTGGAAACCTTC
>NZ_JAWOUB010000338.1:0-747 GCF_033339195.1 Vibrio sp. 811
TATACAGTTTGTAACGCAAACGAAGTGAGCGACTGCTAATGGCATGATCAATCGCGTCGATCTTTTGGTAGTAACGTAGAGCACGGTTGTGATCGCCATAAGCATCACATAAGTTGCCCATACCAATGATCGCTAAAACGTATTCGTCGATAAAACCGTATTCCACTGCGATGTTGGTGGAAGCGATGTACTCGGTGAGGGCAGAGTTGTAATCACCAACTTCAACTAAGCGTTCGCTTAAACTTGCTTTGACCGACAGTATATCTTCGACATCCTCAGGTAATGAGAGCAGTTCTAATGCTTGTCTAAGCTCTTCGATACTGTCACAAAGCTGTTTGATTTCGCGGCGGTATTCTGCGCTGATAACTAGGCAGTGTGCTTTTTCACGGCTGGTGGACGCAATGTGTCGACCGATATGTTCCCAAAGCGTGATGGCTTCTTCCCCAGAAACAGAAGAAGGATCGATGCCTGCGTCAGTGACTTTGCTAAGCAGTAGTTCCATTCTTCATTACCTCAATATAGCTTTCTTCCAACTGCTCTAAAGTAAATGGGAAAGTCAGGATGTCTTGTAAATACAATGTCGGTTTTGGCCCTTTGAGGCCACGTCGTTCCCATGGATAAATGTCTAGCATGGCATGCACGGTTCGGTAGAGCTCTTCTGCGGCTTGATCTTTTTCGGCAATCAACATAGCGAGTCGATCGCTAGATAGGCGTGAAATGAGATCGCTTGGCGTCGTTAATGAGTGA
>NZ_JAWOUB010000339.1:0-746 GCF_033339195.1 Vibrio sp. 811
TGCGTTGTTGTTTTTCGTTCTAGCTGGGTTACCTGTATGGGAAATTGGTTTGACGATGGCGGTCGGTGGCTTTATTGGCGCTCAACTTGGCGCAAAAGTGGTGGTTACCAAAGGTCAAAAGTGGATTCGACCTCTAGTGATTATCATGTCTATGCTGATGGCAACAAAACTTCTTTGGCAACAACATCAGCAATGGCTTCTAACACTGTTTTAATTCGCTGATTGCGGTATGTGTTGTGGCGAAGACAGATGTGTATTGGGCGAATTAGAGGCTCTAGTTCTTCGAATTCAAAACAGAAATTTGATGCGATGTTGAGTGTTTTGATGATGGATTTAGGTATCAGTGCTGGTGCCATACCTTTTAAAGCTAATTGTGCTGCCGCAGTGTAGGAGTCCATTTCCATCAAAGGTTGGATCTCGTACTTGGACAAAATGGCTTGCTGGTATGTATTGGCTGGGTTATTCAAATCGTTAGTTAAAATCGCTTTTGGTAATTGAGTTAGCGGGTGCTTACTTATTATAGAGAAAGGCTCATCGGCGAGATGAATGCTCATCAAACCGTGATGAGAAGGTAAGTAACCAGCGCAGAATCCTAGGGTCGCTCGCCCTGATTTTACGTTTTCAACGATTCTCGGAGTGTGATTGGTAGAGATTCTGAGATAAGGATCGCGTGCTAGTTGCTCTTCCATAATCATACTCAGATAACCTGCGACGAGAGTTTCTGAGCAATCCATTTTTATTAATGA
>NZ_JAWOUB010000340.1:0-746 GCF_033339195.1 Vibrio sp. 811
CTCCGCTCGGTATTTATGCTCATGGGACAGTGGCTTTCAAAATCAAGTATGGCATTTTGTTTTGTGTGAGTGTGCAGACCTAGAGGATTCATGGACGTTTCATACGCAAGACGATGGCGGACATGATTTTGCGTTTTTTTGGCACGATATAGGGAGCGATATTTCCTCACAGGCGCATACTGTTTTTCAGCATGCACTGGAAACAGTTCGAAAACTGATAGACCAAGGGGTGGTGTAAGTGAGGTTGCAAGTTGGAGGTTTAACAAAGAAGAACTTGTTAAAGCACCTGAGTAAAAAAGGTGTTCAATTGAATGTCTTCGCCCAACAACTATTCGATGATGACAAAGTCGAGTGCGCAGATGAGATTCAATCGTTCTTTTTAACGATAAAAACACCGTTTGACTTCGGACTTTATTTTGGCGCGACCCTTGGAGAAATGATTGAAGCGGCGTCGACACAAAATCTATCACCTTGCCCTTTAGTTGTTGCGCCATACCTCCGTTTACAAGAAATTGACTTGGCGAAGGGAGAGTACCTTACTGTGGTGTCTTCCCCGCTTTCGAATGACAAAGCTTATCCTCGTGGTTTGTATCTACGGGATCTCGACGACGGATTCTGGCTACGAGGCTTTAGATGTTCGGACGATTGTATCTTTCCGCCGTCGAAAAAGTTTGTTTTTGTGTCTGAAATAGAGAAAGAGTGTTGAGTGTGACATATCTTTATCATCGGGAGCCCGACAACCTTTC
>NZ_JAWOUB010000341.1:0-744 GCF_033339195.1 Vibrio sp. 811
CAAATGGGTAGCCTTCAAGACATCGACCGTGAACGTAAAGTGATCATTTTAAGTGAGCTGAAAGACGAGCACGGTGAACTTCTTATGCCAAGCCGCGAGCTAGAATACGATCTTCTAGTGATGGCGATTGGTTCAACATCGAACGATTTCAACACTCCAGGCGTTCGCGAAAACTGTATTTTCCTAGATAGCCCAGAACAAGCGCACCGTTTCCGTACAGAAATGAACAATGAGTTCCTAAAGCTGCATGCGAAAAACGGTAACGGTACAGTGGATATCGCGATCGTTGGTGCTGGTGCAACGGGCGTTGAGCTATCGGCTGAGCTGCACAATGCCGTGAAAGAACTTCGCACTTACGGGTTTGGTGATCTAGATTCAAGCAAGCTGAATGTTAACCTGATTGAAGCGGGCGAGCGCATTCTTCCTGCATTGCCACCACGTATTTCGTCTGCGGCGCATCAAGAGCTTGTTAAGCTGGGTGTAAACGTTCGTACAGCAACGATGGTGACTAAGGCGGAGAAAGACGGCCTAACTACCAAAGATGGCGAAAAGATTCCTGCGCAAATCATGGTTTGGGCTGCGGGTATCAAAGCACCTGATTTCATCAAAGACATTGCAGGTCTAGAAACAAACCGTATTAACCAATTGGTTGTGAAAGGAACACTGCAAACAACGCGTGATGACGATATTTTTGTTATCGGCGACTTGGCGCAATGCACACAACCAGACGGCTCATTTGTGCCA
>NZ_JAWOUB010000342.1:0-744 GCF_033339195.1 Vibrio sp. 811
CTGCGTATTACTCTGCGATGGAGCAAGTGGGCTACCATAAACGAGATATTATGGTTGACCGAGTGGAAGATGCCAAAGAATCACAACAAGAAGCACAAGAAGAATTCACTAGCGCACTTGAAGCCTTATCAGCACTAACCAATTTTGACGGTGGTGAATTAGAAAGCGTTTACAACAACATCAATGACAAATACGAAGACAGCGAAAAAGCCGCTCAAGATGTGCGTGACCGTATTGCTGCAATCGAAGATGTCTCTGATGCACTGTTTGAAGAATGGCAAGGCGAGTTAGACTTGTACACCAGTGCGAAACTGCGCCGCTCAAGCGAACAAAAACTGCGTGAAACCAAAGCATCTTACAAAACCATGCTCAGCGCAATGAAGCGCGCAGAGAAAAAGATGACGCCAGTGCTGAACACACTGCGTGATAATACGCTGTATCTAAAACACAACCTCAACGCGAGTGCGATTGGTTCTTTGCAAGGTGAGTTCTCTAGCTTAGAGAAAGACATTCAATTTGCCATCAAACAAATGAACGAAGCGATCGCTGAATCGGATAAGTTCCTGCAAAAGCTTAATCAAAAGTAAATCATTCAGGCCTCCTCCTCGCGAGGAGGTTTTAGTCTGCTACCTCGCCGACTAAGCCTATTACTCTTCGAACAAAGCCCACGCGCTCTTCGACACTGCCCCATGGCACTTCCACCACTTGATATCCGAGCTCAACATAAGTATTGATTAGGGTTTG
>NZ_JAWOUB010000343.1:0-744 GCF_033339195.1 Vibrio sp. 811
GCAGCGAGCCGATTTCTCAACGTGAGTTGTCGTGGGATGACGTTCAACCTGTTGATATTATTGGTTTAGAAGTGGGGTATCGATTAATCCCGCTGGTGGATCGTGACCAAGGCGGAGAGTTATTAGAGCGCGTGAAAGGCGTTCGTAAAAAGCTCTCACAAGATTTTGGTTTCTTGATCCCAGCTGTACACATTCGCGACAACCTTGAGCTGACGCCAAACAGCTACAGAATTACCCTGATGGGCGTTGCGGTGGGTGAAGCGGAAATTCGCCCAGACCAAGAATTGGCGATTAACCCTGGTCAGGTTTACGGCATGATTGATGGCGAACCGACCATGGACCCGGCATTCGGCCTAGAAGCCGTGTGGATTCGTGAAGAGCAGCGCGAGCACGCTAAGGCTCTCGGTTATACCGTGGTGGATTCATCGACGGTTTTGGCAACCCATCTAAGTCAGTTATTAACCAACAACGCATCGCAGTTGATTGGTCATGAAGAAGTACAGAATTTATTGGAGATGCTAGGCCGAAGTGCACCGAAATTGGTGGAGAACTTCGTACCGGATCAACTCCCATTAGGTGTGGTGGTGAAAGTGTTGCAGAACTTGTTGAATGAAGCCATTCCAATTCGCGACATTCGTACTATCGTACAAACCTTGGCTGAGTACTCAAGTAAGAGTCAAGAACCTGACATATTAACAGCGGCGGTTCGAATCAGTCTGAAACGTCTAATTGTTCAGGAAATCA
>NZ_JAWOUB010000344.1:0-743 GCF_033339195.1 Vibrio sp. 811
ATCTTCAGATTGCAGGAAAGAAAAAGCCCAACTCAGAAAAGCTAAGTTGGGCTAGGTAAACAAAGAAACTACCGTAAATGTAGCAGCAAACTATGTCCGCTCAATCAAGAAGCGCTGCTTGAAGTCAACAAAAGCCTCGTGGAGTGCATTTTCTTTAATGGGTTTCAGCAAAACATAGTTCGCGCCTGCTTCCATAAATGCATCACTGGTTTCTTGCGCAGTGTCGGCGGTGCAGGCGTAAATTGGTGTCCCCAATTTCAAGTTTTGACGAATCTCTTTCGTGGTTTCGATGCCACCAAGATGCGGAAGTTGGTTATCCATCAAAATCAAATCATAAGAGTGATCTTTTAAGAACTCCATGGCTTCTAGCCCATCCTTCGCCCAATCAACCTGCATCTTGTATTTGGTACAAAACGCTTTAAGAATAAAGGCGTTAGTATGGTTATCTTCCACCAGCAACACTTTCAGACTTTCATCAAACAACTCTGCAGGTTTTACGCGTTGGCTCGAATCCAACGGAGCCAGAACTCGCTCACGATCCTTTACTGGCAGCGTAACAACAAATGTGGTTCCTTGCCCTTTTTGACTGCGAACTTGTACATCCCCGTCGAGCATATCGACCAAGTTTTTCACGATGGTCAAACCAAGGCCACTGCCACCGTATTCGCGAGTTGTGGTCGCTTCTTCTTGAACAAAAGGTTCGAACATTTCATCCAACTTGTCGGACTCAATACCGATACCCG
>NZ_JAWOUB010000345.1:0-743 GCF_033339195.1 Vibrio sp. 811
TGAGTCCTTATTTTTCTAGGGTGAATTCCACTATAATTCTCACTAGATAAGAATGTTTTAATTTTAATATTCAATAAATTCTCACTCAGTGATAAACACAAGTTTTGTCGTAAGTTTCTCACGCTCTGAAGTACCTCTAATTGCGGATTCTCAACTTATGAGAAGTGGTTGTTTTTATATCAATTTGAAATAGAAAAAACGCATCCGATTGCGTGCAAATATTCGGTGCAACGTGTCGAAAACGGACTCCACAAACACGCTGTTGTGTGATGGCAAAAAGATTAATTCTTTCTATTTCTCAAACTCAGTGTTATACATATATATAACACCAATTCAGCCATAGGATGTTTATCATGACGCATTGGCATGATCGCCAACCGATTTTTCGCCAGTTGGCTGATCAGATCACCCAACAAATATTGCAGGGCGTCTGGAAAGAAGGCGAGGCTTTACCCTCCGTCCGCAGCATCTCTGCCGATATGAAAATTAACCACCTTACCGTCATGAAAGGCTATCAGTTACTTGTTGATGAAGGACTGGTGGAGAAAAAACGTGGCCAAGGCATGTTTGTCGCACAAGGGGCAATTCAACAATTGCGCTCTGCGGAAAAGGCTCGCTTTCTTGAACAGCAAATTCCTCAAATAGCCGATACATTACAACGTCTGGACATGTCAGTTGATGAACTTGTCCAGCAACTCAACCCCCATATGAAAGGTGACCAATGAGCGCATGAGTCAGTGTAA
>NZ_JAWOUB010000346.1:0-742 GCF_033339195.1 Vibrio sp. 811
GAATCGACATACGTTCGATCGTCCATGACAAGATGATCATTGGGAAGAAGGTGATTGTTAGACCTTCTGTCAAACCAATCTTGAATGCTACAACGGTAAACACCGAGATGATCATAATAACCGTGATAATAACCGCGGATATCCTTGCTACCAGAAGTAAGTTGAGCCGTGATAAGTAGCTTCGGATGATCAAGCCTGTACCAACAATTAATAGGAAGCCCACAATACCAGTCACAAGTTGCGTTTGAACGAACGCAACCGCAATCAGTACTGGCATGAACGTACCAGAGGTTTTAAGACCAATAATCACGCGCAGGAACACAACGATCAATGCGCCAATTGGGATCAGCATGATGGTCTTGAACATCGCTTGCTCTTCTAGAGGCAAGCTGTGGATTGATAAGTTAAGCAGGCCATCGGCCTCAACCTTGTTGTTTGTCGCTTGTTGAGGCGTCACTTCTTGTTTGATCATGGAGAAATGAACTTGGCTGTTCTTACCTCCCACAAGGTCAAGTAACGAAACGTTCGATTCATCCCAAACAAGAAGGTTAGGTTTTACGGCTTTCTGCTCTGAATTTGGCGAGAACAGAACCCAATCTTTTCCAGACCAAACTTGCACCATCGGTTGGATGGTTTGACGACGACGGCCATCTTCAAGCTCGATTACGC
This sequence comes from Vibrio sp. 811, assembly GCF_033339195.1. Classification (NCBI taxonomy): domain Bacteria; kingdom Pseudomonadati; phylum Pseudomonadota; class Gammaproteobacteria; order Vibrionales; family Vibrionaceae; genus Vibrio; species Vibrio sp. 811. Next base: position 670 of record NZ_JAWOUB010000346.1, read on the forward strand.
CAACAATTTTACTTTGAACGCCAGCTGACAGAAGAATCTTGTGCAGTGCATCGGTGCGGTCAAAATCGTTCAG
>NZ_JAWOUB010000347.1:0-742 GCF_033339195.1 Vibrio sp. 811
AATCCGTTAGGTATTGATAACCCTGCGTTTTAAATTCTTCGATCAGGTTTCTGTCTTCACGCTCAAAGTATCGAACACCTCCACCAAGTAACAGCTCGACGGGCAGCTTTCCATTTACTTTGTTATCCAAGTAGTCGTCTGCTATCTGATCATAATTACGACGAGATTCGTTGTGCGCGGCAAAGCTTGCGGGCGTCGCGTGGTTAATTTGCGAAGTCGCCACCAAAGCGGTTGTCATGCCCTGCTCTTTCGCTACTTCCAACATCGTTTTAACTGGCTTTTTATGGGTATCGACAGCGACGGCGCCATTGTAACTCTTTATGCCACTGCTTAAGGCCGTCGCGCCTGCTGCACTGTCAGTGACATAAGTATCATCATCGGGATAGGTGTGAGCCATGCCAACCAGTATCGAGTCAAAGACTCGTAGGCTCAATCTGTTTAGTTTCTGGGTTATCTTGATAATAACGGTAGGCGGTTGTGTAGGCAGGGCCCATTCCATCACCGATCATATAAATAATATTTTTCGGTGCTTCATTGGCGTGAACAAGCCCAGCCAGTAAACTGGCCGCAAGTAAAGAGTATCTGATTGTCATATTTCATCCATGAAAAAGTGACTGCGAATATAAGCCGTCACTTTAATTACTGTTTTGCTTACAAGTATTCATCAATACTATCATTCAGTTAGGATGAAACCGCGTGTTACATCATGGTTTTGCAACCCAAATCATTTCTTAAATAGGAT
>NZ_JAWOUB010000348.1:0-741 GCF_033339195.1 Vibrio sp. 811
ATTCTATAATTGAGACTTTTCTCAATGACCTACATAACGCGGCGCATTAGCGCCGCTTTTTTTATAAAATAATAGAAGTTATCAGTCAGATGACCTAAAAAAATAAATACAACAAATAAGTTAAAACGCTCAACCGTCGGAGGTACTATGCGTAAAACTCTCCTAACTTTAGCTCTCCTATCAGTGAATATTGGCAGCGCACATGCGTTTTTGGACACTGTCGTAGATAAGAGCAGCAAAAATGGTCTTATGGATATGGTAAGCCAAGGCCTAAATGCAGAATCTTCACCTCTTACTGAGCTACTAACGAGTCAGCTACCAGTTTCAACAGAACAAGCTGCAGGTGGCAGCAGTGCCCTAATTGCACTTGCTCAAAGCCAACTGTCTCAACAAAACAGCACGGAATTGCAGTCATTGATCCCTGGATTATCCAACTTGAAAGGTGCACAAAGCCTGTTAGGTAACATCGAAAGCTTGAGTGCCGTACAAAGCGCATTTAATGCACTAGGACTAGACCCATCGATGATCAGCCAATTTGCACCAGTGATTTTAGGTTACCTAAATGAGCAAGGAGCAAGTGAGGGATTATTGAAGTCTTTAAGCGGTCTATGGACGAGCGGTAAGTAAATTCGCTTTAAGCGAAATCCCCACCGAAATAGAAGTAAAAAGAATGGGAGCATACAAACAGTAGGCTCCCATTTATGAGCAAATTACAGATACAAAAAAGCCGAGCTAATGCTC
>NZ_JAWOUB010000349.1:0-740 GCF_033339195.1 Vibrio sp. 811
AGCAGAAGTCACCAACTCGCCAACTTGACTGCGTGTTGCGTCAAATTGCTTCTGGATTTCTTCAGCGGCTTTCTTATCTTCCTGAGCAACTAGGTTTGCGATACTTGGACCAGTAAGAACCGTGCCATCTTGGCGGCTGTATGTACCCGTATAAACGTTGTAGATACCTTGCTCGTTGTAGTAATGCGAGTTGTGCGTGTTATCCGAGAAGCAATCGTGCTCGTCTTCCGTAGAGTTCGCTTCTAGCGCAACTTTCATACGCTCACCAGCTAACTCACCCAAAGACAAAGAGCCCATACCAAACAGCATTTTACGTAGACCATTCTCTGCAGAACCTGTGAGTAGCTCTTGACGGTAGTTGCCTTTTTCATCAGCAGACCACTGTTTTTCCATCCATTCAAGATCTTGAATCAGTAGATCGGCCGCGGCTTTTAAGTACTCACCACGACGATCGCAGTGACCATTTGTACAACCAGAACCAACAACAAAGTCCGTGTACGCACGCTGACCTGCACCTGCATTTGTGCCGTTCAGATCTTGTCCCCATAGAAGAAATTCGATCGCGTGATAACCCGTTGCTACGTTTGCTTCTGAGCCACCTACTTCGTTCAAGCTAGCAAGTAATTCTGGAGTGATTTTTGCCACGTCAAGCTTAGACGGGCCGATCGTTAGGCTTGTGTTGGCAATGATATTTGCCGCTGCACCTTCGTTACCAAGCTCATATTGGTAGTCAGCAGCTA
>NZ_JAWOUB010000350.1:0-739 GCF_033339195.1 Vibrio sp. 811
AAACGTCGATTGCGCAGCTTTTTGGCAGCAACGCGAATCAACTGCTGAGCAAAAACAGCTTCAACCTAATTAATGTCGAGTTTGAAGGTAAGGACAATTTCGTCGCGAGTTTGTATGTGCCGTCCATGAACTGGTTTGTTGTTGGCGTCGTGCCTGTTGACGAAGTGTTTGCTGACCTCAATGCAACTGGCCAAAAAATGATGGTCACAACCATTGTAGTGGCATTGGTGTTCATTTTGATGGGCGTATTGCTTGCAAACAGTATCACTAAGCCTATTCGATTGATTGCAGATCGCTTTACCGATCTTGGTCAAGGCGAAGGTGATTTATCACAGCGTATTGAAATTCGTGGCAATGATGAAATCGCGCAACTTTCTAAAGGTTTCAACGGATTTATTGAGAAAATCCACGCAACCATGAAAGAGGTATCTTTGACGAGCGGTGCACTGAGTCAAGCGGCAGACAGCGTGTCGAGCAAAGCAACGTCAACGTACGACAATAGCCAAGAGCAACGTGACCAGACGATTCAAGTGGTTGCAGCGATCAACCAAATGGGCGCGACGATCAGTGAAATTGCGTCTAACGCAGCGACGGCAGCCGATACTGCAAACCAAGCGTCTGATAATACTCAGACGGGTCGTGAAGTTGTGATGAAAGCGAAAGAAGTGATCAGCCGTCTTGCTGACGATGTGGAAACGACAAACATTGTTGTGACACAGCTTGCTTCTACAACGAAAGA
>NZ_JAWOUB010000351.1:0-737 GCF_033339195.1 Vibrio sp. 811
TGGACCGTGAATTTTGTCCTCTTTTGAGCCTTCTGCGTTCAAGCAAGTATCTGCGTAAATGTGCTTCGCATGTTGCCATGCAAACATCAGCGCTGAAGCGATTACACCAACCGCGACCGCAACAGCAAGGTCAGTCAGTACTGTAACGACAGTTACTAGTACGATAACGAAGAAATCTTGCTTTGGTACACGGCGAGCCAACTTAAATGTTGCCCATTCGAATGTGCCAATCACAACCATGAACATCACACCAACTAGGGCTGCTAGTGGAATCATTTCAATCAACGATGACGCAAACAAAATGAACATCAGCAGAGCTACAGCCGCTACGATGCCAGACAGACGGCCACGGCCACCGGAGTTTACGTTGATCATTGACTGCCCAATCATTGCACAACCACCCATCGCGCCGAATACAGAACATGTCATGTTTGCCATGCCCTGACCGATACATTCGCGGTTAGATTGGCCACGAGTGTTGGTCATTTCGTCTAAAACGGTCAGCGTTAGCAAAGATTCAATTAGGCCGATGGCCGCAAGGATCACTGCATAAGGCAAGATGATTTGCAGAGTCTCTAGCGTAAATGGCACTGATGGAATAGAGAAGGTTGGCAAAGAGCCTGCTAGTGTAGCAGCTTCATTACCTGACATAGAACGTAGGAAGTCGACAACTGTACGTGTCGCTAGATCTAACCCAACAACTAGTGCTGTCACGGTTACGATAGCAACAAGTGAAG
>NZ_JAWOUB010000352.1:0-737 GCF_033339195.1 Vibrio sp. 811
CGCCATATATAAGCATTCAATTGATTAATATTTCAAACAGCAAACTAAAAACAGGGCTTAAGCGATGAAGTCAATACCAAAAGCTTATAGATTCATCAGCTTAATACCAAGCCCAACACGGGTTTGAGAATGATCATAGTCGATCAGCGTTTCACCATAGCCATGGTAACCTTGAAGATATACACCAAGAATGTCATTGAAATAGAATGTGTAACCTAGTTCAATCCCACCTTTATCATCAGCAAAGTTGTAAAAACCGCGTGTATTGACCACGCCCGCATGGGTATAAACTTTCGCCCATAACTCGTACGGTGCGTAGTAATTTTCCATGTCGTCATTTTCTGTGGTAATCACCCACCATGCATGTACGCCATACTCGACTGGGCCAGAAAAACGCTCGGCAGCGACATATAGACGATCCCAACTGCGTGACAGTTTGCTGGATTGACCGTTCGATTCATGTTTGTAACCGGCTTCAACATGATTGAACAACAACATGTTCGATTGATGCGCTAAGAACACTTGCGGCTTGTAGTTTGTTTCTCTAAATGGCGAGGAGATATCAGAGTTTGCCAGTTGCCATAGGGACTTTTGAGTATAAGCCCCCATCAAAGCAGTGCCTGAGCTGAAGCGATAAAATGGAATTGATGCGGAGATCTGAAACTTCACTTCAAAATCTTGCAGTGAATCCATCTCTGAGCCCATTTCGCTATAGGCGCTTTGGTTGATGTCTGTGG
>NZ_JAWOUB010000353.1:0-735 GCF_033339195.1 Vibrio sp. 811
CCAAAATGAAAGATGTACAGCGTCGTGAAACGCGTAAAGAAATCCAGATGATTTTCCAAGATCCTTTGGCTTCTCTTAACCCGCGTATGACGGTTGGCGACATCATCGCTGAGCCGCTAGAAACGTTCTACCCAGAACTGTCTAAGCAAGAAGTGAAAGACCGCGTTAAAGAGATGATGGCGAAAGTTGGTCTATTGCCAAACGTAATCAACCGTTACCCGCATGAATTCTCAGGTGGTCAGTGTCAGCGTATCGGTATCGCACGCGCACTTATCCTTAAGCCAAAAATGATCATCTGTGACGAACCAGTTTCGGCGCTAGACGTATCGATTCAGGCTCAAGTCGTTAACCTTCTGAAAGAGCTGCAAAAAGAGCTAGGACTTTCTTTGGTGTTTATCGCACACGATTTGTCAGTGGTGAAACATATCTCTGATCGTGTTCTTGTGATGTATTTGGGTAACGCGGTAGAGTTAGGCGAAGCGGATGCACTATTTGCAGACCCTAAGCACCCTTATACGCGTGCGCTGATGTCGGCGGTTCCAATCCCAGACCCAGAGTTAGAACGCAATAAAACCATCCAAATGTTGGAAGGGGATCTGCCATCACCAATCAATCCTCCTTCAGGTTGTGTGTTCCGTACTCGTTGCCCTCAAGCGACAGAAGAGTGTGCAAAAACCAAACCTACGATTGAAGGTACAGACATTCACGCGGTTTCTTGTATTCACGTGAGCGTGT
>NZ_JAWOUB010000354.1:0-735 GCF_033339195.1 Vibrio sp. 811
GCTTTGTTAGCTTAATGAATAGTTGGGCGAGTCAACTTGGTTTGACGAATTCCTCATTTACTAACCCTCACGGTTTAGATAGCGAAGGTTTGTATTCAACACCGCATGATATAGCTAAGTTGGGTCAAGCAATCATTCGTGATCTGCCAGATATTTATCCGATGTACAGTGAAACGTCTTTTACGTACAACGGTATTACTCAATATAACAGGAATGGTTTACTTCGTGATCGCAGCATGAACGTTGACGGGATGAAAACGGGCTATACCAGTGGTGCAGGTTACAGTTTGGCGACGTCAGCCACCAATGGCGACATGCGCCTTATCGCAGTTGTTATGGGGGCGAAGAGCCAAAGTGTGCGTGAATCAGAAAGTAAGCAACTTCTTAGTTACGGTTTTCGATTCTACGATACCTTGATGCCAACGGCCGCAGGAACTGATATCGCAAACGCTCGCGTTTGGATGGGGCAAAAGGATGAGTTAAAAGTTGGTGTGAACCGCGATGTTTATCTCACTCTGCCTAAAAGTGACGTAAACAAACTTAAAGCGGAAGTGGAATACAGCGGTGATTTACTTGCGCCAATTGCTCAAGATCAGGTAGTTGGTACTTTGCTATACAAAGTGGATGGAAAAGTCGTGAAAGAGACCGAGCTAGTTGCACTCGAACCAGTGGAAGAAGGCGGGATTTTTAAACGTATTATGGATTGGTTTAAGCGACTGGTAGCAAGCTGGTTTT
>NZ_JAWOUB010000355.1:0-733 GCF_033339195.1 Vibrio sp. 811
ATATTGATTTTGGATGTTTCCACGACGCCACGTTTCATCCCACCAACTCATCTTTTGCTTTGCATGATTTAAGCTCAGGTTTTCCTCACTTTGTCCAATATGGCAATAATAGAGTTGCGTCGTGCCCCGCTTAATGGCGGAGGTAAAAGCGGTGATCGCTGCCCCTCGTAAAAAGCTTTCATGTTCGAGGACAAAGCGTTTCGGCACTTTGTTCGCAAAGTATTTCGCCAAGTTTTGCATGTGCGCGTGTGCGGCAAAAACAGGGCGAGTGAGTAGCACTTCTTTTGATTTCGCGTGCGAACCATCGCAGTAAGCGAGTTGGTCAAATTGGCTGCGGCTAAGAATTTTGTCGTAAGTGCGCTGTGCTTGGAGAAATACATCTGATTCGTTTGGCATTTCTTCTTGCTGCGTTAATTGGTAACGACTTTGCTCCCAAAGCGGTTGAGGAATGACGTGCTCTGACATCTCTGTCTGAGGAAACCAAGCGTTGTCACTGAGCAAAAGCAAGTAACCCGTTTGGGCATCGGCGCTGCATAGTGTCCAAATATGCGCTGCACGTTGTTCTCGACCATGGTGGCGAAAACCAGAGCGCGCCACTTGAACAAAGGAACGAGTTTGGATATTCGAGAACGATAAGTGACGTTCGTATAAGCGACTAAAAGTGTCCAGCATACTTGCCAAACGTTCAAGAGATTGTGAAAAACGGCGATGATTTAAGCCCAATTTATACTGT
>NZ_JAWOUB010000356.1:0-733 GCF_033339195.1 Vibrio sp. 811
CATAGTGCAAGAATTGCGCTTGTTTTGGCTCGGTGATGTCGTAAACCATAATACCGCCTTGGCGCTCTAAACCGATAAATGCGTAGTATCGCCCATTGATTTTCGCTACTTCGATGGCTTCTGGCTCGATGCCTTTATCATCACTTCTGTCATCACCGCTACTGTTGCTGTCGTTTGTGCTGTTGAAGTGTTTACCTTCGTTCAAGAGGGCAACTGTTGCGAAATCGTCTCCACTATCAAAAACTAGCTCACCATTTTCATTCCAAATTGAGAATGAACGCGCGCCAAATGCTTGAACGTTTTCTTCTGCGTTTAATGTGTGGTTTGGTTTGATAACTTTGAGTCTAGCTAGCTGTTTGTTGTTTTTTAGAGCTTCAGCAAGAGGGTGGTCGGTCGTAACTTTGAGTTTTTTGCCACGGACTTCGTCGATATGGCTCAAACAGGAGCCTTTGACATTGGTGTAATCTGGCGTACCTTGATAGTCATCCTCATCCCACTTGAGCCCTGCTTGATCACATTCAGCTTGAGTGGTTTTAAAACCATATTCGCGACCATCCCCTTCGTTGGCTGAAACAATGTAGGTTTGGCCGTTGACAGAGTAACTGTCTAGCGTGTCGGGCATGTACAAGCCAACCAGCTGCGGATAGCTTTTCAAATTGCCGATGATCTTATCTTTATTTGAGGCGTCCAGCTTTGAATTTGACCAAGACTTTTCCCCTAAAGCGACAATTTT
>NZ_JAWOUB010000357.1:0-733 GCF_033339195.1 Vibrio sp. 811
TAGCTTGTTGTAACACCTCTTCTGCGCAGCGAGCCATTGTTCGCTCTGGCATGGCGATTGGTGCGATGGGAAGAATCAGTGTCACAGATGATCTGAAGATCTTAGAAGATTTGCCTCCACTACCGTCGGTGGATATTGTTTTGGTGACTGGTGTCGAACCTCATCCCATACTAGACAAAGAATGCTTGTCGCAGTTGGCTGAGTTGATGCCTTACTAGCGAACATCAAACAGATTAAGCAATCACGAAATCGAACGTTCCGACTATTCGCCCATCAATTTTTACCGGCTCAAACTGTAAATGGTCACGAGCTTTACGACCCCACCATTCGTTGCCCGTCTGTCCTTTCAAATAGAGTTGGGTGGTCAACAATTCGTGGTCGCCACGCCACAGTTTGACGTGAATGTGAGGAGGTCTTGAGCTGTATGGGACAGGAAACAGCGTTTGGAAAAGATAGCGTCCATCTTCTTCAGTTACTGTCGCGCCAAAACCTGAAAAACTTGGGTCAAACTTGTTTTGGCTGGGTTGATTCGGATGGTCATAAATCCCTTGGCCATCACACTGCCAAATTTCTATTTTTACGCCAGAGATAGGACGACCAAACACATCCAGCACTTTACCTTGTAATGTTATCGCCTCTCCGATCAAAGTATCCGGTTTCAATACTAAATTTTGGCGAAGTGGAATCTTCACCACGGGATAAAATGGCCCTTCGGTCTGAGAAGGCGTCGGAC
>NZ_JAWOUB010000358.1:0-731 GCF_033339195.1 Vibrio sp. 811
AACGACCAAGTGCGTTTCGAGGGCGCGTTTGCTGCGTTAGCACCAGATCTACACGTTATCGCTCCATGGCGTGAGTGGGATTTAGTGAGCCGCGAACAATGTCTGGATTACCTTGCAGAGCGTAACATTCCTTGTTCAGCGTCTCTAACGAAGATTTATTCACGTGATGCGAACGCATGGCACATTTCTACTGAAGGTGGTGTGCTAGAAAATACATGGAATGCACCAAACGAAGATTGCTGGGTCTGGACCGTTGACCCTGAACAAGCGCCAAATGAAGCTGAATACGTTACGTTGAAAGTCGAAAAAGGTGAAGTTGTGGCAGTGGATGGTGAAGCGATGACACCATACAACGCACTAGTTTACTTAAACGAAAAAGGCGCAAAACACGGTGTGGGTCGTATTGATATCGTAGAGAACCGTTTGGTGGGAATGAAGTCTCGTGGCTGTTACGAAACTCCGGGAGGTACCATCATGATGGAAGCTCTGCGCGCAGTTGAACAATTGGTGCTAGACAAATCGTCATTCGAGTTCCGTGAAGAACTTGGTCTAAAAGCCTCTCACCTTGTGTACGACGGTCGTTGGTTTACACCGTTATGTAAGTCAATTCTTGCTGCCTCAGAAGAGCTAGCACAAGACGTCAATGGCGAAGTGGTTGTTAAGCTATACAAAGGTCAAGCAACGGTAACGCAAAAACGTTCTGACAACAGCTTGTACTCAGAAGAGTTCGC
>NZ_JAWOUB010000359.1:0-730 GCF_033339195.1 Vibrio sp. 811
GACCGTAGTAGCTCACTTGGTCAAAGCTGCCGTTGATGCCCAAATCCAAGCCGATGACCGGAATCACGTGAGGGTAGTCGCCGTAGCGCTCGCCACTCAGTTCCACATTCAAATGGCCTTGCGCGTTGATTTGGTAGCGGTAGGTACAACGCATGCCAAAATCAAAGACCGGCGGCGCAATGATGCTGGTGGTTGTAATCAAGACGGAATCATCAGTTGCTTCCACAGCAAGTGTGCGGAAGTGCTCCTGCATGATTTGCAGATGCGCTGGGTGCCACAAACCTTCATACTCTTGTTTGTGGTTATCAATCATCGGTTTGAAGAAGTTCAGTCTCGGCTCAGATTGAATGATCTCTTCGCCATTTACGCGCCAAGAAGTCAGCTTGCCGTTTACTTTCGAGAAAGTAAGCGTGAAGTTATGGCCTTCAATTACGTGTTCCAAACGGCCTTCGTTAATCACCAAAGGTTGTGCGTTGCGATTGATGAACGCAGGTGCAGACGCGGTCTTTTCTTTCAGTTGGAACTGATACACCGCAATTTCATGGTTGGCTTCGCTGTAAAGCGTGCGACTGTCTTTGCGTACGGTGAAGTTAACAAAGGCTTCGCGCTCATCCAATTCTGGCAGGTCGATGGTCACTTTACGTTCGCTGTTGGCGACCAAAGCTTCGACTTTAAACTGCACGCTTCGCAAGGTTTCACCTTCGGCACGCACGTCAGCAGTAATGGTGTA
>NZ_JAWOUB010000360.1:0-729 GCF_033339195.1 Vibrio sp. 811
GTCCGTGAAGTCAGGCTGAAGCAGCCACGCATTGGCACGCGTAAACTGAAGTTCTTAGCAGCAACAAAGGGCATTCAAATAGGTCGCGATAAGCTCTTTGAACTTCTCAGAAAGCATCGGCTGTTAGTGAGAGCAAGACGAGCCTATCACCGAACGACTGACAGCCGTCATCGATTTTTCTGTCACCCAAACAAAGTGAAAGATGGGCTGACACCAACGAAGCCAGAACAACTGTGGGTTGCTGATATTACTTACTTGCCAACTCAAAATGGAGAGAGTTATCTCAGCTTGGTTACAGACGCTTATTCAAGGAAGATTGTTGGTTTTTATGTGGATGACAACATGAAAACTCAATCAGTTAAGCGGGCATTTATCTCAGCTCTCAGGCAACGGCAGAGTGAAGAAAAGCTAATACACCACTCAGATAGAGGCTCACAATACTGTTCGAAGGAATATCAAGATATCCATAAGAAACATAGAGTGACTTGCTCAATGACTGACGGGTATGACTGTTATCAGAATGCTTTAGCTGAGCGTGTAAATGGGATACTCAAAATGGAGCTCTTGCTGAAGAAACCGAAAGATCTGAAAGAAGCAAGGACGATGGTAGCAGAGTCCGTAGATATCTATAATCAAATGAGGCCTCATACGGCTTTAAAATACAAAACGCCCGATGAAGTACATCGAGCGTTTTAGTTAAAAAGTGTCAACCCATATCAGGACGGGTCA
>NZ_JAWOUB010000361.1:0-729 GCF_033339195.1 Vibrio sp. 811
CACCGAGTGAAACGCCGTCAGAATGGAATACACCAAGGTCGCCAACGCCAGTATCATCATCAACCATTGCCACTCAAAAGTACCAAGCACAGCAATAAACCAGCACAGTTGAAACCAAGTGGACGCAATCAACACTCTCATAATTGTTATGGGCGCTGGAAAGTCATATGAACGGCGCTGATCGTACGAGCAATAAAACCCCCTTCACAATAACTAAGGTAATAACGCCACATGCGGACAAACCGGTCATCGTACCCAAACCCTCGCACAGCATCCTCTGCGCGGTTAAAACGGCGATGCCACTCATTCAGTGTTTTTGCGTAGTCTAGGCCGATGTCAAACAAATCACGAACCACCAAATCACTGTGCTTAGTGGTCGCTTGTGTCAAAGACGTCACCGACGGCAAGAAACCACCAGGGAAAATGTATTTCTGAATAAAATCGACATTGTTGCTGTAATAGTCGTAGCGCTGGTCCGCAATCGTAATCGCTTGGATAGCCATCAGGCCGCTAGGCTTTAATAATGACTCGCATTTTTTGATGTAGGAAGCTAAGAACTGTTTCCCCACGGCTTCAATCATCTCGATAGAAACCAATTTATCGTACGTCCCAGTAAGGTTACGGTAGTCTTCTTTAAGTAAAGTAATTCGATCGGCTAAACCTCGTTGTACGATTTGCTGTCGAGCATATTCATGCTGCTCTTCCGAAATGGTCGTTGTTGTCACTCGG
>NZ_JAWOUB010000362.1:0-728 GCF_033339195.1 Vibrio sp. 811
ACTGCCCTCTTATTTATTGTTTAAGCGCGAGACGAAATTACTTCAGGTTACGCATCGCCCATTGCATGAACTCTTGTTGCTCTTCACGGCTGAGTTCATTGAACGACTCTTTCAATGTTTTCGTCACCGCCGGAGATTGCGCGATGCTGCTCTTGGTCGCTTGTTTGTTCATTGCGTTGTTGTAGTCGGCCACTTCTCGCTCGTAATCACGAAAACCTTGCAAACCACCTTTACGGAGCTGAACCATAGAGAAATCCACTTCTTTTCCGTTTTTATCCTTTAGTACCACTTTTGGATCGAGTTCGAAGGCTTTCGCTTCTTCAATGGTGCGGAAGGTTTTGTAAGTCAGAGAAAGTTCAGCATCTTTTTCTGCATCAAACTCTAATAAAAGAGGCTGCGAATCAAACTTACGGCGCTTTCCATCTTCAAACACAATTTGACCAACAGTCACCGCTAACTGGTTTTCACCGTCTTTTAGCTCGATACTGTTGTTGTCAGAGATCCACTCAGGGTAAACGAACTCACCATTAATAACGCGAGGCACTAATTCCTTTTGCAGAGTCAACTGAGCAGCGAAGGCAGGCGCAGAAAGGATTGCGCAAATTCCAAGAAGTGTCGTTGTTTTTTTCATCATGGTTTCTCACTTTATACCAATTTAGATAAGCCACTGAAACTTACAGGCCAGTCATTTCAATGGCTTATATGAATAAGTATCAAGACAAAAAGGG
>NZ_JAWOUB010000363.1:0-728 GCF_033339195.1 Vibrio sp. 811
GGTGAATATCCGCACCAGTTCTCTGGGGGAATGCGCCAAAGGCTGGTTATTGCCATCGCGCTGTCTTTAAACCCTAAGCTCATCATTATGGATGAACCAACGACAGCGCTTGATGTGGTGGTGCAGCGAGAGATCCTGCAACAAATTTATCAGCTGAGAGAAGAATTTGGTTTCTCAGTTCTTTTCATCACCCACGATTTAGCTTTGATGAGCCAACTGTGCGACCGCATCGCCATCATGCACCATGGTGAGATCGTAGAAGTCAATCACGCTTACGAGATCCGCAATCACCCACAACACCCTTACACGCAGAAATTGTGGGCCTCGTTCCCCAATATTCACGATGTTCACAAGCAGCCAGAGCAACAAGGAGCACCAGCATGAGTCAACCGATCATTCAAATGAAAAACGTGATCAAAGAGTTCACTGTGGGCGGTGGCTTTGCCAAAGAAGAGACTTTTCGAGCGTTGCAAGGCGTCAGTTTTGATCTTTACGCTGGGCGAACATTGGCTCTCGTTGGCGAATCAGGCTGCGGTAAAAGCACATGTGCAAGGCTAATCACAAAGGTTTACTCAGCGAGCGAAGGGGAAATTCTATTTAACGGCACCAACATCAATGACATCACCTCACGACACGATATTCAAGATTATCGCAGTAAGGTACAAATGGTGTTTCAAGACCCTTTTGGATCGCTGAACCCGACCCACACAATTCGTCATCATCTAACT
>NZ_JAWOUB010000364.1:0-728 GCF_033339195.1 Vibrio sp. 811
TCAAGATATCGCCGTCATACCGATGTTGGCTATGTTACCGCTTTTAGCTGGTGAACAGAATGTAGGCAGTTGGTTCGATGCTTTTACCGTTTTAGGCAGTGTCGTAGCCTTGTTGATTGGTGGTCACTTTTTATTGCGTCCTCTGTTTCGTTTTTTCGTTATGAGTGGGGTTCGCTATTTATTTGGCGTGGCTTCACGCTTGGTGGTGCTAGGCATTTCGGTGGTGATGCAAAAACTGGGCTTGTCCATGGCGCTAGGAACTTTCTTAGCTGGAGTGTTGCTGGCCGAAAGTGAATATCGCCATGAGTTAGAAATCGCTATCGAGCCGTTTAAAGGCTTGCTGCTTGGTCTGTTTTTTATCGCGGTTGGCATGGCGGTAAACTTGGGCTTACTGGCGTTGCATCCTCTTGAAATTCTTGGTGCGGGGGTGGCTTTGGTTGTGGTGAAAGGTTTGGTGTTGTACGCCCTAGCCAGGGCGGGGCGAGTGCGAGAAAAAGCACGTAGCCGTATGGCCGCCATCTTGAGCCAAGGTGGTGAGTTTGCTTTTGTGATTTTCACCGCGGCAAGCCAAGAAGGCATTTTATCCAAAGAACAAGTGGCGTTTTTGTTGGTTGTGGTGAGTCTATCGATGGTGACCACGCCACTCTTGTTGATGGGACAAAAGAAGTGGTTCGCTCATACGCTTAATCAGGAAGAAGAGAGCGTCACCAGTCACGTGGTTGATCGTC
>NZ_JAWOUB010000365.1:0-727 GCF_033339195.1 Vibrio sp. 811
AAATGTCATTGTTACACCTTCCGGTGCGCCTAATATCACTTTAAATGGCGCTTTTCCGGTAAGTTCTACATCTTGACCCGGTTTCTGAGTGCCACTTACGAGTGTTTTGCCGTTTGTATCTTTTACTTGGATCCAGCAATCTGCTTTAAATTTCATGGTGAGCAGAGTCATACCTTCTGGCACTACAGGAGATGCTTCTTGAACCTCTTCTGCTGCTTCAATCACAGCAACTGGTTCTTGAGTTGCTTCTGTTGTCGACTCTTCTGTTTCTGCAGATACCACTTCATCAGTTTGCGCTGCATTGATGGATGATTCTGATGCTGTATTGTTTGATGCCGCTAGTTCTGCTGGAGTACTTGCGATCAGCTCTTCTTCGGTCATTAGATCAATATCAGCAATTTCATCGGCACTTGGTTGGCTTGTTTCAACATTAGCCTCTGCTACAACTTGAGCGAGACTATTTTCTTGCTGATTTTGCCACCACCAAGCTGCTGAGATACCGATGATGACAATGGCTATTACCCAAGTCAGCAACATAATTCGGCTGTTGTGTTTCTCGTGTTTGGTTTTACGAGAAAAGCTTTGCATTTCGATGTCTTGCTCTTTTGGCTTTACATCTGCCGTCTGTTCTAGAGCAACCAGCACCACTTTCTCATCTAGCCCGACAAACTTTGCGTAAGAACGCAAATAGCCGCGAGTGAATGTCGCTACTTGCTGAGATTCAAAT
>NZ_JAWOUB010000366.1:0-727 GCF_033339195.1 Vibrio sp. 811
CTGCGGGGCTTTTTTTACGTATTCAATTTGCTCTTTTATGGATGCATGACAACCGTGTGGATGCGCAGAGCGAGCAACAACACCTTGAATTAACGGTTCTATTCGCATTGTTGTGATCTAACCTCGGTGAGTGGAATTCTGGTTAGATTAACGTAAAGTTAGGTAAAACTTATTGAGCTAGACCATCAAAATTAGAGATGTTTAACCAATTCTTGAGCAACGAATTCCGCAATCCAAGGTTGCGCTTCAGGTTTCGGATGTAAGCCATCATCCATCATCCACTCAGGTTTGGTGATCACATGCTCTAAGAAGAACGGCATTAACTGAACTTGTTGATGCTCAGCCAATTTAGGATAGATGTCGTAAAACATGTCGCTGTAGCGCTTGCCGTAGTTAGGTGGGACACGAATTTGCATCATGACCACATTAGCACCAGAATCTTTGATCATGCTAATCATTTTCGACAGATTCGACATAATAACTTTTGGAGGGAAGCCACGCAACCCATCATTGGCGCCCAACTCGATAAGAACTAAGTCGGGTGTATGTTGGTCAAGCAGTTGCGGGAGGCGAGCCAAACCGTTGCCAGTAGTGTCTCCGGAGATGCTGCCATTAATAACTGTTACATCTTGCCCGTGTTCGAGCAGCGCGTCAGGGAGTAAGCTAGGCCAACTCTTCTCAATCGGCATTTGATAGCCCGCACTCAAGCTATCACCAAGAACAAGAA
>NZ_JAWOUB010000367.1:0-726 GCF_033339195.1 Vibrio sp. 811
GATATCTTCAAACGGGACAAACTCACCAAACGGTAATAGGTGATGCTTGTGGTAGCGTTCGCTCATATCAAAGCTGTAATCACCGTATGGTGTGACGCCTAGCGACAGAATGCTGTTATAGAACTGCTTGTCCTCCGATTGATTAACAATGCCTGTGATGATGGCGCTGTTGTTCATCTTCGCGGCACTGTCGATGTTGCTCAAGAAGGAAGGCACTTCAACCTCAAATGCAGGGATTGCTGCTTCTGGCCAGACAATGATGTCGGCGTCCCAGTTTTCACGCGTCAGGTCGGCGTACTTCATGATGGTTGGCCAGCGTTGGCTTGGCAGCCATTTGAGGTTCTGGTCGACGTTACCTTGAATCAACGCCACTTTGGTGGTGTCTTCTGGGCGAGGTGTCACCCAATCATATTGGCGAATCCCAAAACCTGCGCTCATCAAAACAACAGGGATGATAATCATCAACCACTGTTTGTGAATCCACGCATATGCTAATGCACCTGCACTAATAAGAACAAACAGCGTGAGCAGTTCTACACCACCGATCGGTGCAAAGCTTGCTAGTGGCGCATCAATTTGACTATAGCCCAACCACAACCAAGGGAAGCCGGTCATCACCCAACCGCGTAACCAATCGGTAATTAGCCATAATGCCGGAGCAGCAAGAAGCGCTTTACTGAGGCTAAATTGAGGGAAAAACTTATTGTTTAGCCAAGCGAACAATCC
>NZ_JAWOUB010000368.1:0-724 GCF_033339195.1 Vibrio sp. 811
TATGAAAACGAAAGCCAACAAAAGGAGGTTTCTATCAATCATGAAGTCAGAGCCTTTTCTGAGTTTGGCGTTTTTTCTACAACGGGAATATTTAAATCCAATTTTCACCGCGATGTTCAGTCTCAGCAAAGCAGTCAATACACCCGTTTCGATACAGGGTATGAGTACGCCAATCAGGCGCGCCGACTTCGTTTGGAAGTCGGAGACTACATCGTCCGTCCTTTGTCTTGGAGTCAGCCGGTGAGAATGGCGGGCATTCAGTTGTCGCATGACTTTTCTATGCGCCCCGACGTAGTGACGACGCCATTGCCAGCGTTTTATGGTGAGGTCACTGCGCCAACGACGTTGGATTTATTCATCAATGGCTTTAAAACCGACTCAATGGCCGTCGGGCCAGGCCCTTTCGTTATTGACGACATTCCCATGATCTCTGGCGCGGGTGAAGCAACCGTCATTGCGACTGATGCTCAAGGCCGACAAACGGTCATGACCAGCCCGTTTTTCCTCTCTTCTGATTTGTTGAAAACAGGATTTACTTCTTACAGTGCCAGTATTGGTGCGCTCAGAGAAGATTTTGGAAACGCATCGAATGAATATGGTGCTGGTGGCGTTGTTGTAGCGATGCGTCATGGCATGACGGATTGGTTAACCTTGGAAACACAAGCTGAAGCAAAAGATGACCTAATTGTTGCAGGGCTGGGTTTTGTTAGTAATGCGTTCAACT
>NZ_JAWOUB010000369.1:0-723 GCF_033339195.1 Vibrio sp. 811
GATCGCACTTGAAGTACAAATCGACAAGGTACGAGCAAAACGAGCGGTATTGAGACCTTTAGAAATCTTACCGACGAGCGGCAAGCTGATGATTTTTCTGTCCCAAGACAAGCGAAAATCTGGTTTTTGCAATGCCAGTTTTAAGCCATAAAAACAAACTACTAGCACGGCAAAGATAATCAGCCCCCACTCTTGGACGAACTCACTAGCCGCCAGCAAAAATTGCGTCGACTGTGGCAGCTCTTGCCCCATTTGAATGATCGGCTCGATGATTTTGGGTACCACGGTCGCCAACAAGAACGAGACAATCGCCACCGCAAACACCACTAACACGACAGGGTAGATCATCGCTTGCAACAGCTTAGAACGCATTTTCTGACGGTTTTCGACGTACTCCGCCAAGCGCTCTAAAACCGTATCAAGGTGTCCAGATTTTTCACCCGCGGCGACCATAGAGCGAAACAGTTCGTCAAATACGTGTGGATAATCACCTAGGCTATCTGCCAATGGGTAACCTTCGGTGACTTTGGAGCGAACTGCAGCGATCATGGTGCGAATTCGTGGCTTTTCTGCTTGTTCAGAAACTGCTCGAAGACACTCTTCAAGAGGCATACCTGATTGAACAAGTGTGGATAATTGACGCGTGATCAGAGCCAGTTCAGCCGTTTTGATACCACGTTTGAAGCCCACTGAGCCTGAAGACTTAGCCGCCTTTGCTTTGGC
>NZ_JAWOUB010000370.1:0-723 GCF_033339195.1 Vibrio sp. 811
CCATTGCAGGGCTAACCAAGTGAGTGCGACCATCACGGCCCTGACGGCCTTCAAAGTTACGGTTTGATGTGGATGCACAACGCTCGTGAGGACCTAAGCGGTCGTTGTTCATTGCTAAACACATTGAACAACCTGGTAGACGCCATTCAAAGCCCGCTTCTTTAAAGATGACATCCAAGCCTTCGGCTTCTGCTTGTGCTTTCACCTGTTCTGAGCCCGGGACAATCAAAGCTTGAACGTGCGATGCGACCTTACGGCCTTTCGCCACGACGGCGGCAGCGCGCATGTCTTCGATGCGAGAGTTCGTACAAGAGCCAACAAACACTTTATCTACTTGGTAGTCAGACAATGATTTACCTGCTTCTAGGCCCATGTAAGCCAATGCTTTTTCAGCAGACGCTTTTTCGATTGGATCTGTGAAGCTTTCTGGTGCTGGAATCGGTTGGTCAACGGCAATGACCTGACCTGGGTTTGTGCCCCAAGTTACTTGTGGTTTGATGTCAGCAGCGTTTAGCGTTACTACGGCATCAAATTCGGCATCTGCGTCAGTTTTTAACGTCTTCCAGTACTCTACTGCGGCATCAAAATCTGCGCCTTGCGGTGAGAACTTACGACCTTTGATGTATTCAAACGTGGTTTCATCTGGTGCAATTAGGCCTGCTTTTGCGCCCAATTCAATGGCCATGTTACATACCGTCATACGGCCTTCCATAGAAAGATCAG
>NZ_JAWOUB010000371.1:0-723 GCF_033339195.1 Vibrio sp. 811
AAAGCAACATCATGATGATCACCAAGGTTATCGGCACGACCACACTCAAGCGATCTTTCGCACGTTCCATGTATTCGTATTGACCAGACCAAGCGAGCGAATATCCAGCCGGGAGCACCAGTTGGTCAGCCACTGCTTGCTGCGCTTCTACCACGTAAGAACCAAGGTCGCGGCCATCGATATCCACAAACACCCAGCCGTTAGGACGTGCGTTTTCGGTTTTGATCATCGGCGGACCGTCTTCGTAACGAATGTCAGCGACATCAGCGAGTGCGATACGCGCTCCATTTGGTGTCACTAGCGGTAAGTTTTGCAGCTTAACCACAGAGTCACGGTAGTCTTGCGGGTAGCGAACGTTAATCGGGTAGCGTTCCAAGCCTTCAATGGTTTCTCCAACATTCATACCACCGACAGCGGTTGAGATGACTTGCTGAACGTCTTTGATGCTTAATCCATATCTCGCAGCAGCGCGGCGTTTAATGTCGATTGTTACGTAACGGCCACCGGCTACACGCTCGGCATAAACCGATGAAGTGCCGCGAACGTTGTTCAAGATAGGTTCTAACTGTGCACCAATCTTTTCGATCTCTTTCAGGTCTGGGCCTGCGATTTTGATCCCGATTGGCGTCTTAATGCCCGGCGCAAGCATGTCGATACGCGTTTTGGTCGGCATTACCCTCGCGTTGGTTAGCCCCGGGAACTGCACGAGATTGTCGAATTCAT
>NZ_JAWOUB010000372.1:0-723 GCF_033339195.1 Vibrio sp. 811
CAAATGCTAGAGAAATCGCGTTGCCGTTATTGATTTGATTGAACAGGAACGCGTCTGATGGCTCTAGGCAGTAACCACAAACAACGCCAGGGTGTAGGTTGCAAGACATCAATGCACCTTGGCCAGTACCACAACCAGTTACCACGAAGTCCACAGCTTTTGAGTTCAGCAGAATGCTCGCCATGATACCTAGGTGAATGTAAGTTAGGTGATGGTCGTTTTCATCCGTCATACCAACGTTGAAAACATCGTGACCAAGGCCACCTGCTACTGAGTTAAGCTCACCAGCCACCATTGCGTTTTTCGCTGCTTGGCTGTTTTCCATCATTAGTGCAATTTTCATGTGTTACTCCTGCGGAAACTCCGCATTCAAATTTCAATTCTTAAACAAAATCTTTGCGCATTGGGGTGAAAGTATCGATAAGTACACCCGCTTTCAGACAAACGCAGCCATGCTCAATGTTTGGTTCTTTGTACATAGTATCGCCCGTTTTGACGATTTTTTTCTCATCACCGATGGTGAATTCAAACTCACCAGAAAGCACGTAAGTCAGCTGCTCGTGCGGGTGTGAGTGCATCGCACCAATTGCACCTTCTTCAAAGTGCACTTCTACCGACATCATGTTGTCGCTGTGTGCCAGTACTTTGCGTGAAATCCCTTCGCCGAGATCTTCCATCGGAATGTCTTGGTTAAATACGAACATGGTTCACCTAATAACTTGA
>NZ_JAWOUB010000373.1:0-721 GCF_033339195.1 Vibrio sp. 811
AAGCTCTGCGGCCTGAATCCAACCATAGTCAATTGGCCTTGATAGCAGTCATCGCCAAGAGATGAAAATTCAAATTGATACACTGTATGCCAACGCCAGACTCCGTCTGGCGTTTTCAGTTTGTGTGCTCCAAAAGCGATGCTAACGAGCTGAAGATCTAATTGCTCGCATTTTCGTGAGATGGCAACTTTGGCTAACTCAGATTGACGTCGTTGTTGCCAAAATAGAAAACAGAAAAAGCACAGTCCAAGTATTGCCAGTAGATCTCCTATCATCCTTAATCCTTTCTTATCCCTTTGTGGCTTGCTGCAATTTGATGAGTGCAGTGGCTAGCTCTTCCGATGGGCTAGAGTGCAGCAAAGGTAGCAATACCATTCTTAGTTCTGGCAGCATAACTAAATCGGCAAATAATTGATTGAAAAGGGTTTGATTGCCTGTTTGTGCGAGTCGCAGCAAAAATTGTTCAGCGATTTTTGCATCAGAAAGAAGATGCCATGCTCGTCCCGCAATACCGATCAGTACTTCTTGGTGACTTAAACGAGGGCTTTGCAAAATCGCTTCTAGTACTGGTAAAGAGACTTCAGTTGGAGCGCCTGCTAACGCGCGAGTTAATGCCGATAGCAAGAACAAATCTGGTTCTGTGCTGTGAATCTCTTGCTGCGCTTTTTCTGCGATACGCTGCGCTAGTCGGTCTTGTAAGTCGACATGCTCAAGAGCACCA
>NZ_JAWOUB010000374.1:0-720 GCF_033339195.1 Vibrio sp. 811
TCCAATTACGATGCGAGTGAACGTTACTTAGAAGAGTATTTAGATAATGGCGGTCCAGAGGGTGATTACTACCTTCTAAAAGGCAAAATACTTGCGCGTAAAAAAGACTATGATGGTGCAATTTCTCACTTTAATGACAGTAAGAAGAATGGCGCATCAGACCGTGAGGCAAACAACAATATTGCAGTAGTGATGATGTTGCAAGGCAGACCAGAGCCCGCGATGGAGCTGCTCTATGGCTTGTTTGCTGCCAATCCAAATGATGAAAAGGTACGTTCAAATCTCCTTTTGGCGTCGACTCGGTCGAATCGTCCGGATGTGGCGTTGGAGGTTTTGAAACACGACAGTAGCGAGCAAGACGCACGAGTCAAACTGAAAAAGCTCATGAAGAGCGTTAAACCTCTGAGTAAAAAAATAGATACAAAAGTTCCACCCAAACAGGTCGCGAAGTCAAAGGAAAAGAAAAATATGGAAATGGATACGAAATCTGTCGATTTGAAACCAAAGTACGTAGCGCGCTCAGTATTAGACCCGCAAAACTTACGTCCTAAAGCGCCGTCAATTTATCGAATTCAAGTATTAGCAACCTATAAAGTCATTCCGTCAGATTACCTAAATTATCTGAAAGGCAACTATGGCAAAGTGTATTCCTACACTCACGGCTTATGGAAGCGTTATTGCGTTGGTGAGTTTAGCGATATAGATGATGCAAAGAAGTTT
>NZ_JAWOUB010000375.1:0-720 GCF_033339195.1 Vibrio sp. 811
ATATTAACTACGACCCTATTTCATACTTTTTTCGCAACAATCTTTGTATACTCTGTGCCAACTACATGACTTAGCACTAAAGAAATGAACTATCTAATTACTTTCTTCAAAGGAATAGCCATGGGTGCAGCCGACGTTGTCCCTGGCGTGTCGGGCGGTACTATCGCATTCATAACTGGCATTTACGACACACTGCTTGAAAGCATTCGTCGTATTAACCCGTCTCTTTTCTCTATCTGGCGAAAAGACGGTTTTAAAGCCGCATTCAATCATATTAATGGCTTTTTCCTTATTGCTCTGTTTGCTGGCATCTTGTCGAGCATTGCAACCTTAGCGAAGTTGATCACATGGCTGCTAGACACTCATCCGATCCCTATTTGGTCGTTCTTCTTCGGCCTCATTTTGGTCTCTGTGTATCACATCCTCCGTCAGGTAGAAAAACGCGATGCGATTCGTTTCGTGACTCTTCTACTGGGCGTCGGCTTTGCGTATAGCATTACGGTGCTGAAACCACTGCATCTTGAACCTACCGCTATTAATACGCTGATTGCAGGTGCGATCGCAATTTGTGCGATGATCCTCCCTGGTATCTCAGGCAGCTTCATCCTGCTACTGATCGGTATGTATACTCCGGTACTTGCGGCCGTAAAAGGCTTCCAAGTGGATACGTTGGCGCTATTTTTATCGGGCTGCGTGATTGGCCTACTTTCTTTCTCTCAT
>NZ_JAWOUB010000376.1:0-720 GCF_033339195.1 Vibrio sp. 811
AAACCAGCCCGATAACAAACAGTACGGGACGTAAGTTGACCATAGGAAAATCCTAGAGGAAGAATGGGCTCGGCTGGAACAGCGCTTCGACGTCTGGTACGTACTTTTTGTCGACCAAGAACATCACGACGTGGTCATCTTGCTCGATGACGGTACGATCGTGTGCGATAAGAACTTCTTCGCCACGAACGACAGCACCAATGGTGGTTCCCGGTGGCAGTTTAATGTCGCCAATCGCTCGGCCAACCACTTTGGATGTGGTTTCGTCACCGTGCGCTACGGCTTCGATAGCTTCCGCCGCACCGCGACGCAGAGACGATACGTTTACGATGTCTGCACGGCGAACGTGCGTCAGCAAGGCGGAAATGGTCGCTTGCTGTGGTGAGATGGCCACATCAATCACGCCGCCTTGGACTAAGTCAACGTACGCGCCGCGTTGGATCAGTACCATCACCTTCTTCGCGCCCATGCGTTTTGCCAGCATAGCGGACATGATGTTGGTTTCATCTTCGTTGGTGAGAGCGATGAATACGTCAACTTGGTCGATGTTTTCTTCAGTCAGTAGCTCTTGGTCTGCGGCATCGCCACAGAACACGATGGTGTTCTCTAATTGCTCAGACAGCTTTTCTGCACGCTGATAGTCGCGCTCAATCAGCTTCACGCTGTAAGTTTGCTCTAGGCGTTTTGCCAAGCTTGCGCCGATGTTACCCCCGCCAACAA
>NZ_JAWOUB010000377.1:0-720 GCF_033339195.1 Vibrio sp. 811
CAGTATCCAGCAGGAAGCGATATCCACTTTCCGTGAGGTAAAAACTTATCAAGAAGGACAGGGAAGCGAGACAGTTGAATTGGAGCTATGTAACAAAGTACTTCACAACATGATGCGAAAAATAGGCTTTAGGGTTCCTGAAGAGCAATGCGGGAATACAAGCTCTATTTATATACGTAGGGGATAAAAAAGCCTCCCATAGGGAGGCTTTTGTTTTTGTACATATTAACAATATCGTACGTTCTAATTCGTTATTAACGAAGTAGAGACATTGCCATACTAGGTAGCTGGTTAGTTTTAGAAAGAACTGTAGTACCAGCTTGCATAAGCATTTGGTTCTTAGTCATGTTTGAAGACTCAACTGCGAAGTCTGCTTCCATGATACGGCCTTTAGCTGCAGAAGTGTTCTCAACCATGTTACCTAGGTTAGTCATTGTGTGCTCTAGACGGTTGATGTTTGCACCAAACTGCGCACGAGTAGCACCGATATCTTCGATAAGGCCACCAGCATCGCTGATTTTATCAAGAGCTGCTTTAGCTTTAGTTGCGTCACCGATACCGTCAGTGATAGCTGCGTCAGCAAGTGTAGCTGCTACTTTTTTGATGCTTGCAGATGCGTCTACGTCTAGAGTTTCAGCTGAAGAAGCACCGATTTGGAAAGTAACTGCGCCCGCTTCAAAACCACCACCAGCAGCTAGTAGTTTTTGACCACCAAAAGAT
>NZ_JAWOUB010000378.1:0-719 GCF_033339195.1 Vibrio sp. 811
GATTGTGGTCGATGATGCCGTTCACTTCCTTTCCAAATATCAAAGAGCGCGCCGCGAGGGGCAAACAGCTGAGCAAGCCGTTCGTTACGCCTTTCATACCGTTGGCCGCGCACTGTGGATCACTACGGTGGTTTTAGTGGCAGGTTTTTCTGTATTGGCAATGTCTAGCTTCAGGCTGAATGCGGATATGGGGCAGCTCAGCGCCATTGTTATCTTCATCGCTTTGGTTGTGGACTTCTTATTCCTCCCAACCTTACTAATGCTATTCGATAAAAAAGCGTACTTACAAGAAAGTCCGTCTGATAACGCGCGCTTGAAAGCGTCGTCCACCATCACTGCAACTCAGTCATAACTCAGAATTAAAAGGAATTGAACCATGAAAAAAATGAACCACGTATTGCAAGTTTTGATGTTGTCGGCTTCGCTAGTTGCATCGCCATTCACTTATGCGAATGAAGAAAAAGGGCTGGAAATTGCCCAGGAGCGAAAAGCAAGAGATGAAGGTTGGGGCGACTCTATCGCAACCATGGAGATGATTTTAAAGAACGCACAAGGAGAAAGTAGTACGCGCCTTATGCGATTGAAATCTCTCGAAGTTGAAGGGGATGGCGACAAAGGGCTGACCATTTTTGACCAGCCTCGGGATGTCACGGGCACGGCTTTCCTCAACCATTCTCATACCATTGGTGCGGATGACCAATGGTTGTATTTACCTGCTT
>NZ_JAWOUB010000379.1:0-458 GCF_033339195.1 Vibrio sp. 811
TGATGCAATAAAACCAGTGTATGACGCTCAGGAAATTCCGTTAATTTCTCTTCCAAAAGAGTCAACTGCTGATCGCTTAAACGCCCATGAGGCACGCCTACTACTTGAGAATCAAGCAAAATCAATTGCCACTTTTCACCCAGCAACACATGTTCTGCCGCTTGAATTTGTGGTGAAGGTAACACACTGCCCATATTGGGTTTGTAATCGTGATTTCCCGGCAGCCAATAACAATCCTTTTGCAGCGGCGCAATGCCATCAGCAAATCGTTGATAAGACTCGGCGCTATGATCCTGTGAAATATCGCCAGTCGCTAAAATGTAATCAAACCCCACTTTGCGGCGCAAAACTTCGTTAACCACAGCTGAAAAGCTGTCGGCTGTTTTTACGCTCAGCAAACTTCCCTCGTCTGCAGCGAACAGATGAGTATCCGTGATTTGTAAAAGTTTGATGCTGTC
>NZ_JAWOUB010000379.1:468-719 GCF_033339195.1 Vibrio sp. 811
TTCGATGATTGCAAAATGAAAACCTGATTCGTTCACTCTATAGTTTCTTGTTATTTTCCTTGAATGACGTGACGATCAATTGAAGGCAAGCGGCGTTCTACTAATGCCACTTCGTAAACAAAACGTCAGCCATTCACCAAGGAACGTATTAAGTTGATGCTTTTCATCTCTCTGCATCAACTGGTCATTGGGATAATCATATTTAGCTTTAATGCGTGAGAACTCTCCGCTTGAGCATACTTCAGCCACTC
>NZ_JAWOUB010000380.1:0-719 GCF_033339195.1 Vibrio sp. 811
CTGTTTTGTTTAGAGTCATAACGATTACTCCATTTCCTATATATTCCTGATTAAAAATGACTGCATTTAACTTCTTGCTGCTTCCTTCAAATGTTGTGGGAAGCGATGAAATTATAAGAGAGGATCAGTGAAAGCTGTTCTCATTATTGAGAATGACACAGACTGGAAGGGAGTATTTAGGTGCGTCTCTTTAAGGTATTAAGGAAAAAAATAACATAATCAGAATGTTATTTTTTGTATTTACTTTAAGTATTCATCAAGTATGAAATGAAGCCAATATAAAGAAGTAATTTGTTCTATTGCACTGAGCGGAGCAGTCATCCATTTTTTATAAATGGCATTTTATCCAATTATTATCTTTATTATTTAATATTATAAATCATATCCTTATGCTAACACAGGTTGAAAAGTATGGATAAAAACACAACAGGTTCATACTTTTTAAGTCTTTTTCGGTGCTGAAAAGCAATGCGATATCATTCTGAAGTGCTATATTTTCTACTTAAAATGAAGATAAATTCTCTTTGCTATCCCCAATTAATTTTCTAACGGGGTTTGGTGAAACAGGTAAGTTAATGTGGTGGGACTATGGAAAAGAAGCACTTGATACTGCTAGCTGAGAGTAATTTGCAAAGTAACTTAATAAAAAAACAGCTGTCTTCCATTCATGATGTCGATGTAAAAATAATGCAACCAGATGAAGTGGTGTTCAGAAGTCA
>NZ_JAWOUB010000381.1:0-718 GCF_033339195.1 Vibrio sp. 811
CTAGTTCCTAAAACAAAATGGGATTTTGAAAGCGAAGACAAATGGCCAGCAGAGTGGCTAGGCTCTTTGAAAGTGGATCTGGACGACAATCCTGGTAAGCCAAGGAGCTTGGTAAAAGCGTGGATTCGTTATGTAATGCTGGCCGTTATTTTGGTAGCAAGCCGCGTAAGCTCTGAGTTTAAAGGTCTATTGCAAAGCGTCAGCGTGTCGTTTAGCAACATTCTAGGCGAGACAGGCGTTAGCGCTGCGATTCAGCCGCTTTACCTTCCTGGTGGTGTACTGGTGTTCGTTGCTCTGCTTGCTGCTGTATTGCAAAGCGGTAGCGCAAAACCTTTGCGTGAAGCATTCGGCGAGTCAAGCAAAACGCTAATCGGTGCAGGCTTCGTATTGGTGTTCACTATCCCGATGGTACGTATCTTCATCAACTCAGGTGTGAACGGTGCTGACCTAGCAAGTATGCCTGTAACAACCGCGAACTTTGCCCCAGACCTCGTTGGCTCTGCATTCCCAGCACTGAGTGCAACGGTTGGTGCGCTAGGTGCATTCATCGCAGGTTCGAATACCGTATCGAACATGATGTTCAGCCAGTTCCAATTCGAAGTCGCGCAGACATTGTCTATCTCAAGCGTGGTTGTAGTGTCACTGCAAGCCGTTGGCGCGGCTGCGGGTAACATGATTGCCATTCACAACGTGGTGGCAGCATCCGCAACCGTCGGTC
>NZ_JAWOUB010000382.1:0-717 GCF_033339195.1 Vibrio sp. 811
GCAATTGCTTTACGGTTTTAATACAGTAAAAGAGCGTGCGCTATTCCGTGAAGTGATCAAAGCAAACGGCGTTGGCCCTAAACTTGGCTTAGGTATTCTTTCAGGCATGACAGCGAGCCAGTTTGTGTCTTGTGTAGAGCGTGAAGATGTTTCTACGCTTGTGAAGTTACCTGGTGTTGGTAAGAAAACCGCCGAGCGTTTAGTCGTTGAAATGAAAGACCGCTTAAAAGGTTGGGGAGCTGGCGACTTATTCACGCCGTTTACTGATGCCGCTCCTACTGACTCGGCTGCCGCTTCGTCAAATAGTGCAGAAGAAGAGGCGGTCAGCGCACTTCTTGCTCTAGGCTACAAGCCAACTCAAGCGTCGAAAGTCGTTTCTCAAATTGCTAAACCGGACATGAGCAGCGAGCAGCTGATCCGTGAAGCACTAAAATCAATGGTGTAACGGAAAGTTCAAGGTAACAGTATGATTGAAGCCGATCGTTTAATCGCTCCTGAAAATCCAGCGTTTCGTGATGAAGATGTTATTGACCGTGCTATTCGCCCTAAAAAGTTGGCGGATTATCAAGGTCAGGATCATGTCCGTGATCAGATGGAGATTTTCATCAAAGCGGCACAATTGCGTAGTGAGGCGTTAGACCACCTACTTATTTTTGGCCCTCCAGGTTTGGGTAAAACGACGTTGGCAAACATTGTTGCTAACGAGATGGAAGTGAA
>NZ_JAWOUB010000383.1:0-717 GCF_033339195.1 Vibrio sp. 811
GTGATGGATGTGTACGCGAAACAAATCACTCTACTGGGCGAAAATGGTCAGGGACAGCGTTGTAAAATGGTAAACCAAATCTGTATTGGTGGTATTTTGCAGGGCTTGAGTGAAGCACTTTTGCTTGCGCAAAAATCGGGCTTAGACATTGAACAGGTTGTCGAGACGCTGAAACACGGCGCTGCTGGTTCATGGCAAATGGAAAACCGTGCCACGACCATGGCGCAAGACAAGTTTGATTTTGGCTTCGCGATTGATTGGATGCGCAAAGACCTTGGCTTTTGTTTGGAAGAAGCTGAGCGTGTTGGGCTTGAGCTTCCATTGACTAAGATGGTCGACGAGCAGTACGCAGGCCTTCAACGTGAAGGGCTTGGTCGTATGGATACGTCAGTACTGATTAAGGCTGTAGCCAAAAATCAGTAGTAGATGAAGAACTCTTTGGTATCGAAGAGTTTGAAAAAGTCTAAATTGATCATATCGAATTCTCTTAACTGGGAGGCGCAACGTGCGCCTCCGTTTGTATTTACTATGGAATATTTGCTGTGGGTTATTTCGCTAAACCTAACGCCAGTTCTAAGCCTTTGCCGTAAGCTTCGTCCGCTTGGTAGGCGTGGTTAACGTGACGTTCTTTGATGAAGTCTGGCACACCATCCATTGCACGAGCGGTGTTGTCGAATAGAGTTTGACGCTGTTCTTCGCTCATCAGACGGAATAGGT
>NZ_JAWOUB010000384.1:0-717 GCF_033339195.1 Vibrio sp. 811
CAAGGGATCAAACGCTTGTTGCCATGCAGCAAATGGTTGTACGCCAACATGCTCACCATGTGCGTCACCAAAATCTCTGAGTGGTGCAATTAGCTTTTCACCTTCGGATGGGTCGCCTGCATAACATATCGCCAGTACGACTACTTCTTTACCGTGAACGCTTTCAGGTAAGAATGGGAGTGGCGGTGTTTTACGACTCACCATCCACACACTTAACTCTTCTGGCGCAGATTCGGTGAATTTTGCAAACTGCGTGATGATCGATTTGGCTTGATCAAACGGGAAGACAATCAAACCACTCAGTACTTCAGGGCCAACGGGATGCAATTGGAATTCAAACTGCGTAACGATGCCAAAATTACCGCCGCCTCCGCGCAGCGCCCAGAAAAGATCCTCGTTTTCTGTTTCACTGGCAAGCAATTGGCGTCCGTCGGCAGTAACGACGTTTGCAGAGACTAAGTTATCTATCGTCATACCGTATTTACGGCTCAACCAACCAAAACCACCACCTAAAGTAAGACCAGCAATACCAGTGGTAGAGTTAATTCCTACCGGGGTCGCTAACCCGTATTTTTGAGTGGCTTCGTCTAAGTCGCCTAAGGTACAGCCCGGCTCAACAAACGCTCTTTTTGCATTTTCATCGACTCGCCCTTGGGTAAGGAGCGACAGGTCGATCATGACCCCATTATCACAGACAGCGTTGCCCGCAATGTTGTG
>NZ_JAWOUB010000385.1:0-716 GCF_033339195.1 Vibrio sp. 811
AAAGTCGACATGGCGTTTCCAGTATTGGCTTCGATCTTTATCACGTTTGGTATCGTGATGAACTTGTGGCGCATTGTGGGCGTTTCTGGCATGCGAATCCAAGACATTGCGAACAAAGTGGCGCCGGGTATGGGTTATGGTGTCGGTATTCTCCTTGCGCTTGGAGCTGTGGCGTTTAACTTTGGCAACGTAAGTGGCGCGGCGTTAGGCATTAATGTGTTAACGGGCGTGGACACGACTTGGGGTGCGCTGTTTACTGGTGTGGTCGGCTGTTTGCTGTTTGTGGTTCATAACGCCTCCAAACGAATGGACCAAATGGCTCGCTACCTTGGCTTGTTCATGATTGTTCTGATTGCATATGTGGCAATGACGAGCTTACCTCCGATGGGAGAGACACTAAGTGCAGCGGTGATGCCTATGGATGTTGGAAGCTTGCTTCTGCCTACATTGACTATCGTTGGTGGCGCAGTTGGCGGTTACTACACGGGTGCACAACGTCTAGTGGACATTGGCTTGAAAGGTAAAGAGAACGTACCTTCCATCACTTCAACGGCGTGGGCTGGTATCTCTATTGCGGTGGTTATTCGCGTACTACTGTTTTTAGCTGTATTTGGTGTTATCGCGACAGGCGCAACGTTGGATTCAGCTAACCCGGCAGCCGACGCTTTCCGTCAAGGTGCTGGCCAGCTTGGTTACTTCATCTTTGGCTTAGTACT
>NZ_JAWOUB010000386.1:0-715 GCF_033339195.1 Vibrio sp. 811
CCATGAACAAGGCGCTAAACACGCTTGCTGATGGCGACCTAACCGCGCGGATGAATTTCTTCCCTGTTCGTGATGAGTTCAGTGAAATCGCCATCACGATTGATAAAGTCGCGGAGCGTGAACAAAAAATGGTTCAATCCATCCAAGAGTCTGTCGCTCTTATGCAGCAAATCAGCTCAGACTTGAACCAATCGATTCACCACAGTTCTGAAATTTCTGCGACGCAACAAGAACACCTCAACTCTCTTGCAAGTGCAACGGAGCAGATGGCTTCAACGATTCGTGAAGTTGCGACACTGGCTCACGACTCAAGCACACAGACGGATGATGCACGTAGTGTGGCTCAATCAGGCCAAGTGAAAGTCGAAAACACGCTTCACTCGATTTCAAATCTGTCGAATGAGATTCAATCTGCTTCTCAAGCGGTTGAAGAGCTAGATGCAAATGCAGCGCAAATTGATGAAGTGGTAACAACAATCAACGGCATCTCTGAGCAAACTAACCTACTCGCCTTGAACGCTGCAATTGAAGCGGCTCGTGCAGGTGAACAAGGTCGAGGCTTTGCGGTTGTTGCGGATGAAGTCCGTGCTCTTGCAGGCCGTACTCAACAAGCAACCGTTGAGATTCAAGCGATGATTGAATCATTACAGCGTAACAGTCAATCCCTTACCAAACTTATGGAAGTTACGGTAAACAATGCCAACGAAGGTCAAAA
>NZ_JAWOUB010000387.1:0-714 GCF_033339195.1 Vibrio sp. 811
AAGATAGCCGATCTGAACGTCGGGCGATTCCAAGAGTGGAGCGAAACGTTGACAACGGAGAATTCGCGTCAGGCCATTTTTGCGTTTAAAGGTGATGTGTACACGGGCTTGGAAGCTGAAACACTATCAGATGCGGACTTCGAATACGCGCAAAAACACTTACGCATGCTATCTGGCCTGTACGGTCTGCTCAAACCGCTCGACTTAATGCAACCATACCGTCTGGAGATGGGAACAAAACTGGCGAACGATAAAGGTAGCAACCTGTACCAGTTCTGGGGCAATGTGATTACCGACAAGCTCAATGAAGCGATTGCTGAGCAAGGCGACAATGTTTTGATCAATCTTGCGTCGAATGAGTATTTTAAAGCGGTGAAGCCAAAGAACTTGGATGCACAAGTGATTACGCCAATTTTCAAAGACTGTAAGAATGGCCAATACAAGGTGATCAGTTTTTATGCGAAGAAAGCGCGTGGCATGATGGCGCGTTACATCATCGAAAATCGCATTGAGAGCGTGGCGGATTTAACGAAGTTTGATACCGCTGGCTACTACTTCGTTGAGGAAGAGTCGACACCAACAGACTTGGTATTTAAACGTGAAGAGCAAAACTGATTGAAGCGCAATACGCGTTATTAATTGAAAGCTACACAAACGAAAAAGGGTTGGCACTGCCAACCCTTTGTTATTTCTATTTGGGCTTTTTAAGCCTCA
>NZ_JAWOUB010000388.1:0-714 GCF_033339195.1 Vibrio sp. 811
GAACTCGGACAATTGGTCTTCAAATATGCGGATCGTATGTTTGGTTTAAGCTATGAGATGCTTGATATTGTGAACTACAGTCAGCACTCCAACATTTTGTTTGAAGTTGGTGTAGCCGATGCGCTGTCAAAACGGCTAGTTAGTAAAGTACTGATGACAACCGTGCCTGAAGACAACAGTATCCACTTACGTTGTTACGAGTCGACGCACGAACTGTTATTAGAACGGCTATCGCAGCACAAGTTGGATATGATTCTTTCTGATTGCCCGGTGGACTCGACGCAAAGCCCAGGCCTTTATAGTAAGAAGCTTGGCGAGAGTAGCATGAGTTTCTTTGCATCTTCTGACATTCCAGACGTCAAGTTCCCTGAAATTTTGGAAAAGAAAAAGCTGTTGATCCCAGCAAGTCGAACGGCGATGGGGCGAAAAGTCATTCAATGGTTTGATCGCCAAGGATTACAACCTGATGTCTTGGGAGAGTTTGATGACGTCGCGTTGATGAAAGCCTTTGCGAGATACCGTGATGATGTGATCTTTTTGGCGCCGACGGTTTACATGTCAGAAATCGAAGATGACCGCAGCCTACAGTTGATCGGTCATGTTGAGGATTTGAAAGAAGAGTATTACGTTATTTTCGCCGAGCGAATGATTCAGCATCCTGCGGTAAAAAACGTATGTGATGCTGATTTCAGTCAAATGTTTGAGTAAACCCGT
>NZ_JAWOUB010000389.1:0-714 GCF_033339195.1 Vibrio sp. 811
GAAATCATCCTTCGATACCAAAGAGATCGCTTCACCTTGCGCGCCAGCACGGCCAGTACGCCCGATGCGGTGTACGTACTCATCCGCAGGGAATGGCAAATCGTAGTTAATCACTACTGGTAAGTTGTCGATATCAATACCACGCGCGGCAACGCCAGTTGCAACCAGATACTGAATTTCACCCGCCTTGAACTTCTCAATCAGTTCCTGACGAACACGCTGATTGCGACCACTGTGGAACGCTTCAGCCACAATGCCGCGCTTCTCAAGCTGGCTAACCAATTTAGCCGCGCCGTGTTTTGTTTCAATAAAGATCAGCACTTGCGACCAGTCGTTTTCATTCAGCATGTGGCTCAAAAGCGATGACTTCATGTCTTTATCGACGGTGGTGATCCACTGCTTGATGTTCGACTTAGATGCGCTGTGTTTTGCAATCGTAATCTCTTCAGGATCTACAATCGCGTTTTTGGCCAAATCACGAACTGGGTTCGACAACGTAGCCGAGAACAGCAAACTTTGAACATCTTCTGGCATGCAATCGATGATCTTATCGATCGAGTCGATAAAGCCCATATCAAGCATCTTATCGGCTTCGTCCAATACCAGCATTTCCACTTCATCAAAATGGATCGCACGCTGGCCGTATAAATCAATCAGACGTCCTGGTGTGCTCACCACAATATCTACGCCTTCAATCAGCGCTTGCTTCTGCGG
>NZ_JAWOUB010000390.1:0-713 GCF_033339195.1 Vibrio sp. 811
ATGGTTGGAATCTACTGGCATGCGTTGAGGTTATGGATTAAAGGTGCGCCGTTTTATTCTCACCCTAAATATTTGGCGTCCAATGAACGTCAAGCCTCTAGCGACAAATAAGATAAGAAAAATAATAAGCACAAGGAGAATTCTGCATGTTAAATACGACTTCTATAACATTGCCGCGCAAACTGACGACGACTCAGAAAGCGGCTCGCGGAGTTATTTTTCAATGTCTGCAAAAGATGGAAATGGGTTGCTTAACCATTATTGAATCGTTTCATACTGAGACAAAGGAGCGCAGTGAACGTTTTACTGCGCCAAACGGGGAATATAGTGGCCAACCTGTCGTTGCGACCATTGAGGTTAAGCACCCAGGTTTTTACTCCAGAATATTACAAGGCGGTAGCATCGCTGCCGGTGAGGCGTACATGGATGGCTGGTGGGACAGTCCAGATTTAACTGCGTTGATGAAGCTCATGGCGCTCAATATGCGAGCCCTTGATAAGCTTGAGGAGCAGGGTAGTTGGCTTACCAAGTTACTTTACAAGTTTAGCCATTGGACGAATCGAAACTCGCAAGAAAATTCTCGGAAGAACATCCATGCTCATTACGATTTAGGCAATGATTTGTATGAAGCTTTTTTAGATACCAACATGCTGTACTCATCAGCGCTTTACCACACAAGTGCCGACTCCTTAGAGCAAGCTCAAATCAATAAA
>NZ_JAWOUB010000391.1:0-713 GCF_033339195.1 Vibrio sp. 811
CCGAGTCGTTGATGGCAGTGACAAGCGTATGATTACGACCTCGGAAGGTCAATCTTACGCATTGTTCTTTGCCTTGGTTGCCAATGACCCTAAAACCTTCGATCAGGTTTTAAAATGGACTCAATCACATTTGGCTGGTGGGGATTTGACGGCAAGGCTTCCTGCTTGGTTGTGGGGAAGAAAAGAAAATGGTCAGTTCGGAGTGTTGGATTCTAATCCAGCGTCAGATTCTGATTTGTGGATAGCGTACTCCCTCGTTGAGGCAGGAAGATTATGGAATAACTATTACTATCAAACCCTTGGACATCTGATCGCGAGTCGTATTTTACGTGAAGAAACCGTCAACATAGCGGGAGTTGGAACGGTATTGTTGCCAGCTCCAACGGGCTTTGATGCCGACGGCCAGTACCGTGTGAATCCGAGTTATGTTCCGTTACAACTGATTGCTCGTATGCAGTCTCTGTACCCGCAATACAACTGGGATTCAATGTATAAGGCAAGTGTTCACATGCTAGAGAAAACGATGCCAGCTGGCTTTAGCCCAGACTGGGCAGTATTGAGAAATGGTCGTTATAGCTCAGATGGGGTCACTGGGCCGATAGGCAGTTACAACGCGATCCGCACTTATCTTTGGGTGGGCATGTTAAATGACCAAGTTTCAGAAAAAGCAGTATTAGTGCAAAAAATGCAGCCGTTTGTGGCGGCAACCAAAG
>NZ_JAWOUB010000392.1:0-712 GCF_033339195.1 Vibrio sp. 811
GTCTTTTATCGCGATAACCAACACAGTTTTGTCATAGTGAGTTTGCTCACTCAGCGTCACTTCAACAATGCCTCTGTCAGTAAACTTCACGGCGTTATTGAGTAAATTAAACAACACTTGACGAAGGCGCGCTTTGTCGTTGTCATACCAGCGTCCCACAGGGACTAACGACGTCACCTTAAACTGCAATCCTTTCTCTGCACACAAGGTATGATAAACGCTTTTTATACTGCCGATGATCGATTCTATGGGGAATGGCGAGTTCGAAAACTCTACATGTCCCTGCTCTATCTTGGAGTAATCAAGAATCTCGTTCAGTAGCGTCATCATGTGATCACCAGAATCGTATAATGTACTGAGGTGTTTTCTTTGTTCGTCCGTTAACGGCGTTTTGAGCAGGATTTGGGCGGTGCCGAGTACCCCATTCATCGGCGTACGGATTTCATGCGACAAAGTGGCAAGAAAAGCAGTTTTGGCATTTGTCGACGCTTGGGCTTTTACTCTCTCTTGTTCGAGGTAAATGGTCTTCTCGTTGAATTTGGTAATGAGATGGCCGATTTCGTCCTCACTTCCGTAATCGATATCAATGATCCCGCCAGTTTTGGAATCATCAATTTTTGTAGCGATTCGTACGATAGGTTCGACAATGTATCGGTTAAGTAAATAGTACCCAACGAGAACGCATAGCAATAAGAATGGGATGATGCCGCCT
>NZ_JAWOUB010000393.1:0-711 GCF_033339195.1 Vibrio sp. 811
CGTCAATTTCAACAAATGCGCACTATGGCGCAGTCTCTCAACATTCCGAACAACGAAACGGTCGTGTACAGTGGTGACTTTAATGTAAACAAGCTGAAGTTCCCTGGAGATTACCAGCAGATGATCGCAAACCTAAGTGCGATGGAGCCTCAATACTCTGGCTATACAGCGTCTACGTTCGACCCTCGTATCAATAACTTCGCAGGCGAAGCACTATCTGGTGGCGAAAATGTGGAATACCTCGATTACGTCATGGTGAGCAACGAATATGGCGTGAAATCGTTTAACGACAACCGCGTTGATGTTCCACGTTCAACGGCAGAGGGGTTGTGGAAACATTACAACCTGTCGGATCACTTCCCTGTCAGCGCCGTGATCAAGCCATGAAGCTTAGCTTACTAATCACTGTGTCCGCCGTTTTGGCGGGCATAGTTTGGTTTTCAGTCAATGTCGACGAGCGCGATCAATTAACGCAGCTTTCTTCGGAGTTGCAGGATAAATCAATCGCATTGGTTGATAGTGATTTGACGCCACCCCAGCGCCAAAGCAGTACACAAAAGTCCAAGTCAAAATCAGACAACATGCCCACTGAGACTCAAGATCTTGCAGAGCGACTAAACCGCTCTAAAGGTCGAGCACTGAAAGCAGAAATCGAGACGTTTTGGCACACCTGTATGTCCGAGCTCAATTGCGAATCCAAACTTAATGAAC
>NZ_JAWOUB010000394.1:0-710 GCF_033339195.1 Vibrio sp. 811
TCTTATCTGGAATCTGCTTATTGCCTTGCTATTGGGTGCGATTATTGGGACACAGCGCGGCTGGGTGATGCGAAATAGTGTTGAAGGTAGTCGTGTAGCTGGTATTCGTACGTTCTCTCTTGTCGGGTTACTTGGTGGTCTTGTCGCGATTCTTGCGGATCTCTATTCTCCTTTATTGCTTGGTTTTGCCTTGATTGCGTTGGTGATATTGGCGTGTATCGCGTTTATCATGCAGCAGAAGAAGAGTCGCGATATCAGTATTACTGGCGTGGTTAGCTTGTTGGTGACGTTTGTGTTGGGCAGTTTAGCTGTGTCGGGAGAAGCGGTGCTTGCGGCATCTGCAGCTGTGATTACCGCAGTGGTGCTCGACAACAAACGAGAACTTCACCAAGCGTTGCAAAAATTACAGGAATACGAGCTAGATGCAGCGCTCCGGTTGCTGATTATCTCCATCGTGTTATTGCCGCTTCTTCCAAATCAATCCTATGGCCCTTGGAACGCTCTTAACCCTTACGAGATTTGGTGGATGGTTGTGTTGATTGCCAGTATTTCGTTTGTGGGCTATTTCGCAATCAAAATCGGTGGGGCGAAACGTGGCATATTGTTCACTTCCATTTTTGCAGGTTTAAGTTCTTCGACGGCGTTAACACTGCAGTTTTCCCATCTTTCTCGGGAGCAAGCCAATATCAGCCCATTACTTGCCAGTGGCA
>NZ_JAWOUB010000395.1:0-710 GCF_033339195.1 Vibrio sp. 811
CCCACATTCCATCATCACTCATAGTATGACGAGAGGTGAAGAGTACTTCAGGTTGACGTGTTATCACTTGCTCGATACTGACTTGAGGATAGGGTGCTGCTGTATTGGCAAATACATTTTCACCACCACAGAAGTTAAATACTTCGCTCGGCCAGTTTTTACCTGCCACAGTAATGATCGGCTTTTCGCTGAGTTGATAAAAATAGCGGACTTTCTCTGTGGTGTTGTATTTCGCTTTGAGAGCAGTTAGCCCCTCTCTAAAGTCCTGCGCTGCTTTTTGACCTTTTGATGGATTATCACTGTATTGACTCAGCTGCTCAATATTATTTGCGATGTCTTCTAAAGTACCCGTGGTTGAGTAGTAGATAGGTACGCCAAATTGTTTTAACTTTTCGAGCTCTTTGGCGGGGTTACCCGCAGGCCAAGCAATGACGAGATCGGGCTGAAGGGCAATGATGCGTTCCAACTTTATGCCTTGGTAATTGGATACTTTCTCCAGTTCACCAGCTTCCTTCGGATAATCACTCATCTCACTCACAGCGATCAGTTTGTCACCTAAGCCAGCAGCATAAGCGATCTCTGTGGCGTGAGGCGCTAAACTGATCACTCGTTCAACGGGTTCGTTCGCCATCGTAAGAGAGGAGAAGAAAAGGGGGAGGGGTAGGAAAATTTTGTTCATCATAATCCTTGATAAATCAGTCCTAGAATAA
>NZ_JAWOUB010000396.1:0-709 GCF_033339195.1 Vibrio sp. 811
GTCGAATTGAGTGTAAATCGGTAACTAATGAATTTACCGAGTTTGATCTGCATTTTCCGGTTGTGCCAAATGCACCGAAAGTAGAAACGCTTCGAACGCCAAACTTTTACAACTGGAATCAGAAAGTCAAAACCAAACCAAGTCCAGAACCTGTCGTACAAATCAACAAAGATGCACCAACTGTGCTCATTGTCGATGATAAAGAGGTGCAACGTACTTTGGTTCAAATGTACCTAAACCGACTTGGCGTCAATAGTTTACAAGCCAATAACGGCGCAAATGCGGTGGAACTGTTTCAATCACATCAGGTCGATTTGGTGTTGATGGATGTTCAAATGCCAGTGATGAATGGGTTTGACGCCAGCGAAAAAATCAAGCAGTGCTCCCCAACTACGCCAATCATCGCCCTGTCTGGCGAGTCTGGAGAGAAAGAGCTCGAGATGATCGCTAAATTGATGGATGGTCGTCTGGAAAAGCCAACCACACTCAACGCATTGCGTGATGTACTGGTGCGATGGCTTCATTTCGATAAAATCAGCGTAACGAACAGTTATCAAATTGCGAATGAATAGTTGGCATTAAAACTGCTTAACTGAAGTACAAACCGAATTATCCAGAGCGTTGAGCTTGCTGTTATGCAGTCAGTAAGCTTGATAAGGAGATGGCTATGTTACTTCACCGACACACATATTACGGCTTGATTCATCAC
>NZ_JAWOUB010000397.1:0-709 GCF_033339195.1 Vibrio sp. 811
GATTGACCTGAGGTTAGGTAGAGGGACTAGAGTAGAAAACAATCAACCCATCAGATAAGTAAGAGTGATTATGAATAAGACGGATCTGAACGCCTATTTAACCAAGCTCGGTTTGCCGAGTGAGTTACCCGCCGATTTGGAGTCATTGCACAAGATTCACGTAGCGCAGCACCGTTGCCTGCCGTTTGAGAACTTTGATATTTCGTTGCAGCGTGGCATCTCTGTTGAGATTGAAGACATCATTCAAAAAACCGTGTATCACTCCCGTGGTGGCTACTGCTTTGAACTGAATGGCTTAATGCTCGATGTGCTCAAGACCCTCGGGTTTGAAGCGCGCAGCTTACTTGGGCGTGTTCACGTGATGGGGACGCCGACAGGTCGCAGCCATCAAATCACGTTGGTGACGCTGGATGAACAAGCATGGATTGTCGATGTAGGCTTTGGCTCCAATACGCCGCGCGCGCCATTGCCGTTTATCCTCAACCAAGTGATTCAGGCGGATTTACAAACCTTCCGCTTTGTTGAAGATGCCCAGTTTGGTTACTTCCTTCAAGTGTTGTCAACGGACGGAACGGACACGTGGAATAACCTTTATAGCTTCGATTTAGAGTTTGTGTTTGCGGGTGATATCGCGTGTGGCAACTTTTTTACCTCCACTTCTCCTCACTCGCGTTTTACCAGCGCAAGAGTCGCGGCGAAAGCAACAGAA
>NZ_JAWOUB010000398.1:0-707 GCF_033339195.1 Vibrio sp. 811
GCGAAACAAATCAAGGAAGAAAAGCAGCCCTAGTCATGGAAGAAATCGGCTTTCTAAATCCTATTTTGTTAGGAGGAAGAGGAAAGACCGATTCGATTACATCAAAAGGAACTCTAAAAAATGACCACTCCTAGTTGGGACTTATCCATCGTTTACAACGACCTTGCCGACCCTCGAATTCAAGACGATATCGCACTTGTTGAGCAATGTATTGACCTGCTGAATAAGCAATCGCAAGATTGTGAAAATGTTGAAGTGATGCAAAATGCCATTCTGACTAACGAAGCAGCAAGTCGCTTGGCGGGCACGGTCTACAACTTCGCAAATTGCTACTCATCAGTGAACGCTACTAACGCCGAAGCGAAAGCGCTTTCTGGTCGTATGATGCGTATTTTCTCTGAATTGTCTCAAGCGTTTAGTGCTTTCGAACTTACCTTAACGCATGCAGATGATGAGTTCATTGCTCGCGTTCTCGATCACGAAAATCCAGACATCAGCGGTCAAGCTTTCTCTATTATGGAGTCGAGAAAACTGGCAGATACACGCTTGAGTATGGAAGAAGAGAAGCTTTTAGCTGCGATGAGTGTCGATGGCAAATCTGCGTGGGGCAATTTGTACGACAACTTGACGGGTTCGTTAAAGGTTACGTTAGACCATGCTGATGGCACTACTGAAGAGCTCGGTTTCTCCCAAGCTGCAAGTATCCT
>NZ_JAWOUB010000399.1:0-706 GCF_033339195.1 Vibrio sp. 811
GTTTCTTTCATGCCGATATGCATCCCGGGAATGTGTTCGTTAAACCTGAACACCCAGAGAACCCAATGTGGATAGGGCTAGATTGCGGAATCGTTGGTACACTTAATAGTGAAGACAAGCGTTATCTGGCGGAAAACTTCCTCGCGTTTTTCAATCGTGACTATCGCCGAGTGGCGGAGTTGCACGTTGATTCAGGCTGGGTTCCGGCAGATACCAATGTCGATGAATTTGAGTTCGCGATTCGCATTGTGTGTGAGCCAATTTTTGCTAAGCCACTGTGTGAAATCTCTTTTGGCCATGTGCTGTTGAACCTGTTCAACACCGCACGTCGCTTTAATATGGAAGTGCAACCTCAATTAGTGCTGCTGCAAAAAACGCTGCTGTACGTTGAGGGGCTTGGTAGACAATTATATCCGCAGCTCGATTTGTGGGAGACCGCAAAGCCATTCCTTGAAGAATGGATGATGAATCAAGTGGGCCCGCAAGCTTTGGTCAATTCAATCAAAGATCGCGCGCCATTTTGGGCGGAGAAATTGCCGGAACTGCCGGAGCTACTTTACGATAGCCTCAAACAGGGTAAAGCGATGAACCAGCGTATGGATCAGCTTTATCAAGGTTATCGCCAAAGTAAGCGCCAGCAGGCGACAGGAAAGTTTTTGTTTGGCGTTGGCGCGACTTTAGTCGTATGCTCGGCAATATTGGTGGA
>NZ_JAWOUB010000400.1:0-705 GCF_033339195.1 Vibrio sp. 811
GTCCATGAGTTGGAGACGGACGCACTCAACTGATATGACCAAGAGCTGTTGTATCGACCATAAAAGTTGATAGGTAAAGACACCGAGAAGTAACTTTGCGGGCTGTAGTAGCCACCGTGACCTAGCGTGTACTCACCCAAATTTTTGTCGTAATCAAGGTACATTAAGTTCGTACCAATACTTAAACGCTGGTCATCCGTTGCAATTAACTTATAGTACGCCCCACCTAACACGCCTAAACGAGTGTTGTCTTCAACCTTTTCACCAGTCAAACTATGATACTGCAAGCTACTCCAAAAACCGTAAGGGCCACCAGTGTCCCAGCTTGAGTTCAACTTCACACCAGTACGGATAACCCCACCCCATTTAGTCCCTTGAGGGTCAGTCGTGCCACTAGGGACAGACATTCCAGCATAAGAAAGCGTGCTGCTGGTCTCTGGGCGACGCGAAGCTTCTGCAGTCCAACCTAACTCACCTAGATCCCCATTGATGCGCACACCACCAACCCATGTGGTATGGTCGAAACCAATTGGTGTCGTGCCGATATCGACCAACCAATCTTCAGCTTGCCAGCCCACTCCAAATGCCATACCTGATGCGTCATTTTGGAACGAAACGCTGTCAGAATCGGTGGTTTTTTCATAGTAGTCCAACTGACCTGAATCGATAGAAACATAATCGGCTTTTAGCAACAGATGCCCATCC
>NZ_JAWOUB010000401.1:0-705 GCF_033339195.1 Vibrio sp. 811
ATTTTTGACTTGAGCAACAGAAGGAGTGGCTATCAAAAACAAACTTACCCACAACGCGAAATAGCGCGACATCGGGCTTGATGACAGCGTTTTGAACATCCACTTCTTCCTTTACTGAATACTTGATCACTAATATGTACTAAGAATTGACCAGTGAAACAAGTCCATGTTGTTGATTTGGAGATCCTACCAATCAAACAAACTATTCAACCAGTTAGATTTTTTCTCACACTGTTGTTTGATTTGACCCATTTTATCCCATACTGGAAGTTTGTAATCGCTGCGACAATTCATCTCTAAACCACCGTTGGAGGTCGGTTTAAAGCCAAGCGTCGTCACTTCTTTAGGCCAAGGCAGCTCCAAACGTTCAGGAATTCGCTGCGCCAAGTATTCCGCGTAAACACGCAATGCACCGCTTGACCCCGTAAGGTTGATTGGCTTGTTGTCATCACGGCCTAGCCAAATGGTCGTCACTTCACGGCCATCAATCCCGACAAACCAGCTATCACGAGTATCGTTACTGGTGCCCGTTTTGCCCGCCAATGCAGCCCAAGCGAATTGGCTTTGAAGATAGCGACCTGTACCTTGTGCAACACCTTGTTTCATCGCGTAAGTCGTTAGCCAAGCCGCTTGTTCATCAACCGCGCGAGAGGAGCGAGGCAACGATTGATAAAGCACGTTACCGTCCATATCGATGACGGAACG
>NZ_JAWOUB010000402.1:0-705 GCF_033339195.1 Vibrio sp. 811
ATAAGAGAGATTCTGCTTCCTTTCGAGTCCGTGCCATTGATTTCGAATCCACATCGTTTCTCCGTATCGCCCTCGACCCCAAAAGAAAGAGACACCCAAATGACACAAATTAATCAAGAACGTCTAGTTGAACATTTCTGCCAACTGGTTCGCATCGACAGCGAATCTATGAATGAAAAACAAATTGCAGAAACGCTGGCTGAGCAACTGGGCGAACTAGGCTTTACGGTTCACAAACTTCCTGTACCAGAACACATTTCTAATGGCTTCAACGTGTACGCACGTTTAGAAGGGAAAAAAGAAGGCTCAATCCTAATGAGCTGTCACATGGATACGGTAACGCCGGGCATTGGTATCGAGCCGATCATCGAAGACGGTATCATCCGCTCGAAAGGCAACACCATTCTTGGCGGTGACGACAAATCTGGCATCGCTGCCATCATGGAAGCAGTGCGCTGCATCCAAGCTGAAAACCTAGAACACAAAACGCTCGAATTGGCGTTCACTGTACATGAAGAAGGTGGCCTGTTCGGTTCTGAATACTTCGATATGTCTCACGTAACCTCAACAGAAGCGATCGTACTGGACACAGGTGGCCCAATTGGAACTATCGTAACGGCTGCTCCGGGCCAACAAAAGATCGTCGCAACCATCAAAGGCCGCCCTGCACATGCAGGTCTTGCGCCGGAAGAAGGCATCAGCGCG
>NZ_JAWOUB010000403.1:0-704 GCF_033339195.1 Vibrio sp. 811
CATGCTGATGTCTCCCGTTACCCAAACGTCAGTCGCGAGAACGGTGTCATCGGCTTTGTAGTCAACGATTTCGTATTGACCCGACGCGGCTTTTTGAATTTCGAACTCAATAGCTTGGCCCTTTTGCAGCGAGCCCATATCGACGCCGTCAGCGAGGGTAAAGTTCATAACCATCCCCGGCCAATCCCACTCTGGTACGGGCTGGTGGTTGATGGTCAACATGCGATGGTCTTTCATCACATCAGTGATCTCGCCCTTCGTCCAAGCCGTTTGTGCAGTGGCTTCGGTCGGTGATGAAATGCGCGATAGATCAGCCGTTTGGCTCGATTCTGAATCCAACATAAAGTGAGCTGAGGTTACGATGCGATCGTCTTGAGTCAGGCCTTGTAGTACCTCGATTTTGTCGTCAGCTTCACGCCCGACTTCGATGCGCGTTGAGCGGTATTTGCCGTCTCCTTCAGACAGCACGACGCGAGTCATACCCCCCGAGCGGATAACGGACGACTTGGGAATGGTCAACACCGCGTTGTCGCTGACAGGTTGTAAGGCAATATTGGCGAACATGTTCGGTTTCAGCTCGCCATTGGGATTAGAGAATTTAAGACGAACACGAAGCGTGCGCGTTTTAGGATCCAAAATT
Organism: Vibrio sp. 811; assembly: GCF_033339195.1. Classification (NCBI taxonomy): domain Bacteria; kingdom Pseudomonadati; phylum Pseudomonadota; class Gammaproteobacteria; order Vibrionales; family Vibrionaceae; genus Vibrio; species Vibrio sp. 811. Next base: position 641 of record NZ_JAWOUB010000403.1, read on the forward strand.
GGATACACATAATCGACGCTGCCTTGCCACTCTTTACCCGGAATCGCATCCAACGTCATAGTGG
>NZ_JAWOUB010000404.1:0-704 GCF_033339195.1 Vibrio sp. 811
TTGCCGAGATGGGCTCCGCTGTTCCAAAAATACAGCGAAGAGTTTGATTGGCGTTTAATCGCGGCTTTGGCCTACCAAGAATCTCATTGGAAACCAAAAGCAAAATCGCCTACTGGTGTTCGTGGCATGATGATGCTGACTTTACCAACGGCGAAAAGTGTTGGTGTAACCGATCGTCTAAACCCTGAGCAATCTGTTCGTGGTGGTGTGGAATACCTGCGTCGCATCGTCGCTCGCGTACCTGATACGATTAACGAACATGAAAAAATTTGGTTTGCATTGGCATCGTACAATATTGGTTATGGCCACATGATGGACGCGCGTCGATTAACCAAGGCACAAGGTGGCGATCCAAACGCATGGGCGGATGTAAAAGACCGACTGCCGCTGTTAAGACAAAAGCGTTACTACAGCCAAACCCGTTATGGCTACGCTCGTGGAGACGAGGCACGTAATTACGTTGAAAATATTCGACGCTACTACCAATCAATCATTGGGCATGTCAGTCAAAAACCTTCCATTGATGAAGATACGGATGATCTACAGGTTATCCCACCACTAAATCCAGAGTTGCTTATTTCTGGTGCGGTGGAAACCACTGCAGAAGAAGTGTCTGGTGCCTCTGATGTCACCAATGAAGTCGATGAAGATTTAGACCAAGAAGAAGAATAAACACGCAAAAAAGACGAGTGTGAAGCTCGTCT
>NZ_JAWOUB010000405.1:0-704 GCF_033339195.1 Vibrio sp. 811
GCCTTCTGGCATGGTCAGCGAAGGGGCTTGTGCTTGCATCATCATGTCGAATGCCGCTTTGCGGTAGCCTTCATCTGTCATGGTGTCAGAGATGTGCGCGTAACCGCCAAGGTAACCTAGGTAGGCTAGGAAAGAGTGGCTACCATTTAGCATGCGCAGCTTCATTTCTTCGTAAGGCACAACGTCGGCAACAAATTCTGCGCCAGCCACATTCCAATCTGGACGACCAGCCACAAAGTTATCCTCGATAACCCATTGGCGGAAAGGTTCACAAGCGATGCCACATGGGTCTTCACAACCAAGCAGTTCAGCGATTTCGGTCAGCGTCTCTTCGGTTGCTGCTGGCACAATGCGGTCAACCATGGTGCAAGGGAAGGTAACTTTGGTTTCAATCCAGTCGCGCAATTCTGGGTCAAGCAGTTGAGCGAATTCCAGTACCGCTGCTTTTGCTACGTGACCGTTCTCTTGCACGTTATCGCAAGACATCACGGTAAATGGCGTTAGGCCGCGTTCACGACGCATTTTCAGTGCTTGCACTATGTAACCCAAGGCTGATTTTGGCTCCGTTGGGTTGGCTAGGTCAGCAATGACTAGCGGGTTGTTTTTATCAAGCGTGCCCGTTGCAGGGTCGGCGCAGTAGCCTTTCTCGGTTATCGTCATTGAAACGATCGCCACTTGTGGCTCGGCCATTTTTTCGAGAACAG
>NZ_JAWOUB010000406.1:0-703 GCF_033339195.1 Vibrio sp. 811
GCTTGTTCCTTGGTATAAAAATGGGTTTGATGATGCGCGACGTTAAGCGTGCCCAAGCACATTTGACCATGCATCAGCGGCGCATCCATACACGTGCCCATACCGCTGGAGGTCAACATGACGCAATCTAGCTCGTCGGATTGAGAAACGTCGTCACAAATGATCAGTTGTTGGTTTTTGAACACACGCCCGACGAAGGCTTGATCAATCGGCACGAGAAAATCGGCAGGAAGCGCTTTATTGCCGGAAAAAGAGTAGACCTTGAGGTAGTCACTGTTTTCGTACAGCGTAATGCTGGTGCGGTCAGATTCAAAAATCCGATTGATCCATTCTGCGACAGTATCGAGCACCTGCTGTAACGTCTGTGATTGAGCCAAAAAGTGAACAAAGCCGATCGGTAAACATATTGGGCTTTCCATGTTTTGCGTCGACAAGTCATTTGGGTCAAAAGTTCTTTCAAGTCTCAATAGCCATCTCCCTAGACATTCCTCTAAATGTAAACAATAAGTAACACGCAGCTATTTTCAAGAAAAATACGTTCCTTTAACAGAGTATGGTTTATTTCTCGCCACTTGTGAGTGTCAGGTTGCTTAATGTGAGCTTGAACTCATGTCTAAACCGATAATTTTTATGCCTAATTAGCAAGAGGTGACCATTCGGTAAAGCGTAGCGAAGACAGCAAGAATAAGAGAGATTTGTTACG
>NZ_JAWOUB010000407.1:0-702 GCF_033339195.1 Vibrio sp. 811
CAAGCCCTGTTTTGTCGAGCGCTAAACCGAGAGCAATACCACCCGAGACTAACCAAAGCACATCCCAAGAGATCTTTTTGAGGTCTTCTTTGTTGATGATCCCTGTCAGCGAGAATACGGCAACCGGAATTAAAGCGACGGTGTATGAGTTCATGCCATGCGCTGAGCCCATCAACCAAAGAATGATGGTGCCAGCGAATGTGACGTAAACAATCATCGCCTTTGGTGTTTTTAGGAACTTACTTTTGATGTTCAGATCAATTTTCGTCTGCTCGGCTTTGTATAAATAACCTATCAGAAGCCAAGCAAGCGCCATCATGATCACCACAAATGGTACGCCGAACACCATCCACTCCCCAAAGGTAATCAAGTTATCACCCACGAGGTATTTCAGAGCAATCGCGTTTGGTGGCGTACCGATTGGCGTACCAATACCACCGATGTTCGCAGCAACAGGAATACAAAGCGCAAATGCAATTCGACCAGGGTCTTTAGGCCCGAACACGGCGATAACTGGCGTTAAGATCGACAACATCATTGCGGTAGTCGCGGTATTCGACATAAACATCGAGAATATTGCGGTGATCAGCATCAGGCCTAACATGACAAATTTTGGGTTTTGCCCAAACGGCTTGAGCAACACCCTAGCGAGGTTCACATCCAAACGGTATTTGGTCGCGGCCATTGCTAAGAAAAAACCAC
>NZ_JAWOUB010000408.1:0-702 GCF_033339195.1 Vibrio sp. 811
ATACGCATCTTTATCGAGTCCTTTATACTCGATTCTTTTATCCCACAACGAGCGAGAGCGTTCGAGGCTTGTGTCTGTCGATGCACTCCAATATAAGCCGCTGTACGGGCGACTAAAGCGAGGATCCGACAGTTGAGCTGCTAACGAAAGATGGCCTGTATGATCGACTTCCAATTGTGCGGCGATTTCATCCATAAAGATGCTCAGTTGGGAGCGCGTGTCGTCCACCATATAGTTATAAACTTGGGTAGGAATAGTGACACCCGCAGCAAGGATCATGGCGGTGAGCCACACAACCGCCGCCAACACCAATCGGCTTTTGATACTTAAGCGCTTTAAGGCATGCAGCGGCAGTTTGTTCTTATTCGGCATTCAGTTGATACCCTAAGCCACGCACGGTTTTTATGATTTTTGGGGCAATTTTCTTACGAATACGACCGATAAATACTTCAATCGTGTTGGAGTCACGATCAAAGTCTTGCTTGTAAATGTGCTCCACAAGCTCCGTGCGTGAAATGACTTTTTCAGGATTATGCATAAAGTAAGCGACTACTTTATATTCCAGCGCTGTTAGGCTCACTGCTTGGCCTTGCCACATCACTTTTGAGGTTCTGGTATCTAGGCTTAAATCGCCTATTTGCATGACCGGAGAAGCGTTACCAGATGCTCTGCGCAGTTGGGCGCGAAGACGAGCGATAAGCT
>NZ_JAWOUB010000409.1:0-702 GCF_033339195.1 Vibrio sp. 811
AAGAAGTCTGAAGAGTTTCGTGCGACAGGCTCAGAGCTTTATCACCCAGCCGTGCACGCCGAGGCGGATGAGTAATGACTAAAATCCTTATTCCGTCGTCGTTAATTCCGCTGACAGGATCTGTTCAGCAGTGTTTATTGTTGGCGAAAGAACAGGGTTTTAGTATTGATGAGATTGAGTTTGGCGTAAGCCCAACTCAATTTATTCAACTTGTTCTTGGGCAAAATACCTTTCGCGTAAGTACCGATCTGATTGACGTATGTGAAGAAGCAGAGACTGCCGATTTTGTACTTTACTACCAATCTGGTCTATCGGTTTCAGAATGTCGCCAACAACCATCCTCGGCCATTTTTATTGGTATTGAAGACGTAGAGTCTAAGCACGATGATTCTGTTGAAACGACAAGCGCGGACGTGTTGGATATCTGGCGTCATCCAATCAATGATGAAGTAAGAGCTCTGTCAGTTGCTTCTGCTTCTAGAACTACAACTCTTCAAACCGATCAACACTTAGCGTGGACAGTAACGCTGCTTGCTCTCGATTTCCCTATTGAAGACGCTTTGACCTTAGCGCGCCCAATGACGAATGTCTCACGTGACACACCCATTAATGGTGAAACAATGGTTAAGCAGGCGTGGGCGTTTCAGTTTGCTGACTTTCCTATCCCTGTCCTAGAAGATTGTCGTTTAGGCATTAAAGTAG
>NZ_JAWOUB010000410.1:0-701 GCF_033339195.1 Vibrio sp. 811
ACCTGTATCTTGCGCCTCAGTATCACTACCCTAAATCGGGCAAAGCGGAGTTGGTTGGATACAGAGCATCACGCAGCATCAATGTAACAGTGACAGATTTAGTCGATCTTAACCAGTATTTGGATATGGCGTTGAAAGCTGGCATTAATCAGGTCGACAACATCCAATTGAAAGGGAGCAATCAAGCGTAATACCAACAAAAAGCACGCATGGCTGCGATCAAAGATGCGAGAGAAAAAGCGGCATCGCTTGCATCTGGCTTTGATAAAAAACTCGGCGGCATCTGGCAAATTAACTATAACCAAATGCATGTACAGCCTGTGTTGATGCGCTCAATGGCGATGGACAGCAAGCAAGGTTCGAACAGTTACCAAGATTCGCCTCTTGTAATTCGTGACCAAGTGGATGTGGTTTACAAATTAAAATAATTTGTTTTGGTAACACAAAAAGAAAAGGCAGGGATAATATCCCTGCCTTTATTGTATGGATTCTTCTTAATGAAGAATACAAGCACGAATCGTGCCTTCAATGCTTTTCAGCTTCGTTAGTGCTTCTTCTGAACGTTCAGTTTCCACATCAATAACTACGTAGCCGATCTCAGCTTCAGTTTGTAGGTACTGCGCTGCGATGTTGATGCCTTCTTCTGCGAAGATGGTGTTAATTTGAGTCAGAATACCTGGGCGGTTTTTGTGAATGTGCAG
>NZ_JAWOUB010000411.1:0-700 GCF_033339195.1 Vibrio sp. 811
TGTTAGAAGTGTCTAACCTGACTGCGATCCGTGATGAAAGGGTCCTGTTTGAAAACCTGCAGTTTGAAATTAAGCCTGGTGAGTTAGTCCAGATCGAAGGGCGTAATGGCACAGGTAAAACGACGCTACTGCGCATTATTACAGGGTTAGGCGATAGAGAAGAAGGAATGATCAAGTGGAAAGGTGAAGAGGTTGAAAAATCTCGTGATGTCTTCCACCAAGACTTGCTATTTCTAGGCCATCAAACTGGCGTAAAGCGCGAACTCACCGCATTTGAAAACTTACGTTTTTACCAATCTATTCAAAATAACAGCACTTCCGATGAAGAAATCTTTACTGCTTTAACCCAAGTGGGGCTTGCGGGGCGAGAAGATGTACCTGTAGCACAACTTTCTGCGGGTCAGCAGCGTCGCGTTGCTTTGGCTAGACTTTGGCTAAGTAAGCAGATTTTGTGGATTTTGGATGAACCACTAACAGCAATCGACAAACAAGGTGTCAAAGTGCTTGAAGCTCTGTTTGCTCAGCATGCCGATAACGGTGGCATTGTAATGTTAACGACGCACCAAGATATGTTTGCTGACAGCCCTAAACTTAGAAAAATAAAATTGGGTGATTGATATGATTTCGGCCATGACAACTATTATTCGCCGCGAACTCTTGATTGCATTTCGTCGCCAAGCCGACATTTTGAACCCGCTTT
>NZ_JAWOUB010000412.1:0-699 GCF_033339195.1 Vibrio sp. 811
GGTTTTGGTGCTACTGTTGCTGGCCGCTGGTGGTTATTGGTGGATGTTTAATCAGCCAAGCCCAGATGACAAAGCGCAGCAGATCACGGGAAGCATCGAGCAAACTGCCATTCCGACACTCACTGAGCCGACTCTTTCGCCATCAGAATCTAATTTAACCTCAGTGACTGACGACTTGCCAAATGACGGCGATTTATCAGATGCGACTGACGATTCCAACTCATTGCCACCAACGGTGACAGAAGAAGTAGCAAGCGTCGGAAATGATGACACCCAGCAGCGTGTGGTGATTGAATCTGACGTGGTTGATGCTCTGTTAGAAGGTAAGCCTGAGCAAGCGAATACAGACAATATTAAAGCGTTAGTAGAAGGGGCTGAACCTCAAGCGAAAACCCAGTCAGAGACAAACTCTTCTTTGATTAAAGTGGTGAAGCCAAGCGATGCCGCATCAGAAGAGGTTGCGAAAACAGAGACTACCTCAAGTAAACCTATCGTCAAATTCTCGTTTTCACGTGAAGAGTTAAAAGCGTTATCTCCAAGAGCGTACACCTTGCAGTTGGCAGCCATGACATCAATGGAAGATGTGCAAGCTTTTCTTGATGAGCATCAGCTGAATAACAAGGTACGCATTTATCCGACGGTTCGCAGTGGAACGGAATGGTACATCGTGACTTACCAAGATTATCCGACAATTCAAAT
>NZ_JAWOUB010000413.1:0-699 GCF_033339195.1 Vibrio sp. 811
ACTGGTAACCCGCATAACCCACAAACTTAGGTGTGAAGTTGTATTCTGCTTGCAGCGCCATTTCTTCACGAGCCGTTTCTGTCTTCGCGCCTTTCACGTCTTTGCCTTCAACCATTTCGTAGTTGATGCTCAGATTTAGGCTATTAGGCAGTGCATAAGCGATCAACGCTTCGTACGCGTCGCTTTCAGCTAGACGAGTTTTATCAGCGAAGTTCATGTTTTCGTTCGAGCCGTAAACCGCTGCTAGGTACAAGCCTTGACCGTAAGAACCGTATGCCGCAGAGACTAGGTGAGATTCAGCTGAATGCTTACCGATGTACGCTGAATCTTGGAAGTCGCCACCGTTGTACGTGTAACCCACTTTTGCGCTCATGATCGCGTAAGAAATGGCAACTTGTACGCGGTCATCGTATGTATGCGTATCCGTCGCTTCGTTCGTACCTTGCCAACCTAGACCAACGTTAATTTTGCCTGCTTCGCCAAGTTCGATTGCGTTGCGGTAAGAGATCATTTTCTCTGCGCGGCCAGTGCCTAGGTTGCCGTGGTCGTCATAGATAAAGTCGTTCGCAAATGCAATCGGCATATCTGCTACGCCAGCTACGTCGTAGTAAGGTGCCCATTGCGTACCACCCACTGCACGACCGTATGTATCGTGAGTCAGACCTAAGTAACCAAGACGAGTTTTAAATGAGTTTTCGC
>NZ_JAWOUB010000414.1:0-698 GCF_033339195.1 Vibrio sp. 811
AGCCCAAACCGGGGTATTTTTGGTGCAGAAGCTTGCACGTCTCAATGAATGGCTGAGAGAGCATCTTGAGCTCACTATCTCGGCTAACCGGTAAAACTGCTAACCATTTTTTGTCTTGTTCAAGTCCTAGCAGATCTCGCGCAGGCGCTTGCTCAGATTGCAAAGGAATAGCATCCGCTAAGGTGTGGCCGATAAACTCACAAGGCACTTTAAATTTATCGTAAAACGCCTTTTCAAACGGTAGAAAAGCCAGTCCCAGGTTGGTCGCAGCCTCGATTTTGAAGATACGCTTTTGACGCCACGCCCATACTGAAGGGCTCACGTAGTGCACGGTTTTAATGCCTGCTTGCTTTAAATCTAACTCTAGACGCAAGTTAAAATCTGGCGCATCAATACCGACAAAAACATCTGGCGGGTTCTGAGTGAAGTACTTAACAAGCTCAGCTTTTACTTTTAACAAACGAGGTAATCGTCCAAGCACTTCAACTAAGCCCATTACAGCTAACTCTTCCATATCAAAAAGAGATTCACAGCCTTGTGCGATCATTTTTGGCCCACCGATGCCAACGAACTCTGCATTCGGGTATCGCTCTTTCACTGCCTTGATAAAGCCTTCCCCTAGCGTGTCACCAGATAACTCGCCAGCAATGATGCCAATACGTAATGGTTTTTCCATATCGATTCCGCCCTATGTACTA
>NZ_JAWOUB010000415.1:0-697 GCF_033339195.1 Vibrio sp. 811
CGCTGCTTGGCGGAAAAAACTCAAACGAGACATTAATGTTATCTGACAACTCAGCGATATTCTGGTTTAAGGCGTCGATATGGCCTGCGTGCGTGTATCCCATCTTACTCTCCCTGTGGCACTCCGCCACGAAATCAAAATCCTTGAATCGACGTTTAGACGTCTATATGTCTACAGAATGTATTGAATGTGATTTAATGTCAACCTTGTGATTATGAATTTTTCTCACGTTAATAATGAGGATAGTTCAAGTTAATTCGCATCTGCTATTTACTCATAACAACGTTTGAAAATGGCGAATCTTATTTTAAGTATGGCACTGAGGAAGGAATAAAAAACACCGGATGAATTCCAGGGTTTTTAGGCATCTCGCAAAGTTTAGAATAATCCAGCTAAGCGGTTGAGATCCGATTGGATTGCACCAGCGGTCACCTCGCGTCCTGCACCTGGGCCACGAATCACCAAAGGGTTGTCCTTGTACCATTTACTTTCAATCGCAAAAATGTTGTCGCATGGCAGCAAGTTAGCCAGCGCATGTTCGCGCGGTAATGCTTCTACGCCCACCGTCGCTTTGCCATTTTTCTCTAAGCGCGCCACATATCGAAGCACCTGCTCATCTCTTTGTGCTTTGGTTAGACGCTCTTGAAGAATCTCACTGAGCAGTGCGCCATTATCAAAGAACTCATCCAAACTCAGA
>NZ_JAWOUB010000416.1:0-696 GCF_033339195.1 Vibrio sp. 811
TGTAATTGGAACATTTGTGAATTCTGGTTTTAACCGTTTTGGGCGTTTTTGCGCGTGGACGTTAGTCACTGTCTTGGTTTTTTTAGCCATTCTAGTGACCACTCTACGCGTCACATTGCCACAACTTAACCACTTCCAAGAAGAGATCAAAACCTGGGTCAAACAAGGCACAGGTTTTGACTTTTCTATCTCCAGCGTTGCTGGTTCTTGGCGTAATAGCCATCCCTCTATCGCGTTACTCGGCTTAGAAGCTAACTTACCGAATAACCAAGAAGCTCGATTCGCCGTTGATGAAATTCAAATTGAATTCGATTTGATTCAATCATTACTTCAGTTTAAGCCCGTCGTGGCAGACTTAACCATTCATAACTTGGCATTAGATATTCGCACGGTCGATCTTCTACCTACGTCGAGCAATCAAGAGCCGACCACTGATGTTGACCAAAATGAAGTTAAGCTGATTGATCAGCTGGACTCACTATTGCTGCGCCAGTTTGAAGACTTCACCATTACGAATTCACGCGTCTGGTACAAATCGGTATCGGGCGAAACTCGTCGACTCGATATTGAACAGCTTCGCTGGAGTAACCAAGGCAAACGTCACTTGGCGGAAGGCACAGTCAGTATTGCAGACGCTAGCCTGAATTCGCTGTTAGTAAATGCTAACTTTAAAGACCATGGTTCGCTGCGTGATGT
>NZ_JAWOUB010000417.1:0-696 GCF_033339195.1 Vibrio sp. 811
ATATCGTCAGATTGTCGCCCGCTACATGTTGCGCCACAAAGTCAAACCAGGCATTACAGGTTGGGCTCAAATCAACGGCTATCGCGGCGAAACCGACACGCTCGATAAGATGGAAAAGCGCGTCGAGTTTGATTTGGATTACATCCATCATTGGTCAGTTTGGATGGACATCAAAATCATCTTCCTTACCGTGTTCAAAGGCTTTACTGGCTCCAATGCGTACTAAGGCGGCGATGATGAAAACAACAACTCCAGCGCTTGCGCTTGCCCTTTGTTCAACAGCTGCATTCGCAGAGCCAATGGCGTATCAAACTGAATCTGGCATTGAGTTTATCCCATTGGTCAAAGCCTTCTACGAAGGCGACGACAACATAAACAAAGCGGAAAAATCTCAAGATATAGAATCCGTAAACATTTGGGGACTAGAGCCTAGCTTGTTGGCACGTATCGAACGCAATCAATATCGCGCAGACATTCAGTACAAGCTGAAAGCGGGCTTTTCTTCGGACGATAAGAATGATTACGATGACCATACCTTTCAGTTCACCAATTTTTTTGAATTCAATCATCGTCATCGTTTAGTCGTGGATTATCGTTTTCAGGCATTGCATGAAATCCGCGGTGAAGACATCACTGAAGGACAAGGTAACCTTCTCGATTCACCTATCGAGTTTTACCGTAATGATTTGAAAACCA
>NZ_JAWOUB010000418.1:0-696 GCF_033339195.1 Vibrio sp. 811
GTGGTTTGCGCACAAGCAGACAGAAGCATCATCATCGCGCCAATTATTAACACTCTCATCATCACTCCTTACTTTTCTGACTTGTCGTTTTCTAACGTGTTTAGAAACGTTTTTAAATCTCGACAACGTTCTTACGATGGTTACTTAAGTATAGTTCACACCCTTTGACACCAATCACCAGACGCTATCTCTTCCGTAAGCTGCTCCGGGTCTTGATACAAGTAAATCCACGCTTGGCCAAATGGCGTTGCAATGCTCTCTCTACGATATTCGACAGGTACGTCTTCAAGCTGATCGAGCGCCACCAAAGTATCATCATCAATCAGATAAACTTCGCCTTGGATTGAGCGCTGCCCTTCTGACAGCGCTGGGTACGAGCCTACATCGTAGAGCGAAAATTGGGCGTCCGTTTCATGTAAACCAAGAAATTGAGCCGAGCTCAAATAATGATGGTTATACTCTCCCTTACGTAACGTGCCGTAGACAAAAATCAAATGCTGCATAACCACTCCTTAGCTATGAGTTCTGTGTGGTTAGGACGTGCGCCCTAATCAAATTCAAATTGATAGAGTAGGTCAACTGCGCTATCTACACCAGATACCGCCTCTAAATACAGGTCTTGCATCAATCGGTAACGCACCGTGAACTCACCCAGCGAGTTGAAGATGCCAACACCATATTTAACCTGTAGACCTG
>NZ_JAWOUB010000419.1:0-692 GCF_033339195.1 Vibrio sp. 811
GGTCATGCCTAAAGTCATTAAGTCGAATGGCAATCGTGAACCATTCGATGAAGATAAAATGGTCGGTGGCATTCAGCGCGCATTAGAGAAACGTCCGGTAAGTGCCGACTCTATCGAGCTTGCAATCAGTATGATTAAGTCGCAACTCCGCGCAACTGGTGAGCGTGAAGTACCGAGCCAAATGATTGGTAACTTGGTTATGGATCAGCTTAAAGAGCTCGACAAAGTGGCTTACATCCGTTTTGCATCGGTTTATCGTAGCTTTGAAGATATTCGTGAATTCGGCGAAGAAATTGCCCGCCTTGAAGACTGATTAAATCATGCCTCAACACACTTCTGCATCTCCATTTTCTCCTCAAGATTTTTCAATGATGTCGCGTGCGCTCAAGTTAGCTCGACGCGGCATTTATACGACGGCTCCAAACCCGAACGTCGGTTGCGTAATTGTTCGTGATGGCGTGATCGTTGGTGAAGGTTATCATCATCGCGCTGGAGAGCCGCATGCTGAAGTGCACGCGATGCGTATGGCTGGTGATAAAGCCGAAGGTGCAACGGCATACGTTACCCTTGAACCGTGCTCCCACTATGGACGCACGCCACCTTGCGCTGAAGGGTTGATAAAAGCCAAAGTGGCGCGAGTAGTGTGTGCGATGGAAGATCCGAATCCAAAAGTGGCTGGACGTGGCATCCAA
>NZ_JAWOUB010000420.1:0-692 GCF_033339195.1 Vibrio sp. 811
CACCGACACTGACGCGCATTAGGTAACGAATGCGCACAGCATCCGCAGTTTGAGAATCGCCTTTACCATAGATATTCCTGTCACCAACATCGAAGAACAGCTGGTTTGTCTTGGTCGGCTCGACCGTGATTTGAATATCGTCTGAGGTATCAAATACGCCATCAGGGCCGCTATTTACCATCTCGGTAGAATCAGGAATATAAGCAAAGCCACCAGGATAACGGTCGACTAGACGCACACCTGAGAATGGGTTGTCGTTTTCGTTGGTGATCACCACTTCATATTCAACGACTTCACCGACACTGGCTTCCGATTTGCTTGCCACTTTAGTGACTTTCAGCATGCCTTCGTTGTAAGCCTGCTTTTTCACTTTGATCGTGACATTCGCAGATGCCGTTTCGCCCGTCGATGCTGCCGCCGTGAAGACGTTGGTAAAGTTGTCATCAATGCCTTGATTAATCTCACCTGTCACGACGATTTCAAACTCATTGCCTTGGTACGCTTTCAAGGTATGGTTGGAATTGACGTTGTTATCCGACTCCACAGAGACCACAACGCCAGATTTCAGCTCTGTAATAGTCGCTTTCCATGTCGTGAACAACGCATTACCGTTGCTACCAATCAATTTGTCGATTTCATCCAACAAGTTCACGCTCTCTGCATCGCCAGAGCCACGGTTGGTCGCCGTCATC
>NZ_JAWOUB010000421.1:0-691 GCF_033339195.1 Vibrio sp. 811
CGAGCGTAACGGTAACGGTGGATGGGGCAGATTATCCAGCAACCAATAATGGTGATGGCACCTGGACCTTGGCGGACAATACCTTACCGTCGTTAGCCGATAACAGCTACACCGTAACGGTAACGGCAACCGATGAGGCGGGGAACCAGGGGACAATAACGGGCACCTTGAACATTGATACGGTTGCTCCGGATAGTCCAGTTATTAATGCCGGAAATGGTACGGAAATTAGTGGCATTGCGGAAGCGAATAGCATTGTTCGTCTTGATGTTGATAGCGATGGTATGCCCGATTATACAACCGCTGCAGATGAAAATGGCAACTGGAGTGTAACGCCAGATAGTCCGCTGAATAACGGTACAGAGGTCGTTGCGACGGCCACCGATAAAGCAGGGAACACCAGTGCTCCTGCTACGAGTACCATCAACACTTCCGCCGCGACGGTTACGTTCAATAATGAAGTCACTAATGATGACACTCCTCCCTTATCTGGGACTATAAGCAATCCAACAGCAAATGTCGTTGTTAGCCTAAATGGAACTGATTATCCAGCAACCAATAATGGTGATGGCTCCTGGACCTTGGCGGACAACACCTTACCGTCGCTAGCCGATAACAGCTACACCGTTACGGTGACCGCCACCGATGAGGCGGGGAACCAAGGGACCGCAACGGGGACCTTGGTGATTGA
>NZ_JAWOUB010000422.1:0-691 GCF_033339195.1 Vibrio sp. 811
AGTATTTGCTCATAGAAACGGATGCAGGGACTGCCATTGTGCACCTTGGAATGTCAGGCTCGTTACGTGTGTTGGATGCTGATTTTCCTGCGGCTAAGCACGATCATGTCGATCTCAAACTTACAAATGGTAAAGTGCTGCGTTATAACGACCCTCGACGCTTTGGTGCTTGGCTATGGTGCGCTCCTGGTGAGTCCCATGCGGTACTTGATCATATGGGACCAGAGCCTCTAACTGATGCGTTTAATAGCGAGTACATTGCCGATAAAGCGCAAGGCAAGCGTGTCGCGGTAAAGCAGTTCATCATGGACAACAAAGTCGTGGTCGGTGTGGGGAATATTTACGCCAATGAATCTCTGTTTAAATCTCGTATTCTCCCAACCCGACAAGCAGGTCAAGTGACACCCCAAGAGTGGGTGCTGTTAGTGGAAAACATCAAAGCCACGCTAAAAATTGCCATTAACCAAGGTGGTACGACTTTAAAAGACTTCGCTCAAGCCGATGGCAAGCCGGGTTATTTTGCTCAAGAACTTTTAGTGTATGGAAAAGCGGGTGAGCCTTGCCCAGAATGTGGAGAGCCGCTTCAAGAGCTAAAAATTGGCCAACGTAATACCTTCTTCTGTAATGAGTGCCAGCAATAGAAATACGATCGCGTACGGTGTATTGCCATAAAGCAGGTGTAAACGCAGAC
>NZ_JAWOUB010000423.1:0-690 GCF_033339195.1 Vibrio sp. 811
TTTCATCTAAGAAGAGTGTGCCGCCCTGTGCAAATTCAAACTTACCAATACGCCGCCTTTCTGCACCAGTAAATGCGCCTTTTTCGTGACCATAGAGTTCGCTTTCAATTAAGTTTTCTGGCACCGCGCCACAGTTCACCGCCACGAAGTTATTGTTTCTACGAGAACTTTGTTCGTGCAGTGAGCGGGCGATAAGCTCTTTACCTGTACCTGTTTCGCCAAACAGCAGAATATCGGCATCTGTATCAGCAATGTGGGTGATGGTTTCTCGCAGCGTTTGGATGCTGGTGGTTTCACCGATGATTCGGGGGCCAAGCGTTTGGCTCGCTTTGAGTGATTGACGAAGTTTCTCATTTTCGTTCGTCAGTTGGCGTCTTTCAATGGCGCGCTTTACGGTTTCAACCAAGTGTTCTGGCGCAAAAGGTTTCTCTATAAAATCGTAGGCCCCTTGGTGTAACGCATTTACGGCCATAGAGATGTCACCATGGCCTGTAATCATGATGACTGGCAGGTTTGGGTCGCGTTGAACTAACGTGGTTAACAAGTCCATGCCTGAAATACCGGGTAAGCAGATGTCGGTCACAATCACACCAGCTTCGTCGCTTTGTTTCATGGCTAACAAGGCGGATTCCGCATCGGGAAAAAAAGTCGCTTCGATATCGGCTAGCTCAAACGTTTGTTCTATTGCTA
>NZ_JAWOUB010000424.1:0-690 GCF_033339195.1 Vibrio sp. 811
ATCGGCTACATTGTTGAGCTATCTGATGGCGAGAACATGGGATTAGGTGAAGTCGCACCGCTTTTTGGTTTTAGCTTGGAAAGTACCGAAGAGGCTGGCATTCAGTTGCAAGAACAGGCTGAACGCTGGGTCGCGGGTATACCGGTTGATTATGCCAATATGTATCCTTCGGTTGCGTTTGGCTTATCTATGGCTCAATTGGAGTTAGAAGGTGGTTTGCCGACGCAAGGCAAATATCAAACTGCTCCACTGTGTACGGGCGATCCCGATGAGTTGATTCCAAAACTCAACGAGATGGAAGGTGAGAAAGTGGCGAAAGTTAAAGTGGGTTTGTATGAGCCCATTCGTGACGGCATGCTTGTGAATCTCTTCCTTGAATCTATCCCTCAATTAACGCTTCGACTGGATGCGAACCGCGCTTGGACTCCCGAAAAAGCGCAGCAGTTTGCTAAGTACATTACACCGTCTCTTCGCCAACGAATTACGTTTTTGGAAGAGCCATGCCGAGCTCCAGGCGACAGCATGTCTTTTGCCATTAATACTGGTATCGCGATTGCTTGGGATGAAACGCTGCAAGATGCCGTTCGTCGAGAAGACTTTAGCCTTGAAGATCTGACAGGCGTGAAAGCGATCATTATCAAACCGACATTAATCGGCTCCGTCGATTTCTGCATTAAATTGATCGAAAAA
>NZ_JAWOUB010000425.1:0-689 GCF_033339195.1 Vibrio sp. 811
GAAAGGGCGTTCCAACTATTTGTGTTTAGATCGCTTAAGTCGCCAGATGGTAGAAAGCCACACCAACGAATCCGACCCAACATTGTTGACTCAATTGGTGAAGGTGAGGTCTTGGTCCTCAGAGACAAAAACCGGTGACTTAGGTGACTGTGAAGATTTGCCTGAAGACAGCATGATCATCCCAACGATTACCTCGACAAACGATAACTGTTTGGGGAAAGAGTGTCCCAGTTATACTGATTGCTTTGTCTTGAAAGCTCGTAAACGTGCAATGGATTCTGACATCGTCGTGGTGAACCATCACTTGTTTCTTGCGGATTTAGCCATCAAAGAGACAGGTTTTGGTGAGTTGATCCCAGAAGCCGATGTCTTTATTTTCGACGAAGCTCATCAGCTACCAGACATTGCCAGTGAATATTTCGGGCAATCGGTATCGAGTCGCCAAATTCATGACCTCGCCAAAGACATTGAAATCGCGTATCGCACCGAAGCAAAGGACATGCGTCAGCTGCAAAAAGTTGGGGATAAACTACTTCAAAGTGCGATGGATATGCGCATCGTTCTGGGTGAGCCGGGTTTTCGTGGCAACTGGCGAGAAGCGATGCAGTCTGAATCCATTAAGTGCGAATTGGTTCGTTTAACTGACAGCCTAGATCTAGCGATTGATGTGCTCAAATTGGCACTTGGTC
>NZ_JAWOUB010000426.1:0-688 GCF_033339195.1 Vibrio sp. 811
TATTGGTGGCGGCACTAAAAAACGAGCCATTTGGCTCGCTTTAAGATTTACGCTTTGGAGTAGATATCACGCTCGCCTAGCCAGCGATCGATAATGGCGGCTGCATTGGTTGGGTAATTGTCGTGAATATGACGTGCAATACGTTGAACTTCGGGAATTAAGCGTTGATCTCGAACTAAATCGGCAATTTTGAAATCAGCCAAGCCTGTTTGTTTGGTGCCCAATAATTCGCCGGGCCCGCGGATCTCGAGGTCTTTCTGCGCAATAACAAAGCCATCGTTACTTTCACGCAGCACACCGAGGCGTTTTTGCGCGGTTTTCGACAGAGGGGAGTGGTACAGCAGGACACAGTGACTGGCAACCGAGCCTCGACCGACGCGGCCTCTTAACTGGTGTAATTGCGCCAAACCAAGGCGTTCAGGGTTTTCGATGATCATCAAGCTAGAGTTTGGCACGTCTACGCCAACTTCTATCACCGTCGTGGCTACGAGCAGGTGGAGCTTGTTGTCTTTAAACTCTTGCATGACAGCTTGCTTTTCGGCGGGCTTCATACGGCCATGAACTAGGCCAATTTTTACATCTGGCAGTTTGCGCTGCAACTCTTCGGCGGTGTCTGCTGCGGCTTGCGCTTCCAACACTTCTGACTCATCGATCAGCGTACCCACCCAATACGCTTGCTTACCTTCGT
>NZ_JAWOUB010000427.1:0-688 GCF_033339195.1 Vibrio sp. 811
ACTATCTAGGTGGTGCATATCAATATGTTGTAAGTAACCAATTTCTTTGCTGACAATCGGTTTGCTTCCTCTCGGTTTGTGCTCTGGATGACTCCAAGGAAATGCACCCAGCCAAGGCTCACAGCCTCGTTTTCGAATCGCACTTAATAGCGCTTGTTCCACATTTGAGGTGGTTTCCGAGACTCTACCAAGTACAGATAGGTGCTGAATCCAGCGAAGTAGAGTCAGGATGATCATAATGATCACCACCATGGTTACGATGAACAAATAGATCTGTGCCTGCTCGTGATAGGCGCCAATACCAAGTGCGATGATGCCTACCAAACTAAACAAGAATGAGCCAAGAAAAGTCGCCAGAGCATTTTGCGTTGTGCTGTCTTCCATCAATAGCTTGGTAGCTCTAGGAGTGACCCCTGCACTGGCCGCGCTGTACGCTGAAACCATAATGTTGAGTGAAAACGTCGTCACCGCCAGCATCGACGTCGCGAGAATATTCAATATGTTATTCAGCAGCTCATTACTGACATTGATGGTGGGAGGCAGGGTAATGAATTTATTTAAAACAATAGAGATCAGGGCGGTTACAACAGCAAGTAAGGCGAAAAGTGATGTACGAACCCACAGTTTACGTGTCATTTGTTTAAGCAGCCACTGCCATTTGGAGCCGGTCATTCTCATGTGCCTCTTA
>NZ_JAWOUB010000428.1:0-688 GCF_033339195.1 Vibrio sp. 811
AGATGTACTTTTCTTGGCAAACCATTTTCAGATCTTGGCATCGCACTGTTGTACTTTTCAGTGTTGCTTTGCTGATCATCTGGAATTTTGCTTCGATCTTTCATCAAGTCGACCTCACACCAGAGCATCATACTCATCATCACTGCCAACTCTTTGCTGGCGCGCAACATGGTCTCGCTAAAGCACAACCAGCAATCCCAGTGCCGTCATACACACGGGCCCATTATGATGATGTCTCAGAGCGCTCGCATCATGTAGAAGAAGTATTCAGCGCTGCGCGTGCACCACCTTATTTTGCGTAAACACTCAAACACAACCCAATTACGTTATTTCCAACGTGTATAGACGCGTTTCAATAACAGAACGTCAAATGAGTACTAATCTGAAATCAACCAGATCTCGGATTTATCAGCAAAATTAGGAAAGTAAAATGCCATCTAAACAGGTTTTAGCGATCGTTATCGGTTTGTCTCTATCGACAGTCGCAACAGCAGAAGAATACCGCCAACACAGTGCACACGTTCATGGTCATGTTGAATTTAATATTGCCCAAGACGGCAGTGACTTGCTGCTCGAAATCACAGCTCCTGGTGCAGATGTAGTCGGCTTTGAACACGCACCAGAAAATGCAGAGCAAGAGAAAACACTGCAACACGCAGTCGCAACGCTAGAAGATAGCAACGCACTG
>NZ_JAWOUB010000429.1:0-687 GCF_033339195.1 Vibrio sp. 811
ACTTAATGTTTGACCACGTGGGTGGTTAGAGCCATGCACTTGATTGTGGCAGTTTAAACAACTTCCGCCGCGCACTCTCAAGTCGTTTTCAGGAATGGCTACGTTTGCATGTGGCACACGGTGACATTCCTGACAAAGCATTGGCAGCCGTTTATTGAGCAAGGCTTGGTTCACGGAACCATGAGGTGTGTGGCAGGATGTGCAATCTTCATTTACAGGCTCATGCTCCCATAAGAATGGGCCGCGTTTTTCTGCATGACACTCGTAACAAGCGTTATTGACGGTTGACCAATTCAAGCTCGCTTCATTTAATTTCTGATGCGGATTGTGGCAGCTAGAACAAGTCATGACGCCGTCGATAATAGGATGACGACTGCGTTTGTGGATATCCGATTTGGTGCGGGAGTGACAATCGGTGCATTTGTCTGCTTGCATTTCGGCAACCATCATCGGATCGTCTTTTTGATGCAGTTGGTGACAGCTTGCACAAGACAGCCCTTCAAAAGCGTGCTCGCTACTATGCCAAGTCGAGCGTTTCGCATCTTGGTGACAAGATAAACACACGCTGTTTTGCTTTTCGGCCGGTACAGGGGAGTTTGGTCCAAAAGTGATCATTGGCTCACGAACTTGTCCTTTTCGCGGATTGCGCTCGTGATTGTTCGCTGGACCATGGCATGCTTCACACTG
>NZ_JAWOUB010000430.1:0-687 GCF_033339195.1 Vibrio sp. 811
TCGTCGGTGAGCTTCTCATACTCGTGCCATAAAGTTTGATGTGAGCGACGCGTGATTTCTATATAAGAATAGTACTGACAATTTGGCAGCAACTTATTCACGAGTAAATCTCGGCATCGTGGTGAGTCATCCGCCCAGTTATCCCCATCGGACGCTTGGGCTGCGTAGATGTTCCACTGACCAACCGGGTAACGCTCTTTGACGATTTCATCCATTAATTTCAAAGCGCTAGATACGATGGTGCCACCGGTTTCTTGCGAGTAGAAAAATTCGTGTTCATCGACTTCTTTGGCTTGCGTGTGGTGGCGAATAAACACAACGTCTACGTTTTCATAGGTGCGAGTTAAGAACAGATACAACAGCACATAGAAGCGTTTCGCGATGTCTTTGGTCGCTTGATCCATAGAACCAGATACGTCCATCAGACAAAACATCACGGCTTGGCTAGAAGGGACTGGTCGTTTTTCGTAGTTTTTAAAACGTAAATCGAAAGTATCGATGAACGGGACATTTTCAATTTTCTTGCGCAGTTCTTCGATTTCTTTTTTCAGACGATTTTCTTCAAGTTGTTGTGCTGGCTCGATATTTTTGATGCGAGTCAACTCGCCTTCGAGCTCTTTAAGAAGTCGCTTTTTGCCAGCAGTCATGGCAGTTCGACGAGCTAACGACTGCTGCAATGAACGAATA
>NZ_JAWOUB010000431.1:0-686 GCF_033339195.1 Vibrio sp. 811
CATCAATTGCAGTAAATTCTCCGCAGTTACAATGGCTTCTTTACGATTCGCAATGTTGAGCTTTTGATACAAGTTGCGAATGTGGGTTTTAATTGTCGTACCTGCCACATCCAATTCTTGTGCGATTTGCTCGTTACTAAAGCCAGAATAAATCAAACCTAGAACCTGCCATTCGCGCTGTGTTAACGGGCTCGTGCGTACAAGCTCCGGCACATTCGGGTGATTTACCAACTTTTCAATAAAGTCTTCATCAAAGTGGATCGAGCGGCTGCGCTGATTCGATGAAATGTCTTTCATTAGTTGTTGAGCGCGGTGACGTTCTAGATCGCCCAGCTCATGACGCAGGCTGAGTTTCTCTAGCAGGCCACCAATCGTAGCGCCATCAATTAGGAAGTTTCCGACCATACCGGTTTGGTTCGTCATTACTAGCGCTTCTTTTAGCAGCGCTTTGGCTTGCTCTTCGTCTTTTTGGCGTGCGGCCAAGACTGCTTCAACAACGAGGTTGCGATTGGTATCGGTAATGAGGTTGGTACGGCGCGCTTCACTTTGCAGGAAGTTTAGCGCTTGGCGTGCTTCCTCATACTGACCCAAATTGATGTGTGCACGCACTATATTGCGCCATTGCAGTTGCAAGAAGTGGTTACATGCCGATTCTGGACGAACCGCAGTGTTCAACCATTCTTGCA
>NZ_JAWOUB010000432.1:0-685 GCF_033339195.1 Vibrio sp. 811
AAAGATCATTGTTAAAACCTCGTTCAACCGTGACCGAAAACGTCGTTTCAGAAGATTCATACACAGAACTGGTATCTGTTGCACGAATTATCGCGGTGCCTGGACGCAGGATTTGAAATACTCCCGAATCATTCACTCTCACCACATTCGGCGGATTTGAATCAATGACTTGGTAAGATACTGAGCCGCGAACGTTGCTCAGTAGTGTCTGAGTGATGGTTCCCACACCCTCAAACTGCAACGAGGCATCTTCAACAATCAGCTGTGGACGACTCTGCTTCGTGATAGAAGTTGGAGAGCTTGTATTGCTCGGCTTGGAGTCACCTCCTCCACCGCAACCAGCAAGTAAAGCAGCAAGAAAAATCAAATAATAATTTCTGTTCATTTTTAGTAATAATTTGTTACATCTCAAGGGGCGAGATAATAATACGATGTTTTATTAATCGCTATCCCTATTGTTGATGACTTTATTACTTAAGTATTTACTACTATATTAAGGGTAAAAATAAATTCTGATAAATGGCGAGAAAATTACCCGAAAAAACGCGAAGCAAACGTTTAAGTCAATGTAATTAATTAATTTAGAAATAGTGAATATTCAACAAAATAAAACAGGAAAAATAATGAAGAAAAATTGCGTTAATTTTTGGCGGGCTATGCTGTATGTACATTAACAGATTAGAAA
>NZ_JAWOUB010000433.1:0-685 GCF_033339195.1 Vibrio sp. 811
GTTTCTTCAACAGGTTGAGATTCAGTCTCTTGTTGCGCTTTACGCGCTTTTGCACGAGCAATAGCAGCAGCGACTGCAGCTTTCTTTGGATCTTCGGCTGGCTTTTGAGAAGCTGTTTCTTCAACAGGTTGAGATTCAGTTTCTTGTTGCGCTTTGCGCGCTTTTGCTCGTGCAATAGCAGCGGCTACTGCAGCTTTTTTATCTTCTGGCTCTTCAGATGCGTTTTCTTCCTGCTGAGCTTTTTTCGCTTTCGCGCGCGCGATTGCTGCAGCAACTGCGGACTTTTTGTCATCAGCATTGTTAGCAGGGGTTTCGCTTTGTTCTTTTTCTGCTTTACGTTCACGAGCAAGACGCTTGCGCTCTTCACGCAGTTTTGCCATTTCGGAGTTGTCAGGCTCAGTTGCACCAACTTTTGCTGCTGCGGCTTGCTTCGCTTTTGCTTTGGCAATGGCAGCCGCGACAGCAGGTTTAACTGCTGGCTCAGCTTTATTCTCTTCGTTCGATTTTTGTGCTTTAACACGAGCAATGGCTGCGGCGATCGCATCATCACCACCTGTTGACTTCATCTCTTTTCGACGGTCATCCGCGGCTTTCTTGAAGCGGTTCTCACGTTCTGCTTTTTCGCGTTCCATACGCGCTTTTTTCTCTTCGAAGCGCAGTTTTGCACGCTCTGCGGCTTCTGCTT
>NZ_JAWOUB010000434.1:0-685 GCF_033339195.1 Vibrio sp. 811
GTTTGTGTTGCTTGTTGATACCAGACACATCAAACGAGCCAGATGCGTTATTGGCGGCAATGACGAAAGGCGATTTGATAAGATCGATGCCTTCAAACGTGACGCATTCGGCGAGCTCGCCATCTCTACGGTTGGCACAAAGTGGCATGTCGGCGATGTTAACCGTCAACGTAGAGTTGGAGGTTGGCTTAATTGCAGCGTCAGTGAAGTCTTTATGACACAAGAATAGGCCTTCTCCTTGAGCCTCACAGCCGTCACCAAGTGCGCCATCATCGGCGACATTGAGACTGTTGTTTGCGACCATCGGGCCTTGGCCGTTATCCCAGTTCAGCAACAAATTGAGGTGCCCATGTTCATTAATGAAAGGGGTCAGTTCGTTGATGGATCCAATACCTGTGCCCGCTTTCGACACTCTTAGTTCAACCTCAAACTGGTCATCAATAAATCGCGCGTTTTCAACGTTGATTTCGAGCGAATCACGCGCTTTTGCAAGATTCTCTAAACGCATTACGTGAACCGTTTTAGCACTTCGGCTTGCGTCTTGGCCGATGATTGGATCGCCATTGTCATCTCGGTCATAAGGTCGGTGACAGCCCGAGCAGGAGTTTTGTGGCTCGCCGTTTCTTACCCAAACCGTACCGACTTGGTTATCATGCGCGCCTCTGTCTCGGTACAAATGACAAGT
>NZ_JAWOUB010000435.1:0-685 GCF_033339195.1 Vibrio sp. 811
AATATCCGACCCACCAAAACGCTCAAAGCCTTTTTCTTCGCGAGCAGAACGCGTGTAAGACATGAGCGAACCCAGCTCTTCCACAACTCGGTTTTCAATCCACTCTTTGGTCATCAGCGCAATCATGATCATGCCGATAACAGAGGCTAACATCGCCAAAAAGTGTTGAATTTGCAGCGTAACAACACTCTGGTTGTCTTGCACAGTAAGTAACTTCAAGTTGGTGATGGCCGCGTTCACTTCAATCGGCGTTTGGATGATCAATAACTGATCTAACTTCTTCTGGGTCTCTTTGCGTTTCAACACATCGAAGATTTTGTATGACTCATCCCCCGCTAGTGAACTTGCCACAGGAATGTCGTTCGCCACCAGCACAACATTGTCGACGTTGCCTTCGTTTTTTAACTTCTCCATCAAGGCGAAGTTATTATCCAAGACGACTGCATTGTACGAATACCCCATCACTTCGCCCGTTTTCGGCTCTAACACAGGAACACGGCGTAGCAACAAGTGACGAGCCCCCATTGACGTGATTGACGTGACGTAATCCCAATTATTCCTGAACGTGACTTTGCTAGTCAGGCCGTCCAGCATTGAATCGTTGATACCATAACAATGCGCGTTCCCATCGTCCCAAATAATACCTTGATGGTCGGTGAGAAAACGAAATTCAGGTGTGTGCGAA
>NZ_JAWOUB010000436.1:0-684 GCF_033339195.1 Vibrio sp. 811
TAGGCCAGAAACACCTAAGAAGCCAGAAGCTTTGTTCAGTGAGTTGAACACTTTCTCTTGAGACCAACCTTTCTTCAGAAGGTACTCAATGATGCCTGGGTCAAGGTCACCACAACGTGTACCCATCATTAGACCAGACAGCGGAGTGAAGCCCATAGACGTATCTACAGATTCACCATTGTTGATTGCACAAACAGAAGCACCGTTACCTAAGTGAACAGAGATGAAGCTCGATTCTTCAATCGGCTTGTTGATCATCTTCGCAGCTTCGCGACTTACAAAGTAATGACTTGTGCCGTGGAACCCGTAACGACGAATGCCGAAATCTGTGTAAAGCTCTTTAGCGATTGCACCAGTGAACGCACGTTGAGGCATTGTTTGGTGGAACGCTGTATCGAATACAGCAAATTGTGGAAGGCTTGGAAACGCTTCAACAGCAGCACGGATGCCGATAGCACCAGCTGGGTTGTGAAGTGGAGCAAGGTCTGCAAGCTTCTCAATTTCTTGTGTAACTTCTTCAGTAATACGAACGGTCTTAGTGAATTTCTCACCGCCGTGAACAATACGATGGCCCACAGCAACGATGTCTTGAGCTAGACCTAACTCTTCGGTTAAACCTACTAGTTTGCCGATAGCGATTTTGTGATGGCTATCGTCACCTTCGATGGAGATTTCCTTTTTTTC
>NZ_JAWOUB010000437.1:0-684 GCF_033339195.1 Vibrio sp. 811
TAGCCCCGGTTATCTATAAAGATAGCAGTCAACCTTTTGGTAGCGTTAGCTATCCCTAGGAAATAACATGAAAATATTCATCATGCGTCATGGCGAAGCTGAGCATTTCGCAGATTCAGACGCAGCAAGAGAACTGACCCAAAGAGGCAGAACCGAGTCAGAGGCTGTTGCACGAGCTTGTGCTGAGCAAGGTTTTGCTCAATTTGACAAAGTGTTGGTGAGCCCGTACATCCGTGCTCAGCAAACCTGGCAAGAAATCAGTACGTTTTTCTCGACAAAAAGCATCGAGACCAGTGACGACATCACACCATACGGTCAATCGGATTGCGTGTTTGATTTTGCGAACGCGCTCATTGAAGTCGAGAAACTAGAGTCTCTATTGTTTGTTTCTCATTTACCGTTAGTTGGTTATTTGACGTCTGAGTTTGTGAAAGAGATGACGCCTCCAATGTTCCCAACCTCTGGTTTAGTGTGCATCGAATACGAACCACAAACACAGCGTGGTGAGGTGCTTTGGCATATTACGCCTTAAGCGTCTAAGTCATCGTTATTTAAAGATAAATCGATCTCTCTCAATAAAAATAAGCATTTAAAAATTAGATATAGATAAACAAAAGGCAGGAATATCCTGCCTTTCTTATTCTTAGAGTGTATGTGTTACTTCTCTGGAATAGAGAGTAAAAC
>NZ_JAWOUB010000438.1:0-681 GCF_033339195.1 Vibrio sp. 811
ATCCAGAACGTCATTTAAGATAGCCAGCAAGGTTTTACCACTGCGGTTGATGATCTCCGCGTAACGCTTTTGAATTGGATTTAAACCAGAATCCATTAACAAACGAGCGGTACCGAGCACGCCGTTCATCGGCGTTCGAATTTCATGGCTCATTGTCGCTAAGAAGGCTGATTTCGCGCGGCTCGCCTGCTCGGCTTCATTACGCGCCTGAGCGTGGTTCACGACCTCTTCATTCAAGCGCAGGTTTGCTTGTCTCAACTGCGAAGTGCGCTGCTCAATCAATTCTTCAAGGTGTTCTTTGTGTTCTTCCAGATCCCGTTTGGCTTTTGCTTCCCCTTCTGCCACCACTTTGAGCGCTTGGGCGGTATTGCGGGCGGTGATGATAGCTTGCCCCATGTGCGCGAGTTCGTCTTTGCCTTTAACTTCTAGCTCAACAGCCAAGTTACCTTGGGCAACAGAAAGCAGCGCAGCAGAGTATTCCGCCAGACGTTTCACTACCGACACGTACACCACACGCCAAAGGATAAGCACAACCACAATCAAACCGACAATCGAGATCACCGTTAGTGACCATTGGGCAAATTTCAGCGTATTGGTCAGCTGGTCAACGGCAAACGTGGTGGTTTTGTTGGAATCGTCCACCAGCTTGTTCACGGTGCTGTTCAATTCAGAAAACAGCTC
>NZ_JAWOUB010000439.1:0-680 GCF_033339195.1 Vibrio sp. 811
TGGGTTCTCTACAGGCGGCTTTGGAAAAGGACCGAGTCAGGCTCAGCGTCAGGAAGAATTCTTTAAAGCGGCGTTTGCAGTAATGGGACATGTGGCAAAAGCCAAAGGTCAGGTCACTAAAGAAGAGATCCAACTTGCGACTGCCATGATGGATCGTATGAATTTGCATGGCGAACAACGCCGTGCGGCGCAAGATGCATTCCGCGAAGGGAAAGAGAGTGATTTCCCATTAGAAGATGTGCTGGTGCGTGTAAAAATCTCGACCGCTGGCCGTTTTGATTTGCTGCAATTCTTCCTTGAACTGCAAATTTCCGCGGCCTTTGCTGATGGAGCTATCCATCCAAGTGAACGTAATGTGCTGCACAAAATTGCTCGTGGTTTAGGTTTCTCATCTGAGCAACTAGAGCGTCGCCTGCAGATGCAAGAAGCGGCGTTCCGTTTCCAACATCAAGGTGGTTTCCATGGCCAGCAACAAGGTCAATACCAGTCGTCAGGTTGGCAGCAAGCCTCACAGGCGGATCAATTGGCCGATGCGTACAAAATTTTGGATGTGTCACCAGAGGCGGACGGTAAAACCGTTAAACGAGCTTACCGTAAGTTAATGAATGAGCATCACCCTGATAAATTGATGGCCAAAGGTTTACCGCCAGAAATGCTGAACGTCGCAAAAGAAAAAGCGC
>NZ_JAWOUB010000440.1:0-680 GCF_033339195.1 Vibrio sp. 811
AAAAGGCACCTAAAATGATAATACGCTTCGCGCCCCAACGGTCTGACGCCATGCCGACAAAAGGTTGGAATACGCCAAACAACAAGTTTTGCAAGGCAATAGCAAAGCTAAAGAACTCGCGCCCGGTCTGAAAGTAGTCTGAAATTGGCATCATAAAAATACCGAAAGATTGTCTGATCCCTAGACAAATAATCAAAATCCCTATTCCAAGCCAAACAAGAACTGGAAATCGGAAAATACTCATAGTTTGCTCTTATTAATGATGGTGGTGATGAGAATGATCATGGTGTTCGTTGTCTCCCGTTGTTTGGTGACAACCGCTGTTGATGGCTTGTTCTGCTAATATTTCCAGCAACTTCGGAGAGTTATGGACGATGATTAGAGATAGCCCCAACATGATGGACATTCTCAACACCTGAGCGAAAATGGATTGAGAAAAAAGCATGCATTGTGCGCTCATGTAGAAAAATGAGCGCGAAGTTTAGTGACGATTAGTCAATGAAACAAATGACAAAAAGTGAACTAATGTATGCGTTTCATGCATAGATTGGTTCTAGGGGTTAATTGCAATGCACGGCTTGTTCTATGCGTTGACAGATCTGTTCTGCAAGCTGGTGGCTCGCTATGTTGCGTTGCACTGTGCTTGTAGCCAGCTTGCCTGATTCAACAACCTTAAACCA
>NZ_JAWOUB010000441.1:0-680 GCF_033339195.1 Vibrio sp. 811
GTGACAGGCCACTCTTCTGGTGGTGCAATTGGTAGCGTGTTTGCGGATTACATAGAAAAGAAGTATCCGAAAAGCATCAAGCGCGTTGTGACTTTCGGGCAGCCCGCCATTGGTGACTGGACGTTCAAACGTCGCTATCGTCTGGCGCATAAAACCTACCGAATTTGTTGTGATATCGATATTGTGACTTTCATGCCTCCGGTGCCTTTTCTTTACTGGCACGTCGGAAAAATGCTGTGGCTGTACAATGGCAGAATTTATGAGAACACGCCAACACTCATTCGCCTCGGGCGTTCACTTTTTAGTTGGCTGATTCGTCCGTTTTCTTACCATTTAATGAGTAAGTACATCCGAAACAAAGACTTTTTCGATGAACGTTGATTGAAAAACCAAACGATAAACATAAAAAAGCCGGACTGATCCGGCTTTTTCTAAGATTTGAATTACAGCGAAGCAATTTCTTTCTCAAGTTGATATTTGCTGTCGGTGACGATTCTCTCAAGCACTTCAACGCGTCGTTTTAACTCGCCAATTTGCTTTTTGAGGCTTTCTTGCTCTTCTTGGCTCATCGTATTTCGCTCAGAAATCTCTAACGCTCGAACTTCTTTACGATGATTTAAGATCAACTTGACGATCCCGCCTCCAAAAATGGCACCAAACACAATGGCGACAACCAATAC
>NZ_JAWOUB010000442.1:0-679 GCF_033339195.1 Vibrio sp. 811
TTTATCATGATGGTCAGTTGAAAGCACTTAAAGGCTACGACACAGACGCTTCGTGTGATCCTTCAAAAGGTTTTGTAGGCTTAACAAACTACCCTGGCTTAGGTGATATCTGCGGCTACGACTACACATCGGAAGCTGCTCAAACAGCATCTCTAGAACGCAACACCGTTTTTATGAACGGTAACATTTTCTTATCTGATGACACCACGTTTAACGCTCAGGTTCTTTTAAACCGAAATGAAAGCTTTGGACGCTTCGCGCCGGCGGCTGGTTATTTCGAAGTCGATCCAACAACTACTGGTGGCGCAGCATTCTTTGCCGAAAATGGCTTAGATGCAACTAAAGGTCCTGCTGCTGTTTATTACCGATTCAACAATGTTGGTACACGTGACAATAGTGTTACCGATTTCCAAGCAGACTTAAAAGCCGGCTTAGATGGCACACTTTACACAGATTCATTTGGTGAAGTCATTTGGGAAACTGGTTACCACCTAAACTTCTCGAATAGTAACGAAACTGGTACTGGCTATGTGTTCCGCTCTCCAGCTGAACAACTGGCAAACTCAGGTCAGTTTGTAAATGGCGAGTTCAGTGCCGATGCGACTAGCCAACTGTCAGCAGGAACAGGGCGCGAAACTCAAATGGAAATGCACCAAGTTTATGGTGGACTTCAATTTGA
>NZ_JAWOUB010000443.1:0-679 GCF_033339195.1 Vibrio sp. 811
AATTCTTTTAGGTTTTCCTCGCTATCACCTTTAAAGTATACATCTTTCTCGCTCATCTAAAATTCCTCTTGGTAGTTTTCTGATATCTATTAACTTTTTCATGGAATATCTCCGAAAATTGACTCTTAAAGCCTTAATAATTTGCCATTTATAGGCAATGTTTTTAGCACTTTGTGCTTCTATAAAAACCCTCCGGCGGAGGGGTTCATCGTTATAATATATTGAGTCATCCCCTTCGTATACTTTTTTTTATATAAAATCGATTAATTGAACATAAAGGAGTCCATTTCTGGTCTGTTGTATTTATTGTTTTTTTTGTTATTTTCGGCAGGGGCTTAGAGTTCGTCTTTGGTTTCTTAAGTATTTTGATGATTGACTTAAACAAAGAGTTTCTAAGTGGAAATGGATGAAGGTATAAAAAAAGCACCCATGTGGGTGCTTTTTTACAAATAAAGATATTGTTACCTGAAGTTCAGCATTGAGATCAGATGCTTTTGGGATTAATCTCTTTCTCCAGATGTGAAAAAACCGACTCGCCAAAGTCGGTTTTTTCGGAATACTTACGAGTTTCGCAGCTCCGGTAAGTCCTTTCATGATAGCCCATATCGTTTAAGCACTTCAAGTATTCCCGCGGCCTATTTGGAATCAAGATGTTTTGGATAGGCGAAGACATCCCGTT
>NZ_JAWOUB010000444.1:0-678 GCF_033339195.1 Vibrio sp. 811
CCATTCCCAAACGTAGTGACCTTGAATGTGGTCGTGCGCATAGAACACGTTTTGGTATTCGGTTAAACCACCCGGCCCGTTCCCCATCGCGTGTGCGTATTCGCAGATAATGCGTGGCTTCTCGTGTGGGTGTTCGCCAAAGTAATTCATCAGTTGAGCGCGTGAGTACATCGTCGAAATCACATCGACGACTTCAGCATCGCGGTCTTCTTCATAGTGAACCAAACGGGTGTCATCAATTGCTTTGATCGCTGCATACATCGCACGGATGTTACAGCCATAACCCGATTCGTTACCGAGTGAACACATGATGATAGAAGGGTGGTTTTTCTGTGCGTGCACATGGCGCACTGCGCGATCAACAAACACCGCTTCCCATGCTGGATCATTGGTGATACGGCTCAGGTCGCCAACGTTGGCAAAGCCGTGGGTTTCCACATCGGTTTCTGCCATCACAAACAGGCCGTAAATATCACACAGCTCGTAGAAGCGTGGGTCGTTCGGGTAGTGTGCGGTGCGAACCGAGTTGATGTTGTGTTGCTTCATCAAAATCAGATCTTTTTCCACGCGGTCCATGCCCACTGCGCGACCTTTTAGGTGGTCGTTGTCATGACGGTTTACACCATGCAGCATCATGTATTGATTGTTGATGTAAAACAGGCCATCGCGCACTTTGAT
>NZ_JAWOUB010000445.1:0-678 GCF_033339195.1 Vibrio sp. 811
TATTTTGCCCGTTGTCTCGTTCACCGCGATCGCCAATCGTGAAGTAGATCTTGCCATCAATAAACGCGATTCGACTGCCAAAATGTCTGCCAGTATCGGTGATGGCATCGGAGATGAAGAGATCTTTCCAGCCAGTTAGTTGCTCGCCATTTAGCGTTGCGGTGGCAAGTGCGACGGTGTTTCCTTTCTGGGTTCGTTTGCTGTAGGTGAAATACAGCTGTGGATTTTTCTTATCGGTATTTGGGGCGAGTGCGACATCCAGTAAACCGGCTTGTCCACTGGTGTTAACGTTCTGAACAGTATGGATTTTCTGGCGTTGACCAGTCATCACATTGAGCAATGAAATGGTGCCATTTTTCTCGTTCACTACTACGCGTTGCGAATCGATAAATTCAATGCCCCAAGGGACTTGAAACCCATTGGCAACCTCATCAGCTTGGTATTGCGCAGCATGAAGTGAAAAAGATAAACAAGCGAGCAGGGCGATGGTTACAATTCTCATGGGTCCTTCCATGTTGAAGTGCGTGGATGCTTAAAAGCTAACACTAAATGGCGAGATCCCCAAATGATGACAAGCTACAACGAGCGGTGTATGAATATAAAAATCCCCGATACCAGATCGGGGATTGAGTTAAGGTGTTAGAGATGAATCTGTCTTTCTGCGATTACATTGCCGCT
>NZ_JAWOUB010000446.1:0-677 GCF_033339195.1 Vibrio sp. 811
TTCTCCCGCAATCATCAACTCACCAGCAATGACACGAACAAGCCCTGTCTTTGCATTGTCAAATTCCGTGATCGTTTCTGGTTGAAAATCGTGGTATTGAGCGGGTTTCATTTTGTCTTTGGCTGGTTGATTAATCCATATCTGAAAACCATGCAGCTCACCGTCTTGCATAATTGGCATTTCACTGTGTATTACTCCGCGACCTGCCGCCATCCATTGTGCACCACCTGAACGCAATTCGCCGACATTGTTCATGTGATCACGATGTTGAAAATGACCTTTCAGCATATAAGTCAGCGTTTCAATCCCACGATGAGGATGAGGAGGAAAGCCACCAATGTAGTCAGAACGTTGATCGGATTTCAGCTCATCCATCATTAAAAATGGTGAAAAGCTCGTGTTGTTAAAACCTGCAACTCGACGAATTTTAACACCATCACCGTCAGCGGTAGGTTGCGATGGAATCAACTGACGAATTTCTCTGAATGTGCTCATACTTCTTCTCCTCGTTCGCCTTGATGGCTGTCTGCAAATCGCGTTTCAGCTCAGGCTATCGACATGGTTTTATTTTAGTTTGGAGAAAAATAATCATGAGCAGAGCGATTCGAGCTACTTATTCAAGTTTTTCGAACAATAGGAAATCAAAACCAAGCATCATTGGTCATTTTTCATCCAGA
>NZ_JAWOUB010000447.1:0-677 GCF_033339195.1 Vibrio sp. 811
ACAAAGAAGGCTTGTTCGATGCGCTTGATACATGGAACGACTGTATGGAAATGGCAGCGTTGTGTTTCGATGGTATCAAGGTTAATGGCGAACGTACGTTAGAAGCTGCGAAACAAGGCTACGCCAATGCCACAGAATTAGCGGACTACTTGGTCGCGAAAGGCATTCCTTTCCGAGAAGCGCATCATATTGTCGGTGTAGCTGTCGTTGGCGCGATTGCCAAAGGTTGTGCACTGGAAGAGCTGTCACTGCAAGAGTTACAAGAGTTCTCTGACGTCATCGACAACGATGTGTACGACATCCTAACGATTGAGTCTTGTCTAGAAAAACGTAGCGCGCTTGGTGGCGTGTCACCAAAACAAGTCGCTTATGCCGTTGACCAAGCGGACAAGCGTTTGGCGCAGCGTGATAGTTCGGCCGTTAAAGTACGTCCTGCACGTTTAACGGATATCGAAACGCTTGAAGGCATGGTTGCGTACTGGGCGAATATGGGCGAAAACTTACCTCGTTCTCGTAATGAACTCGTTCGCGACATTGGCTCATTTGCCGTTGCTGAACATCATGGTGAAGTGACTGGTTGCGCGTCTCTGTATGTGTATGACTCTGGACTTGCGGAGATTCGCTCGCTCGGTATTGAGGCGGGTTGGCAAGGACAAGGGCAAGGCAGCGCGATCGTG
>NZ_JAWOUB010000448.1:0-677 GCF_033339195.1 Vibrio sp. 811
CCCCTGATGCAAACCGCTCTCTTCACTCACTGTCGCCATCATGTTGTCTTCCATCACCTCGCCACACAACTTCCCCACTTCAATCCAATCACCCACTCGAAACGAGCGCGAACTCGCACGTTGAATCGAGCCTGTAAAACACAAAATGATCTCTTTCGATGCCACCACAATAGCGACCGCAATCGCTGTAACACTGAGCGCAAACTCACTGATTTCTGATTGCCAGAGGATAAACAGGATCAGCAATGTGAACGCAAACGTACCGTTTTTGGTTCTCGACATCCAACTGCGTTGATCTTCGGTTAAAAAGGCATGATCACCGCGAATCATCGACAAAATTGAACGACGTACCAACCACATAAAAAACAAAATTAATGTGGTAAACAGCATTTTGTGCGTGAGAAGAAAATCGACGACCAACTGCACTTTCTCCATTACCCTGCTCCCTTGTTACAGACTTATTATCTTTCGAATAGTAATGGGTAACCATAACAAATTATTCTGTCAGTTGTCCGTGTTCACTCTCTTTAAATACGATAAAGGCACGTCGATTCAGTGCGTTTGCTTCCGAAGTCGTTTGATTTATGACCGGTTGCAGTTCACCAAACGCTTTGACCTCCCAAACAAGCCGTGACGCATCAAGTTTGGTCTTGAGATATTCGACCACAGTTTGAGCT
>NZ_JAWOUB010000449.1:0-676 GCF_033339195.1 Vibrio sp. 811
TGATGTGAACCGTCTGCAATTTAAGCGAGGTTAAGGTGAAGCGAGCAGTACTTTACGTTGTAATCTTTATCGTTTGTTTTTCTGTTAGCTTGATCATGGGTTTACCTGTTTCTTGGGTTCTCCAGCAAGCCCCCACTGTGAAAGGGCTCGACATACAAGGTGCTCACGGTTCCGTTTGGCAAGGTCAGGCTTCTAGCGTGCGTTGGCAGCGTCAAAATCTAGGGCAAGTGAATTGGGATTTCCAATGGTCTAGCTTATTTACCGGCAAAGCCGAATTTTCGGTACGTTTTGGGCGCGGCAGCGATATGAACATTCGCGGTCGAGGTTTAGTTGGATACAGTTTCAGCGATGGCCCTTACGCGGAAAATTTGGTGGCGTCGATCCCGGCATCGAAAGCCGTCGAACAAGCGCGCCTGCCGGTGCCTGTTAGTGTTGATGGCCAGCTGGAGTTGAACATTCGTCATGCGACTTACGCAGCTCCGTGGTGTAAAACTGGTGAAGGCACATTGGTTTGGAGTGCCAGTGGCATTCAAAGTCCAGTGGGAAGCTTAGAGCTCGGCCCTGTTATTGCTGATTTGAAATGCCAAGATAGCGTGCTAACTGCATCAGGTGAGCAAACCAGTAAGCAAGTTTCCTCGGCGTTTTCAGCGGAGCTGATGCCGAATCAACGCTATTC
>NZ_JAWOUB010000450.1:0-676 GCF_033339195.1 Vibrio sp. 811
TGACAGGTGGTTTGGCATCAGTAGCTGGTGGTACGTTGGTAGGTTATGCCTCGTTGGGTGTCGATCTTAACTACCTTATCGCTGCTGCCTTTATGTCTGCGCCCGCAGGCTTGTTGATGGCGAAAATTCTCATGCCAGAAGATGTGAACAAAGCACCAGATATCGACATTAGCCAAGTGGAAATTCCACGCGCAACTAACGTGGTTGAAGCGTTAGCCGATGGCGCAATGGCGGGTGTTCGTATCGCTGTGTCTGTAGGTGGTACGTTGTTAGCGTTCATCAGCGTAATCGCGTTGTTGAACGGGATGCTAGGTTGGGTTGGAGACCTTATTGGTACGCCACTAAGCTTTGAGCTTATCTTAGGCTACGTATTTGCACCTGTCGCATGGTTGTTAGGTGTGCCATGGGAAGAGGCGAATACGGCGGGCTCGCTTATTGGTAACAAGATCGTGGTGAACGAGTTTGTTGCTTTCATCCAACTAGCAGAAGTGAAATCTCAGCTAAGTGCTCACTCTCAAGCTATTGTGACTTTCGCACTGTGTGGTTTTGCAAACATCTCTAGTATGGCAATGCTGATCGGCGGATTGGGTTCTTTGGTTCCAGAGAAGCGTGCATTTGTTTCTAAGCATGGTTTCCGCGCGATTATTGCCGGCGTTATGGCGAACTTGATGAGTGC
>NZ_JAWOUB010000451.1:0-676 GCF_033339195.1 Vibrio sp. 811
CCATTGGAAGAATTGGGTCGAGGACAGCAGTTGCGGTTCACTCATCCACCACAACACAGACACGGCGGCAATTATGATCCATGCAAAATTTCGTACAGTTTTCATGAACATCACTCTCAAATTGACGACAACTCTAGTTTAGTTTTTCTAGCGTAATGCAACGTCAATATTCGTAAAGTTGAGTAAACCCACAATATACCTAAGGTCAATAACAAACTTGGAGGTATTGCGCAGAATCCTACAGAAAATCGACAGGGATTTAACAGTGGTTAGAGTATTCACTCGTTATAGTTTGCTTAACATCGCCAAAGTGCGAATCAAAACCAAAAGAACGAAGAACACCACGCATGAAAAAGTTATTCCTGTTGGTTGGGCTGATGGTTTGCTCAACTGTTAGTTACGCCTCCAAATTAAACGAAGACATCTCCCTCATCGAGAAACAAACATCTGGGCGAATTGGAGTGTCAGTCTGGGATACACAAACGGACGAGCGTTGGGATTATCGCGGAGACGAACGTTTCCCATTAATGAGCACATTCAAAACGTTAGCGTGTGCCACCATGCTAAGCGACATGGACAGCGGCAAACTCAACAAAAATGCCACAGCGAAAATCGATGAACGCAATATTGTGGTTTGGTCTCCGGTGATGGATAAACTGGCTGGACAAAGCACACG
>NZ_JAWOUB010000452.1:0-675 GCF_033339195.1 Vibrio sp. 811
GCGTATGTTTGAAAAAGAAGCCATTAGCGCGTTGAAGAAGTGGAAATACCAACCCAAAGTTGAAAATGGTGTGTCAATTGAGCAGTTCGGACAAACCGCAAAAGTGGAGTTCAAATTAGGCAAATGATGAAGAAATTCTTAATCACAACGCTGCTTAGTTTGACCGCAGCCAGTGCGATAGCTCAAGAGCTTAGCCAGTACACCGCATCTAGAGTGCAGCGTGCGCACAGCTTAGCTCAAGAAGAGAAGCTTAAAGAAGCGATCTCAACTCTCGAATCGTTAGATCTATCGCGTGGCTACGATCAAGCGTTTGTTGCTCGTATGCTTGGTATTTTTTATTGGCAGAATGAGCAAGTTAAGCCAGCTATCAAGCAACTGGATTTCGCGGTAAGCAGCGGTTTATTGCAAGACGAGCAAGCGTGGCAAACACGTAAAATGCTAGCGGATATTTTGTTGAATGAACAACAGTTTGCTAAAGCCTTGCCGCACTATTACGAATTGAGTAAAGCCGTACCTAAAAACCAGAAAGCTCATGAAGTTTGGCTGCGCATCGCACAATCGCATTACCAGTTGAGCCAATGGAATAAAGTGTTATCAGCGATGGGTCGCTACGAGAAGTTTGGTCAGCCAGATGAACTCGGTCCATTGTCGATTAAGCTTTCGTCTGAACTGGAA
>NZ_JAWOUB010000453.1:0-675 GCF_033339195.1 Vibrio sp. 811
AAAGATGGCGCTACAGTTTATGTGGCACAAGTTTCTGCGACAAACAGTAGCGAAGCCCGCGGTGAGCAGCTTCTTTCTCAAGTCGAAACCTTACTCGCCGCCACAGGTGCTAGCAAAGTGAACCTCATTGGTCACAGCCATGGTGGCCCAACAGCGCGTTATGTAGCCTCTGTACGCCCTGATTTAGTGGCTTCTGTCACCAGTATCGGCGGAGTGAACAAAGGCTCAAAAGTCGCAGACTTAGTACGCGGCACCGTTCCAGAAGGATCGGGGACAGAACAGTTGGCCGTTAAACTCGCGCAGGGGTTAACCACTCTGATCAATCTGCTTTCGGGTGGTTCAGATCTTGATCAAGATCCACTGGCTTCGTTAGCCGCATTAACGACGGAAGGCTCGCTAGCTTTTAACCAACACTACCCTGAAGGCATTCCAACCAGCGAATGTGGCGACGGTGATTTACTGGCACCGAACGACGTGTATTACTACTCATGGACCGGATCATCCACTTTTTCCAACGTTTTCGATCCGACAGACGCAGCCATGATGGTACTCGGCTTGGCATTCGATGGGCCAAACGATGGGCTCGTTGGCGCATGCAGCACTCATTTAGGAAAAGTCATTCGTGATGATTACAAAATGAATCACTTGGACGAAATTAACGGTTTACTCGGTATC
>NZ_JAWOUB010000454.1:0-675 GCF_033339195.1 Vibrio sp. 811
TCCAAATAATCTTGGTAAGTGAAGTTATCACTCAGTTTGGTGTGCTTAATTTCCGCGCCTCGGCTTAACAGGCTCGCTAGCTGGGTGTAACTAACATTGCCCCCCATCAACAGCTTGCCGTGATACTCCTGAGCAACAGAGTGCTTTTCACTGCCGTTTCCATTCGTCTTCACTTTTTGCAGACAATGTACTTTATCTTCGCCGAACTCGTCGACAAATTGCATACAAGCCATGATGTTGAAGTGTTGATCTGGCGTGAGTGCGACCACTTGACCAATACCAATCATGTTCAGGTTGTCATCCGCATGGCTAGAAATCGGGTTACCGTAATAATAATCCAGACCCATCATACGAACTTGGCTGATGTACTCCCAGTTTGAGTCCGTCATCAATACACGTCGATCATAACGCGCTAACGCTTGGCCAATTTCACGTGCGACTCGGTTCGCCCCAATAAGTAGGAAGCCTCTCGGCGCAGGTTCAGCAACACCCAATGCAATCGCCATAGGGCGAGCAGTGGCACTTTGTAATACCACCGTACCGATGATCACCATAAAGGTCATTGGCACCAGTAAGCTTGCTCCATCGACTCCGTATTCAGTCAACTTAATCGCAAACAGAGAAGAAATCGACGCAGCAACAATACCGCGTGGTGCCACCCAAGACAAAAAGAGC
>NZ_JAWOUB010000455.1:0-675 GCF_033339195.1 Vibrio sp. 811
TTCTTGAACGATACCACCGCGAGCTGCACGAACTTCCGTTTCCATCTTCATTGCTTCAAGGATCAGTAGGACATCACCTTCTGCGACTTCAGCACCCGGCTGAACGTTCACTTTAAAGATGTTTCCTGCAAGCGGTGCAGGAACCGATTCCGCATTTGCCGTCACAGGAGCAACGGGAGCGGCCACTGGTGCAGAAGCTGAACTTGGCGTCACAGAAGTCAATTGTCCTTTTGGCCCCACTTCAACTTCGTAGACTTGTCCATCAACGCGAACACTGTAAGTTTCTACGCTACCAGACGCGACTGGAGCAGCTGGCGCTGCAACTGGTTTTGCACTTTCCAATGTAGGTGCTGGTTCAAAAGCGTCAGGGTTACCACGGTTTTTAAGGAA
Source organism: Vibrio sp. 811 (assembly GCF_033339195.1). Lineage (NCBI taxonomy): Bacteria > Pseudomonadati > Pseudomonadota > Gammaproteobacteria > Vibrionales > Vibrionaceae > Vibrio > Vibrio sp. 811. The sequence goes on from NZ_JAWOUB010000455.1 coordinate 391, forward strand.
CTTCAGACCAACTTGAGGGAACAACGCATAAGTAAGTACGTCATCAACGCGTTCACTCGCAAGCTTAATGCCTTCAGATTGAGCCTTATCCATTAAATCCACCGTGAGAGCTTCCATTTCTGACTCTAACAAATCAGCAGGACGACACGTAATTGGATCTTTACCTTCAAGGACTTTAGCTTGTAGATCGGCATTCACTGCCGCAGGAGCGGCACCGTACTCACCTTTGAGAACACCAGCGGTTTCTGTAGTGATGCTCTTGTAGCGCTCGCCGGTCAGTACGTT
>NZ_JAWOUB010000456.1:0-675 GCF_033339195.1 Vibrio sp. 811
CGCGCTAATGTCGGCCACGGTAAAGCATGTCAGTCTTCATGGGATCCCTGTCTTTGAAATCGTTGCAGCAAGAGCACTCGTTTCTTTAGTGATCAGTTATTTAGATGTGAAACGAAAACGAATCTCTGTTTGGGGCAACAACAAACCACTACTCTTAGCGCGTGGCGCGGTGGGCACCTTCGCGCTGATGTGTGTTTACTATTCGGTGACCACGTTACCTTTGGCAGAAGCAACCATCTTCCAATACATTCATCCGGTATTTACGGCGCTGCTCGCTGTCATTTTTTTGAAAGAGCGAATTCAGCCCACAACCTTCATTTGTATTGCGCTATGTTTGCTCGGCGTCTACGTCATGGTTCGGCCAGAAACCGGCGTAGAATCTGCACAAACACTCCCGATGTTCAGTGTAATGATTGCTATTTTAGGTGCTTTTGGTAGCTCTATTGCTTATGTCATTGTAAGAAAGCTCAGCCAAACCGAAGACAGCTCGGTGATCATTTTCTACTTCCCGCTTGTGGCGCTACCAACGTCCATCCTGTTTATGGGGGATAACTTTGTCATGCCAGATTTTTACCTGACGTGTATGTTGGTATTGGTCGGCGTGTTCACTCAAATTGGTCAACTTGGGCTGACTAAGGCGATGCAAACTCAACAAGCAGGTAAAGCATCAGCCTA
>NZ_JAWOUB010000457.1:0-674 GCF_033339195.1 Vibrio sp. 811
TGTTCACATTCCGTTGGATAAGAAACAGCAATATTCAATTATTGGCAATAACTCACGCTATCAGAGCGAACTGTTACAGACCTTTTACCAAGGTGTTTTTATGCTGTGGCATTTTTAAATCGAAATACCTCAAAACCTGCTGATGATTTAATCATTTGTTGAATTTTATAGTGTGTCGTTTTACTCAAGTGGTTGAGCAACGAAATGGATACTGACTTGGAGCGCCGGTCAACGGTATATAAAATGCACAAATACAAAAGATAATAGTTTGCATTGCGATTCATGGTTAAGTATAAAGGGGGCAGATCTCAAACCGTAACCGCACGCAATCATGTCCGAGCCATTCTTCCCGCAACTCTTTCAAACATCGCAAACCATCACTCCTTATTTACATGGCGATATTGGTCGCATTGAGTCGGATGCCATTCATATCGATAATGATATCAATCCCATCGTTCAAGAGTTGTATCGTCAACTTTCTGAAACGTATCCAGAGGCCGGAAGGGCGTATTGGCTCACAAGAACATGGGATTTGCTCTGTTGGCAGCCAATCTACGTTGCGCTTGTCTCTATCTACGGTTTTCAATCGCTCCCGAATTTACGCAATATGGCGCAGTACTTACAGCCCTGCTTTGTAAGAGGATTTCGCTTTGCGGATCAGGAACATATTCAAG
>NZ_JAWOUB010000458.1:0-674 GCF_033339195.1 Vibrio sp. 811
GCGCAGCTTGCGAAAGGTGCGTATCTTGGTCATATCACACGTCACATGTTGGGTTTGTTCCAAAATATGCCGGGTGCTAGACAATGGCGTCGTCACATCAGTGAAAATGCGCACAAGCCAGGTTCTGGCCTAGAAGTGCTGCAGGATGCGTTAGCGAAGATTCCAAAAGAGCTGAATGTGTAAAATTCACCAGTGGTTGGTTAAAAATACCAACTTACGGACAGAGAAGCCGGAGCGCAGAAATGCCTCTGGCTTTATTTTTATTTAGAAATCATAACCTTAATTTGTTTTGGATAAGTTGGTATGGAAACTGCTCTAGTCGTTTAAAACAAATGGAGAAGTGATTATGTTGGAGCTGATCTTTATTTTAGTATTTGCCGCGACCTTATTAGTAACAGGCATCACGATGATGACAGTGTTCGCAGCAACAGGTATTGCGTTGGTTGTGATGTTTTTACTTGGCATGATCGGCGCGGTACTCAAACTATTGCCATGGCTGATAGTCATCGCATTGGGTATTTGGTTCTTTAAAAACTTCGTTGCCCAACCGCGTTATAAATAGTTGGGTATAGACGATTTAGTTGATAGCGAGGCGTGAGAGTATGGTATATTTCCCCTCACGCCCTCATTGTTGAATATCAGCTATCTCGGAGTACACATTCCATGACAAATAA
>NZ_JAWOUB010000459.1:0-674 GCF_033339195.1 Vibrio sp. 811
CATTTTGATTTTCATTGTTTTCAAGATCAAATGAGGCATCAATCAGTTTTCTAGTGTACTCACTTTTTGGGTGATGGAAAATCTCTTGTGCGCTTCCTTGCTCCATCACTTCTCCTTTTTGCATTACTAATACGCGATCAGAAAGCGCCTTAACCACTGATAAATCATGGCTTATGAACAAATAACCGATATTGTGTTTTTTCTGCAAGTCTTTGAGAAGATCGATGACAGTGAGTTGCACTGAGCGATCTAAGGCTGAGGTCGGCTCATCAAGCAAGATAAACGACGGTTCCAAAATCAAGGCTCGTGCAATCGCAATACGTTGACGCTGCCCACCGGAAAATTCGTGCGGATAGCGGTTTATTGATGCGGGATCCAAACGTACTTCGCGCAGAACATCACGCGCTTTTTGCATGCGTTCTTTCTTGTTTAAATATGGCCGGTGGACGGTTAATCCTTCAGTGATGATTTCCCCGATGGTCATACGTGGTGAAAGCGAACCGTATGGATCTTGGAACACCATTTGTACGTCTTTTTTCAGATCGAACCGCTCTTTATCACTGAGTGAGGCCATGTTTTGACCTTTAAACTCAATTTTTCCGGTAGACGGTAGCAAACCGATCAACGCACGCCCTAACGTGGATTTACCCGAACCGGATTCACCAACAATGCCT
>NZ_JAWOUB010000460.1:0-673 GCF_033339195.1 Vibrio sp. 811
TGTGGAAATCATTGATATCTCACCGATGGGATGTCGCACTGGTTTTTACATGAGTCTCATTGGTACGCCTTCTGAACAGCAAGTCGCAGACGCATGGCTTGCTTCTATGGAAGATGTGCTAAAAGTGGAAAGCCAGAACAAAATCCCTGAGCTAAATGAGTACCAGTGTGGTACTGCAGCGATGCATTCTTTAGAAGAAGCACAGCAAATTGCCAAGAACATTCTAGCCGCAGGTGTGTCTGTTAATAAAAACGACGAGTTGGCTTTGCCAGAATCAATGCTAAAAGAGCTGCGCGTAGACTAAGTTCTTTTGGAACGGCAACACAAAACAAAAAGCCTGACATGAGTCAGGCTTTTCTTTTGGTTATTTGGACGTTGATTTTTTCTTCTTCGGATAGACTCGAACTAGCTTGATTCGGTTTTCTTCGATTTCAACAATTTCCATTGGGTGGCCCGCGACACGGACACTTAAATGACTCTCTGGAATATCTTCTAGGTGTTCCAAAATCAGACCATTCAAGGTTCTAGGGCCATCGGTAGGTAAATCCCATTTCAAACCTTTGTTGATATCGCGGATATTGGTGCTGCCTTCAATTAAGAAACTGCCATCGCCTTGTGGGCTGATTTCATCAGACAAACTAGGAGAAATAGACGTCGTGAACTCACCAATGAT
>NZ_JAWOUB010000461.1:0-673 GCF_033339195.1 Vibrio sp. 811
TTGTAAACGTTGCGTTGAGAGCATCCACGCCAAGCTAGAAAACCAAACCAGAGACAAGCTGAACAGGATAACTAACGCGATGCTTTTGCCTGAGACCGACATTCCGGCTGGCACCAAGCTCGACATCAAGCTGATGAAGAAAACCAGTGCTTTGGGGTTGAGAATGTTGGTAGCAAAACCTTTGGCAAAAGCCTGACGCTTGTTGCTGATCACGAAGCTGTTTGTTTTATTTTGTTGATCCGTTTGCGGGTTTTTGATCGTAGCGATCACGCCGCGCAGGGCCCCAACACCGAGGTAAAGTAGGTAACTGCCACCTAGCAGTTGTAATACCGAATACAGCAAAGGATGTTGATGCACAAGGTAGCTCACACCAGTCAGGCTGAACAATGAGTGCAGCAAAATACCAACGGATAAGCCAAGAGCGATGTATAAGCCCGTCTGGCGACCATGACGCGTGGCATTTTGCACCACTAATGCGAAGTCGGGGCCTGGGCTCATTAAGGCAATAAAGTGAATGCTGGCCAATGTCAGCAGGATAGTGGATTCATTCATAACACATCTCAAAGATTACCAATGCAGCTATTGTGGAGGCTTGTTGTGGCATGCGCTTGTAAAAAACTGACAGCCTAAGATGAGCGTGCTGCTATCGAGTGACTTGAGACGGAGAGACGCC
>NZ_JAWOUB010000462.1:0-673 GCF_033339195.1 Vibrio sp. 811
AAAATAGCCGAGTTTGTGCCCTTTCGCGTGCCGTTGCGAAAGACATCGATGCCGCAGCTGAGGCGCTAAAAGTTGCTGACCAATTCCGTATCCACACTTTTCTAGCCACTTCCACGATTCACGTTCAAGACAAGCTACGCCGCAGTTACGATGACGTACTTGAAATGGCGGTCAACGCCGTTAAACACGCGCGTAACTACACCGATGATGTCGAATTTTCTTGTGAAGACGCAGGCCGAACCCCAATCGACAATCTATGTCGCATGGTTGAAGCCGCAATTGATGCTGGAGCAAGCACCATCAACATTCCCGATACCGTTGGCTACACAGTGCCAAGCGAGTTCGGTGGCATCATCCAAACGCTTTTCAACCGCGTGCCGAACATCGACAAGGCCATCATTTCTGTGCACTGTCATGATGACTTGGGCATGTCGGTCGCAAACTCAATTGCAGCAGTACAAGCCGGTGCTCGCCAAATTGAAGGCACCATCAATGGTATCGGCGAGCGTGCGGGTAACTGCTCACTAGAAGAGATCGCGATGATCATCAAGACGCGTCAAGAGCTTCTGGGCGTAAGCACGGGGATCAAGCACGAAGAAATCCATCGTACTAGCAAGTTGGTGAGTCAACTGTGCAACATGCCGATCCAAAGCAACAAAGCGATCGTGGGTGC
>NZ_JAWOUB010000463.1:0-671 GCF_033339195.1 Vibrio sp. 811
GGATTCCAGGCCCATCGTCTTCGATAATCAGGTGGATACTATCCTTATCCTGAGTAGAGTGGACGCGAATCATGCTATTTGCCCATTTATAGCCATTTTCAAGCAAGTTACCGATCATTTCATCGAGGTCGGTTTTTTCGACTGCAACATTCAACTCAGAATCAAGCTCATTAATTAAGGTGATGTCTCGCTCGATATAGACTTTATCGAACGCCATTGAGATAGCATCCACTCGCTCTGCTGGATTGGCTTTGACAGAAAGGATGTTCATGGACCCCGCCATTCGAGCGCGACCTAAATGATAGTCAATGTGATCTTGAATCTGGTTGAGTGGGGCGTTTAAGCGGGCTTGCGTTTTGGGCTCTAGCGTTTGCACTTCATTTTTTAACACAGATAGCGGCGTTTTAAGTGCGTGTGACAAATTACCCGCATGGTTACGCGCACGTTCCAGTAACTCCTGATAGTGGAAAAGAAGAGCATTGAGGTCAGAAATAAGCGGCGAAATCTCTTTTGGATAAGTTTCTTCTAAACTCTTTTTATTTCCAGCTTTGAGCTCTGCCAGCTCTTTTTGCAGTTTAGTTAGTGGACTCAATGACCAAACGATTTGCAAGAGAATGACAGTCAGAACGCCAGCAAACAACAATCCTAGAATTAGCCAGAGTTGACCAATA
>NZ_JAWOUB010000464.1:0-671 GCF_033339195.1 Vibrio sp. 811
GCGGCACGCAAATAACTAGGTTCTGCGAATGGCTATTTTAGGTTTAGGAACCGACATTGCTGAAATCGAGCGTATAGAGAAAGCGCTAGGCCGCAGTGGTGAACCTTTTGCTCGACGTATTATCTCTGAGGATGAAATGGCAAAGTTTTCGCAACTTAAGCAGCAACGCCGTTATCCTGCTAAGCGTTTTGCCGCTAAAGAGGCAGCATCGACACCGCTAGGTACGTGGATTGCTCAAGGCGTAACTTTTCATGATTTTACCGTCTCGAATGATGAGTTGGGTAAGCCGGTTTTAATGCTGTCTGGCGTGGCTCAAAAAATGGCGCAGACGATGGGCGTTAATCACGTTCACTTATCCATTTCTGATGAACGTCACTACGCGGTTGCGACCGTGATTCTTGAATCCTAACCCTTTAAGCTGAATAACAAAAGCCAGAGCAAATGCTCTGGCTTTTTTGTATGAAGTTTAGTCAGAATACTACTGCTCTAGATAAAGTTTTGCAGTGGTGGTGACCTTAATCATTTCATCTTGCAGTTCAAACATTTCAGGTTCAATTTCTTCAATGCTGGCTCCTGAACGAAGTGCGTGTTCAAGCGTAGCACAGAGAGATTTTAGCCTTGGTACGCCACAATAAGAGCTACTGCCGTGCAGTTTGTGGATCACATGAATT
>NZ_JAWOUB010000465.1:0-670 GCF_033339195.1 Vibrio sp. 811
GTTGAGACGCTTATAAACATCTGCCAATGTCGCCACATGGTCTGTTTCAGGTTGGTCTCGTAGCCAACTAGAAAACTCACCTATCGTGTTAAGAAAATCAGGAGCGGCAATACCTTGAGACTCGTTGGTTTTAATCGCAATGCTGATGTTGGTCATGCCACTGATTCGCTCTTCCATAAAATCAGCAGCCTGACGAAACTCGTTACGTTGACCAAAGTACTCTACCGATTCGTCATTCACCTTGTTAAGTGGGATAAGACTCGCGCACACGACAATGACAGCAACCGAAAGTGGCAACAAGGCTCTTCGTTGCGAAACCACAAAGTCACCTAAGCGATCCATGACATGTTTTTGGTCTTGTGACGTTTCCATTTTTACGTGGATAGGCAGCAACTTGAGCAACGCCGGCAACAAGGTAACGGAAAGAAAACAGGCGACCATAACACCTAAAGCAGACAAGTTACCGAAGTCTCGCAGGACAGGAGAATCGGACATGTTCATCATCAAGAAGCCAATCGCGGTTGTTACGGATGTAATCAGAATAGGCACGAAATTTAAAGCGATACTGCGCTCGATTGACTGCGCTTTCGTGAACCCGTTTTTCATTGATTGACGCATGGTCGCAATCACATGAACACAGTCAGCAACCGCAAGCGTCATGATCAACGTT
>NZ_JAWOUB010000466.1:0-670 GCF_033339195.1 Vibrio sp. 811
CGCCAAAAACTGCGAGAAATATCGCGCAGCTTGTCGTTACATTCGTTCCAACCAAATGGGAAGTTACCAACTTGATAGCCATTAGGGCCAATATCCCACGGCTCGGCAATCAATTTTGTTTCACGCAAAATCGGGTCTTGAGCGACGGCTTTGAAAAATGCCGCTTCAGGGTTGTAATCATCCCCTTGACGCCCCAAAGTGGCGGCCAAATCCAAACGGAAACCGTCGATTTTGAATTCGCTAACCCAGTAACGCAGCGTGTCCATAACCAGATTTAATGCTGGTTGATAGGGGAGATCGACCGTGTTGCCACAACCTGTGTAGTTGGCGAAGTGATTGCCGTGTTTGATGTAAAAGCGAGAATCGAGCGCTTTGAGATTAAACACCGTCACCCCTTCGCCTCCTTCTGCTGTGTGGTTGTAAACCACATCCAGAATCACTTCGATCCCATGCTTGTGCAGCTCACGAATGGTGGTTTTAAGCTCGGTTACCGCGTCTTTTTCTGCGTAACGAGGATCGGGCACCATAAACAAATAAGGGTTGTAACCCCAATAGTTGACTTTGCCCATCTCCAATAAATGTGGCTCATGCATGCACGCTGCGATAGGTAGCAATTGCAACGTGTTGATGTTTTGCTGTTTGTAGAACGCTAGCATCTGAGGTGAAGCAA
>NZ_JAWOUB010000467.1:0-669 GCF_033339195.1 Vibrio sp. 811
ACGGCATTCACGTTACTACCTTCAATCGCACCAGTTTGGATGCTGATAGTGCCGTCTGCTTCGTAAGGCTGATTTGGAGTTTTATGGCGAAATAAGCCATTGGTGTCTTTAAATAAGCTTTGATCGTCAGTTTTCACAAGCTTGATACGATCAACGATTTGTAATTCTTCAGCCGGCGCACCTTGTGGAAGTACAGAGATGGTGCCATCACGACCGATTTCGATTTTGGAGAGTGGGATTGGCAGGGTGATTGGCGCATCGTTCTCCCCCAAAACGGCATGACCGCTTGCGTTGGTTAGCATGCCATTTTGGTCAATTTTGAGGTTACCGTTACGGGTCAAACCTTCTTTTCCAGTGTGATCCAATACAGAAATCCAACCGCTGCCTTCGACGGTAATGTCCAAATCGCGACCAGTCGTGATCACGCTGCCTTGAGCAAAATTATGTCCCGGACGCTCTGTCATGCTAAACACGCGTGACGGCAAACCAGCGCCATACGCTTGCATTGAGCGAGCCTGTGCTAAATCTGCACGAAAACCCGTCGTGCTGACGTTAGCCAAGTTGTTAGCGCGCAATTGCAAAGCCTGCATATTTTGCTTGGCGCCACTCATTGCGAGAAACAGTGCGCGATCCATAATTTACTCCAAAAAAAGTCTCTGTACTTCGGAG
>NZ_JAWOUB010000468.1:0-668 GCF_033339195.1 Vibrio sp. 811
TTGTAAGTGCAGATTAGCTGCGTATGTTCAAGGATTCGGGCTACTTCATCTTCAAACTTATGAGTAAGGTTTGCGTAGTCATCTTGAATCAATAAACCATTTTCAAGATCGAGAGACCAAGCACGCGGATTTAAGTTGTTACCTGTAAGCAGCATGTATCGTTTATCGACCCAGATACCTTTTAGGTGGAAGCTGTTGTTTTCATGCTTCCATAAGTGCACTGAAAGCTTACGAGCTGCAATGTTCGCCTCATTTGCTTTGGCAAAGCGGCGCAGATTTACCTCGTAAAGGTAAGGAAGACCACCAATGGTTTTGAAATCTTCTTCTGGAGAGATATAGAAATCGTTCGCGGTTTTATCTCCTACCACGATCGTTACTTTTACTCCACGTTTCATCGCACGTTTTACTTCCCGGTGAATTGATTTAGGGAAGTTAAAATATGGCGTACAGATGAAAATTTCGTTTTTTGCTGCTGCTAGTAGCTTGACGATTTGCTGGTTTAGTAAGTTTCGACGCTTACCAAGACCAACAAGTGGTGTGAGCTTTACTTTATCTTCTGCCGCTGACTCATGGGCAAATTGATAGTTGGCTTGAGCAAGAGAAGAGCGAAGTTGGCGAATTGCCGATTTAATTTCTTTGGTTTCTGGCTTATCTCGATCGGCCAAGTC
>NZ_JAWOUB010000469.1:0-668 GCF_033339195.1 Vibrio sp. 811
ACCAGATATGGCTTACGAGCACGTGTAATTACGCTGACTCTCGCTCCCACTCTCATTATTGGTTTATTACTGAGCGGCTTTTTCTCCTTTAATCGCTATCAGGACCTAGAGAAACAAGTTATCACTACGGGCAATAGCATTATTGAACCTCTTGCGATCGCCAGTGAATCTCACTTACTTGCTGAAAGCCGTGAAGCCGTACGTCGCCTGATTAGCTACGCGCACCGTAAAAATTCCAAACTCGTTCGCAGTATTGCCGTATTTGATGAGCACCATGAACTGTTCGTCACGTCAAACTTCCATCCTAATTTTGAAGCTCTGATGTTCCCAAAAGACAAGCCGATCCCAAAGCTGGGAAATTCGGAAATCTATGAGAACTCCCTGATCCTGCGTGTGCCGATTTTGTCGGAAGGACACTATTTATCAGAACTGTCTAACGAAAACCAAGGCACGAAAGCCATTGGCTACATCGCGGTAGAAATGGATCTTTCATCTCTGCGCTTACAGCAATACCAAGAAGTCTTCTCCGCTTTCCTTGTTTTGATCCTTGGTCTAGGGCTTGCAAGCGTGTTTGCTTCCCGCTTAATGCATGATGTTACCCAACCAATCACGCACATGAAAAACGTCGTTGATCGCATTCGTCGTGGTCACTTGGATGTGCGTATCGA
>NZ_JAWOUB010000470.1:0-668 GCF_033339195.1 Vibrio sp. 811
AGGCTGGCGGTTGCATGCTGAATGAGCTCCAGAGCTTCTGTTATTTGGGGCAAATAGCGCTTTCCTTCCTCTGTTAGCTCCACGCCGTTTAACCCTCGATGAATGAGAGGAAGCCCAACGAGTTGCTCTAAAGATGCCATCTGTTTACTGACCGCTCCTTGTGTTACGCACAGGTCATCGGCGGCTTTAGAAAAGCTGAGATAGTTAGCCACAGCAACAAAAGTCCTCAATGCACGAATGGAGGGGTACTCACTGCCTTTTATCATTCTTTCAATTCCATTGAATTTGATTAGGCACAGAGTAGAGGATTTGTACTTTTAAGCAAAGCAAGGCACGACGGATGTGTGATTGGCTTCCTTTCTAATAAACACGCAACGCGATATTTCAATGACTGCTTAATGGCTCAAGAATATTCACGCTGTGTATTTTTATTTTGAAAAAACTACAAATTAGCGAGAAGCTTTTTCATTAGTTATATTTATCCTAAATTTATATTGTTTGTGTAAGGTAAATAAATAGCCTGTATTTTGTTTTTTGTACGAGTGTTTTTAGCTAATTGTCAGAATCTTATTAAATTAAAATAGCTTTTCATGAATTTAATATTGGCATTGCTTTTGCAATTTATGATTGGAATTTTCGATAATCAGTTAATTTAGGAGAACGAAATG
>NZ_JAWOUB010000471.1:0-667 GCF_033339195.1 Vibrio sp. 811
AGATATTAGTAAAAGTTTTACTAAAATAAATTAGTGAGAACGTTTTACTTTAACTTGGTCACGTTTTAAATGACCAATGTTGAGCAAGATGTGATCAGCGTAAAGGAATGCGTTCTAGATTGTTTTGGAAAGTAAAAACAGTAAAAATTCGGTAGAAAATAAAAGAAGAAATAAAAAAGCACTGAAAATTCAGTGCCTTATTTGAGCAGTTTTGAGGGTGTTTTTATCGAGTTGTGCCGCGTAGCTTGAGCTTGCTTGGAACGTACACTTGAAGGGGCAGTGCGCGTCCGTCACGGTATTTTTCTACTAACAAGTTCACGCCTTGAATCCCCATCATTTCAGAATGAATACGAACGGTAGATAGAGGTGGGAAGGTAAAGCGCGCGGTAGGAATGTCGTTCACGCTGATCAGCGCAATATCATCAGGAATGTTTAAACCAAACTCATGCACTGCTCGTAACACACCAATCGCAATGGAGTCCGAAGCAATGAACATCGCTTTTGGGAAATCGCCTTTGGCCAGCATCTCTTTCGCTAAGTCATAACCGGACAAGCTAGAGAAATCGCCACGATAAATGTCGTCTTCAGAAACCACACCTTTTAGACTGCCGTAGTCCACAAACGCATTTTCACGAATGTCTGCGGTGTTGGGCTCGTCTTGTCCACC
>NZ_JAWOUB010000472.1:0-667 GCF_033339195.1 Vibrio sp. 811
AATCACCAAATGGGTTGGATTGAGGGCTTCGATACCTTGAATGTCGATTTCGTCATTGCGCACGACCTTTACCTGAGCGCCAAGCTCGCAAAAGTATTGGTAAAGGTTATAAGTGAAAGAATCGTAGTTATCGATGATCAACAACATAACGTGTCGGCTGCTCCAATCCGTTTTGGCAAGGCTTAAGGATCAATTGTCTGGTTTACCACAATTGAGGGCGGTATTTTGCAACACCCAATTAGAAAGGCAAGTCTTTGCGCAATAAAAAGGCCAGCATCGGCTGGCCTTTGAGTTTTACAGCTATGTTTTTAGAAAAGGAGTGGCTTAACGGCGGCGGCGGAACAAGCCAAGTCCAAGCATTGCTAGCAGTGCACCAAACCCAAACGAACCACCATCAGAGTCTTTCGAATCTGTGGTGCCCGTTTCAGGTTGAGTCATAGAGACTGCACGAGCAGAGCTAAACTTAACGACGTTGCCAGTCGAGTCTGTCACTTTCTCTTCTAACTGGTAATTACCTTGTTCTGGCGCTTGTTCAAACTCAATATTCACGCTGCGTGCGTCAATGTCAGTTTGAGTCAAGGTTTGGCTAGCCGAGTAAACTTTTGCATCACTGCTTGTCGCGGCCGCTTGTGTGGATGCTGTTAAGTTCACTGTCACAATATCGCCC
>NZ_JAWOUB010000473.1:0-666 GCF_033339195.1 Vibrio sp. 811
TTTCACCCAAGTCTCTAGATAAACTTTACGGCCGAACAACTCTTCCATATCTAGACGTGCTTCACGACCAATGGTTTTGATCTTCTCGCCGCCTTTACCAATCACCATTTTCTTCTGACCATTACGTTCAACAAGAATCAAAGCATTGATATGGAAACCGTCGGTTTCTGGGTTGTAGTCGAAACGCTCAATCTCAACCGTTACAGAATATGGCAGTTCATCACCAGTAAAGCGCATTAGCTTTTCACGTACGATTTCTGAAGCCATGAAACGCTGAGAGCGATCCGTTACGTATTCTTCAGGGAAGTGATGCGTCGCTTTCGGCAGGTGATTACGTACGTGCTTGCGCAATACATCAATGTTCTTACCTTGCTTCGCAGAGATTGGCACTACATCGACAAAGTCCATTTTTTTAGACATTTCAGCCATGTGTAGCATCACTTCATTACGATCTTGCACGTTATCAACTTTGTTAACACAAAGTACAACAGGGAAGTTCGATTTCTGAAGCTTGGTCAACACCATCTCGTCGTCTTTAGTCCAATGGGTACCATCGACCAAGAAGAAAACTAGGTTCACGTCACTCAACGAGGAGTTTGCAGCGCGGTTCATCAAACGGTTGATTGCACGTTTTTCTTCAATGTGAAGTCCTGGTGTATCAACGTA
>NZ_JAWOUB010000474.1:0-666 GCF_033339195.1 Vibrio sp. 811
ATTTAGTACAAACATAAACTTCTTTGATGCCTAGCAGCTTTTGAAAAAAGTTGCGTGGTACGCGTTGCAAGTAAGCACCATGTGTACACATTTCAATATCCGTATTCATGTTGTTTTACACCTGTGCTAAGACGTAGGCGAATAGCAGTATAAGAAAAGAATGTGTCGAGTTGTCGACAGTCACAAGAAGCGTACTGATGGAATACGCATGATGCGAAGTGGGTAGGGTTACAAGTTAATAGTTATGTCTATCAACACTACAGTATTGCTGGTTGAGTCGTTTCAGGTTTGGCCTGTTCACCCAACCGTTTAGGCAATAAAAAGCGACCTAGTGTGGCCGCTTGTTGCGTTTGTTGTCTTGCTTAAATCTTGAATAAGCTTTTTGCATTTTCCGTGGTGATAGCATCTATGGTTGCGATCTCTTCGCCACGCAAGTCTGCCACTCGCTGCGCGACGAGCGATGTGTAAGCTGGCTCATTGCGTTTACCGCGATGCGGCACTGGCGCCAAATATGGGCAGTCTGTTTCTAAGATGACCCATTGCATGTCTAAGTGTGGGATGACTTTGTCCATGCCGCCGTTTTTAAATGTCGATACACCGCCTAAACCAAGGTGGAAGCCCAACTCGTTAATTGCTCGTGCCTCTTCTAAGCTGCCACCAAAACAA
>NZ_JAWOUB010000475.1:0-665 GCF_033339195.1 Vibrio sp. 811
TGATAGAGTTTTATCGCCAAACAAAACCTACACAAACTACCGTTTTCATGTCGAATCATACTTTCCTATCTTCATTCTGGGAAGGCTTTCATATAGTAAAGTCTCATCAGACTGCGTCATTAATAAAGCTCACTCTCAAACCTAATTCTATCGCTAAGTGTCCGTGCGGGCTTAAAGCTCAAGCCATACATGAGTATCAGTGGCGTAACGTGAAGGAAGCTACACTGTTAGGAGCTCCCGTTGAACTGTCCATTCAAACCCGACGCATCAAGTGCAGTAACTGCGGCATTAAAACAGAGCGGCTATCTTGGTTGGAACCTTATGCTCGTATCACTAAACGCCTACGAAGCTATATAGAACAGTTGTTACCTCTGCTACCAATTAAACATATAGCCCAAGTGACAGGCGTTCATTGGCACACAATCAAAGAGATAGATAAGCGTCGGCTTCAACAAGTAGTGCCGCAAGTTAAATGGGGTGAATTAAGGCAACTCGTCATGGACGAGTTCGCCATTTTTAAAGGGCACCGCTATGCGACGGTCATTGCTGACGCGAAAAGCCATCAGGTTATCTGGATAGGACTAGGTCGTAGCCGCAAGGATATTCGACCGTTCTTTGAACAGCTAGGTGAGCATGGTAAAAATATCGAAGCTGTAGCAATGGAT
>NZ_JAWOUB010000476.1:0-665 GCF_033339195.1 Vibrio sp. 811
TATTAGTACGGGAACCTTCTGCTTCGTATTTCGCGATATCAGATAACTTCACCATATAACCGGTCACTCGAACTAAATCATTCGATGCGACGTTTGCGGTGAACTCTCGATACCCCGCGTTCAACGCGCCCTTGCATAAATTGAACATGGCTTCTGGGTTTGACTTCACCGTTTCATCAATCGTTAGAATATCGCTGACACCCGCTCGATCATATTGATGATGCGCCGCAGTTCCTTGTACATAAGTAACAGGGTCTGGCTCGTTACCGTAAGGAAGGCGCACTCCTGGCGTCACATCCAGATCGAGACTGATACCACCTTGAGCATGCAACAACGCTTTGCCCTCTAAGCCATATCTCACAGGCGTAGAATCAACCAATGTCGCTAGTGTCGCTGAAATCTCGTGGCCTAATGCATTTGCACGTTCATCTTGTCCGTAGCGGGAGGTTTGCCCTTCTTTTTCAAGAAGTAAGTTGACTGCTTCAGCCATGCCATAAATGCCGTACATTGGCGCAAAGCGTGACTCTTCAATCAAGCCTTCTTGGGTTAAGAAGCCTTGGAAGAACTGTGATTGTTCATGCAAGTGCGAGCTTCTTGCATCCATCACCTCCGTCATTAGTTGATGATACGTCGGTAATACATTACTGAAAAAATCGTCGCGACTT
>NZ_JAWOUB010000477.1:0-664 GCF_033339195.1 Vibrio sp. 811
AGTGAGCTCGCGGTTTGTTGGCTACTAAAGCAGATGGAAGATCGATATCCAGAGCCTCCTCAGGACATGGAATCTGTTTTTCTCTACATCGCTAAGTGTTGTGATCAGCTCAAAGAAAAAGGCGTGTTCAATATGTTGCTCAGCGACGGCGAGTTTGTCATGACGTATTGTACTAATCACTTGTATTGGATTACGCGTCGCGCACCGTTTGGCAAGGCCGCTTTACTAGATGAAGATGTGGAGATCAACTTCCAAGAAGAAACAACACCAAACGATGTTGTTTCTGTCATTGCAACTCAGCCTTTAACCGGCAATGAGACTTGGCATCGAATGAAGCCCGGTGAATATGGTTTGTTTCACCTTGGTGAACTGATCCAAAACAATGCATCTGATTTGAAAGATGTGCCATTTGCAGCGCCCAAACCGGGTAATCAAGCTCCGACCGAACCGTTGGAATAACGACGTTTCTAGACATCAAGTTTTCCAAATAACAAAAAGGCAGTCACTCGACTGCCTTTTTTGATGCGATTTTGTATTGATTTTGTATGTAAGCCAGCAATAGCACTGAGAATTCTTAATCACCAGATCCGTTTGCTTAACTTGTGCTTATAACTAAGCTTTCCGCTGAATCAGTTGGCTCAGCATAAACAAAGAAGTCGCACTT
>NZ_JAWOUB010000478.1:0-662 GCF_033339195.1 Vibrio sp. 811
TTATAAAGCTGAACTTATTGCCAGGTATGACTGCAGAGGAATGTTTACGTCTTTGTCATATTCGAAGAGATGGCGACGTTGTGACAGCCTGCAAAAAAGCTCTATATGTCTTGTTCAGTGCTATTCGACAAAGCGATATTGATATTGCACTAAACAATATATTTGAGTTTCCAGTGAGAGACTTGTTTCACTCAACTCACACGTTTGATACTCAATTAGATATCGAAACAGAGCTAAAATTCATCGTTCAAGATGAAGCCGTCATATCCGATGACGTTTCAACCTTGACGACAGAGAGAGAAATATTCCATACCACCACCAATTCCATGGTTGATGTTCCCCCTTTGTTTGCTGTCAAAAAGGCCATTGAGCTTAAGGAACGTTCATGAATATTAACGACTTTTTACTGACCGCGAGTATCAGCTTAGGTATTGGCCTACTCCTAGGATACTTTCTTCGTGACCTAGTAAACGCAACCACACGCTTTTACCACAAGCACTTAAAACGCTCGCGCTATTTTGAGCTAGATACATCAGCCACTAACACCAAGAAGCTTAAGTAATGACATCGCATTCTCATGACTCTACCCCCTTCACTATAGGATTGGGCTGGTGGAACATTTACTTTATCGCAAAAATAGCGCTCTATTTTCAGGGAATCAT
>NZ_JAWOUB010000479.1:0-662 GCF_033339195.1 Vibrio sp. 811
TGCAGTTGTTCACCAATGCCCAGCTTACGATTGGCTTCCAGCTGGATATTAATCAAGCCACGATTACTACGAATGGTTTCATTGTGTTGAGGAGTGAGCATCGCCAGTTGCAAAGGTTGAGGCTTATCCGTTTTCTTTTCTGGCTCTTCTTCTGGCTCGGGGGCTGCTTTGGCTTGTGGCGCAAGTGATTCCGTGCTCTCGACTTCTGGTGCTGGTGCACTGGCTTCAAGATTGGGCAATGCGATGGTCTTCGCACCTTGGTTTGGGGTGTCACTGAAGTGCACTACGCCGTTTTCGTCTACCCAAGTGTAAGCGACCTGAGCCGAGGCTACAGAGGCCAGTAGTGTGCCGCTGAGTACACATAGCGATGGAATAAGCTGAACTTTCATGGCTCACCTTCTTTTGATCGATGATTTCACGTTTCAATGGCTTAGGCCTTTGACCTACAAGGTAAAAATAGCCCAAGCGTATTTTTATTATCCCCTCATGTTAAACGGCGAATCTTGACTGACGAATACAAAAAAGGCCCGCCTGCGAGGCGAGCCTAATATTTTGTTACTGTGTTTACATTTTACACAGTTTGAACCTTATACAGAGTAGTAAAGTTCGAACTCAAGTGGGTGAGTTGCCATGTTGATGCGCTCAACGTCTTTTGACTTAAG
>NZ_JAWOUB010000480.1:0-661 GCF_033339195.1 Vibrio sp. 811
GAATTTCCATACAATCGAGAGAAATGTTCAGCCCTCTTTGGAGCCACAATGAGCGACGTAAAACACTGTAAATTATTAATTCTTGGTTCTGGTCCAGCAGGTTACACCGCGGCAGTATACGCAGCGCGCGCGAATCTAAACCCTGTGCTTGTGACGGGAATGCAACAAGGTGGTCAGCTAACCACTACAACAGAAGTAGAAAACTGGCCAGGTGATGCAGAAGGCCTAACAGGCCCAGCATTAATGGAACGCATGAAAGAGCATGCGGAACGTTTCGAAACAGAAATCGTATTCGATCACATCAACGAAGTTGAACTGTCTCAACGTCCATTCCGTTTAAAAGGTGATTCTGGTGAGTACACCTGTGATGCTTTGATCATTTCAACAGGTGCATCAGCTAAATACCTAGGTCTGGAATCAGAAGAAGCGTTCAAAGGTCGCGGCGTATCGGCATGTGCTACGTGTGACGGTTTCTTCTACCGCAACCAAAAAGTAGCGGTTATCGGCGGCGGTAACACAGCGGTTGAAGAAGCGCTATACCTATCTAACATCGCATCTGAAGTTCACCTGATCCACCGTCGTGATTCATTCCGTGCTGAAAAGATCCTCATTAATCGTCTTATGGACAAAGTGGAAAATGGCAACATCATTCTTCACACCG
>NZ_JAWOUB010000481.1:0-661 GCF_033339195.1 Vibrio sp. 811
ATTTGTTATTGATAATAAGTATCATTGTCGATTCTTTGGCTACAACAAAAAGATAAATACAATGATAAATAGGAAGTTCTCTTTAAACCTCATCGTATTAGCGATGAGCAGTGGATATGCAGCGCACGCATTGGCTGCAGAACAAGCTCAGTAACTGGCGTCTCAAAACGCAGCAGATGAACAATTAGTCGTGGTTGGCAGCGTCATGCCAAAATCCATCTCTGATATTCCCGGTACGGTTTGGTTTGTAGGGCAAGAAGAAATTGCTCAACAATACCGAGCAGGTAAAACTCTGGGTGATATTCTTTCAGCGACGATCCCTTCTTTAGATGTTGGCACTGGCGGCCGAACAAACTACGGCCAAAATCTGCGTGGCAGAGCCATGTTGGTCATGATTGATGGCGTTTCTCTGCAATCTTCTCGTCCTATCAGTCGTCAATTGGATGCGATTGACCCGTTCAACATCGAACGAATTGAAGTGCTGTCAGGCGCGACTTCCATTTATGGGGCTGGTGCGACGGGTGGTGTCATTAACATCTTCACTAAAAAAGCGTACTCAGATGAATGGGCGTTTGAATCGTTTGTCGGCGGTACGTCAGGTTTGAACAGTAGCGATGATTTTGACTACGAAGTCGCACAATCCGTTGCTGGTGGGAATGAC
>NZ_JAWOUB010000482.1:0-660 GCF_033339195.1 Vibrio sp. 811
CCGTTTCTTCGGCAAGGACGACATCGATTCTTCGTCCTTGGCACGCACGTTCACACCATTCCAGCTTTTGCGCCATCGACATTCGACCTGCTGGGCCGTATTCAGGGCTGAGGTTAGCAACGAATATCACCTTCGCTTTTCGGTTTGCTGCAATGGCTTTGCCCAGCTCAGGCAATAACAATGGCGGCATAATACTGGTGAGGAAACTGCCTGGGCCAAGAATGATTGCATCGGCTTCTGCCAGAGCAGTAACGGCTTCTTTAGTGGCTGGAACTTCTGGTGAAAGATCTAAGCGACGTAAGTCGGTTTCCATCTCATCCACATTGGTTTCACCTGTGACCCATTGACCGTTCACTGAAAGTGCAGACAAATCCGAAGGGTGCTCTGACATTGGCAGAATATTGACATCAACCTTAAGCATGTTTCGGATCAGATTGATTGCATCCAGCGGTCGAACCGACAAGTTATCCAATGCTGTTAGCATCAAATTGCCAAGGTTGTGGCCGTCCAGCTCTCCCGTACCTTTAAAGCGGTATTCGAACATCATCGAACTGATAGATGGTTCAGTGATTAGCTGGTTGATGCAGTTTCTGGTGTCTCCCCAAGCGATGCCACCTTGGCAATGACGAATACGTCCAGTTGAACCACCATTGTCGGTTG
>NZ_JAWOUB010000483.1:0-660 GCF_033339195.1 Vibrio sp. 811
TTAAATCGCCTTTCGATGTCATTGGTAACACCGCAATACAGTGCATTACGGTTATTGCGGATCAGATAAACGCTCCAGTGCTGCTCAACGCTTTCACTCATGAAAGTAGAGATTCTACCTGCGCTTTCAATGCATCGAGTTCTTCTCTTAACTCGGCAACTTCTTGCTCTAACTTAGCGACACGTTCTGAGCTTGACGAATTAGCCGGAACTGCCGCAGCCATTGCTGACACATCGACTTCACCACAGAACAAGTGCATGTAACGAGATTCACGTTTACCAGCTTCACGAGGTAACTTCACCACAAGCGGACCTTTATCTTCGCTAGCAAGATGCTCAAGTACAGCTTCTACTTCTTTTACATCGTGGAAAGTGGCAAGGCGGTTGGTTCGAGTGCGGATCTCGCCTGGCGTTTGCGCTCCGCGCAGTAACATGCAACAGATGATGCCCTTCTCTTGCTCCGACAATTTAAGATCGCCAAACTCGGTGTTGCAAAAACGATGTTGGTACTTGCTAACACGGCTATTGAAAGCGCTCTCATCGCTGACAAGTCGACGCTCAATCAACGCATCAACAGCATCAAGGACGTCAGATTCTGACAATGCCATCACTGGCTCACGGTTGCTTTTTTGGTTACATGCGTTGGTCAACGCGTTCAAAC
>NZ_JAWOUB010000484.1:0-659 GCF_033339195.1 Vibrio sp. 811
CAGTAATCCCAATAAGAAAAAGGAAAAAAAATGAATCAGCGTCTGATTATCAAAACCGCTTTGAGTGCCGCTATTTTGGCCTCGCTGGCTGGATGTGCTTCGCAACCTGCTCATGAATGGAATGCAGATACCACTTATAAATTGACTGTCTTACACACCAACGATCACCACGGTCGTTTTTGGCAGAATAAACACGGTGAGTACGGCATGGCCGCGCGCAAGACGTTGATCGATGGTCTGCGTGATGAAATTCAAGCAGAAGGAGGCAGCGTGCTGTTGCTGTCTGGTGGTGATATTAATACCGGCGTTCCTGAATCTGATTTACAAGACGCTGAACCAGATTTCAAAGGCATGAGTAAGATTGGCTACGACGCGATGGCGTTAGGCAATCACGAATTTGATAATCCGCTAGACGTGCTATTCAAACAGCAAGATTGGGCTAACTTCCCAATGCTGTCAGCCAACATCTACGACAAAAAAACGGGCAAGCGTTTATTCCAACCTTACGCGATGTTCAATAAGCAAGGCATTAAAATTGCGGTTATTGGTCTGACAACAGAAGATACCGCGAAGTTGGGGAACCCTGAGTTTATCGGTCAAGTAGACTTCCGCGACCCGAAAGCGGAAGCGAAAGAGCTGATTGCAGAACTGAAAAAAAC
>NZ_JAWOUB010000485.1:0-659 GCF_033339195.1 Vibrio sp. 811
ATCAAAGGCATCTATGTCACCTTCAATGATGTACAAATCTTCCGGACAATCGTCTAGCTCTACCAGTTTCTCTTCGATACCCGACAGGTCAGAAACCACAATCGCGTGACGTGCCGGACCATACATCGCGCTGAAGTAAGGTGCGTCGTCGATTGTAATGTCGTCGTAAATCTCGGATAGAAGCACACCGCCTAGTGTATCTGCCAAGCCTTTCAGACGAGGATCGTTTGAACCACCAGGTGATGCCAATCGTTCGATTTCGCTTTCTAGTTGCGAGCGACGCTCTGCCAGTTTGTCTTTCGCAAGAGACAACTCTTTCTCTTGTTCCAGAACAACCTGCATGTGGCTCATCACAGCATGGCGATCTTCTAACTCTACACCGCGTTGCTCACGCAATTTTTCCAACGCATCGTTAGCGGCAATCCAAGTTGGTGCAATAGCTTCTAACTTGTTAATTTCTGACGCAGCATCTTGCTCTAGGCGACGCTGTTCGCTGCGTTGTTCGCGCAGCTCTTCTTGCGTCATTTCTAGCGTTTCGATTTGCATCGCGTGACGTTCGCGTTCTTGTTCAAACGTGATTTCGTCCGTCAGTTCAACATGGAACTGTTTTTGATATTCCTTGACCAATTCACGAGCTTGACGCTGTTGGTTTAAGCTAC
>NZ_JAWOUB010000486.1:0-658 GCF_033339195.1 Vibrio sp. 811
CTTTCGCTGAGCGCAGCACCCGAAAATGCGCTGTTTTTCTCTTTCAATTGAGTCAGCGTATCGACGTAAAGTGCGATGCTCTGTTCGTCAGTTTGACCTTTAATGGTTGGCAAATACGCGATCAGTGAAGCAAGCTGCTGAGTTTCCGCATCACCTAAAATTGGGGTCAATTGCTCTGTTAGGCTTTGTCCAAACGTTGGCAGTGGCGTACTGCTTGCGGCGGCGGTTGCCGCACCGGTTGCTGAGCCCGTTGTTGTCATATTCGTCATATCCAAACCTCTAGATCACCATACCGCGCATCATGGTTGGTCGCTTTCGTCTTTTACCCTGCACGCCTTGCAACTGATGCTGTTGCTGCCTGCGGCGCTGAACTTCTTCGATGAGTTCTTGCTCTGCGTGTTGCATTAACTTCGGCGAGGCGTTTAAACCGCCAAGCAGAACTTCTCCTGCTACGGGGCCAACACCGAGTCCTTCTAATAGCTCACTAAAAATGTCATTTCTTTCATCCGCATTTCGAATGGCTAACTCTGCATTTTCAATAGCTTGGGTAAAGGGTTGCTTCATATTGATTCCTATCTTAAAGCGTGTCTTCTCATTGGCGCTGTCAGTAACAGTCGAGAGTTTTTACATTTTTCTCTTTTTCAGTGGGCGATAGTCT
>NZ_JAWOUB010000487.1:0-658 GCF_033339195.1 Vibrio sp. 811
ATCGCAGGTGCAATGGCATGTGCGGACCTTGTCGAAAGCATCAACCCTCAGCTTAGTAGCTGGATTTTTACTTTAACCTGTTTGCTGGGTTTGTATCCTATTGCCCGTAAGGCCGTCAAACTGGCTCGTGGTGGCACACCCTTTGCCATTGAAACACTGATGAGTGTTGCTGCATTAGGTGCGTTGTACTTAGGTGAAACCGCAGAAGCCGCGATGGTGTTATTGCTCTTCCTTATTAGTGAAAAGCTAGAAGCATACGCATCATCACGAGCTCGAAGTGGCGTTCAGGCCTTAATGGATTTGGTGCCAGAAAACACCACGCTGATCATTGATGGTGTACGCAAAGAAGTACCAGCGTCTCAGCTTCAACCTGGGGATGTCATTGAAGTGGCACCTGGCGGTCGTTTGCCAGCTGATGGTGTATTGATGACGACGTTAGCCAGCTTTGATGAAAGTGCATTGACCGGTGAATCAGTTCCTGTTGAGCATGAAGAAGGCGGGAAAATCATGGCGGGGGCTGTGGTAGTCGATAAAGTAGTGCAGGTGCAAGTGACCTCCCGCCAAGGTGAAAATGCCATTGACCGCATCCTTCATTTGATTGAAGAAGCTGAATCGCGCAAAGCGCCGTTAGAACGATTCCTCGATAAATTTAGTCGCT
>NZ_JAWOUB010000488.1:0-658 GCF_033339195.1 Vibrio sp. 811
TAGAAAACTCTTTAAGTGGGCGAGAAGGATCAAAATCCTCCCCCAAACGTTTTAGCTGTTCTCGCGCTCGAGCGTTCAATGTTTCCACATCTACACTGCCACCTTTTGTTGGCAACTGACCTAGGTAGATGTTTTCTGCCACACTAAGCTCAGGTACCAAGTTCAGCTCTTGGTAAATAATGGCGATACCTTGCTCAAGCGCATCAGTCGCTGAGTTGAACACCAAAGCTTTACCATCGACGACCAACTCGCCTTCAGTAGGTTGGTGTAAGCCACTGAGAGTTTTAAGCAACGTTGATTTACCTGCACCGTTTTCACCCATTAGCGCATGAATACTGCCTTTGTTGGCGCGAAAACTAATGTTGCTCAATGCCTTAACTCCTGGGAAATGCTTCGATATGTTGCAAAACTCAAGGTAAGAAGGGGAATTTATCATGATCATTCTCTCCGTTTCCCGAAAGAGCGGCGGTCATTGCACCGCCGCAAATAGGCTTAAAGACCTTTTTTCTGTAGCTCTTCACGGAAGTTGTCGCGAGTGATCAGCACAACATCGGTGACTTCCACAAACTTCTCTGGCTGCACATCTTCTTTCACCCATTTGTAAAGTGATTCGATGCTCTTAAAGCCGTGCACGTCAGGGCTTGGCAATAGTGAGCCA
>NZ_JAWOUB010000489.1:0-658 GCF_033339195.1 Vibrio sp. 811
AGAATATTGCCAAGCACTGGCTGCAGCCGTTCTTGGGGATAAAACGAAAGTTAAATATGTACCCCTAACCGCGAAAGAACGTTTCACTGCACTTCAATCGGGTGAAATCGATGTGCTTTCTCGTAACACTACCTGGACACTACACCGAGATACTGCGCTCGGCCTAAACTTTGTTGGCGTTAACTACTATGACGGTCAAGGTTTCATGGTCAAGAAAGATCTTGGCATTTCTAGCGCTAAAGAGCTTGATGGTGCGTCAGTTTGCGTACAGTCAGGTACAACAACCGAACTCAACTTAGCGGATTACTTCCGAAACAGTGGCATGTCGTACAAACCTGTGGTGTTTGATACGGCGGCGCAAACCTCAAAAGGTTTCGATGCCGGACGCTGTGACGTGCTAACGCCTGACCAATCTGGTCTGTACGCACTTCGTTTGAATCTGAAAGATCCTTCTTCTGCAGCGGTTCTTCCTGAAATCATTTCTAAAGAGCCACTTGGCCCAGTGGTTCGTCAAGGCGACGATCAGTGGTTCAACATCGCTAAGTGGACGTTAGCAGCAATGGTGAATGCGGAAGAATACGGCATTACCTCTAAGAATGCGGATGAGATGTTGAAATCTCAAGATCCAAACATCAAACGTATTTTGGGTGTTGATGGT
>NZ_JAWOUB010000490.1:0-658 GCF_033339195.1 Vibrio sp. 811
GACAGGTAGGAATACCGCCAACAGAACCAACGTTGAGGTAATGATTGGCCCAGTCACCTCTTTCATCGCTAGCAACGTTGCTTTACGAGGTGAAATGGTTGGATCTTTCGCCATCGTGGTATCAACGTTTTCGATAACCAGAATCGCGTCATCCACCACGATACCAATCGCGAGAATCAAACCGAACAAGGTTACCGTGTTGATGGTGAATCCTGTCGCTTGCATGATGGCAAACGTACCAATCAACGAAACTGGAATCGCGACCACTGGAATTAACGTTGCTCGCGCACTGCCCAAGAATAGGTAGGTTACGGCAATAACCAGTAGAATCGCTTCGACAAGTGTTTTTACCACGCCTTTGATAGAGCCAGCGACGAACACAGTCGTGTCGTAGCTGGTTTCGTAAGTCATACCTTCAGGGAAGTTTTCGCTCAAGCGTTCAAGCAGTTCCATTACTGCTTTACCACTTTCTAATGCGTTTGCATCAGACTGAAGTGACAGAGCGACAATCGAAGCATCTTGCCCACGGAACTTACCGTTACCATCGTAGAACTTCTTACCCAGTTCAACACGTGCAACATCTTTTAGATAAACCGTAGAGCCATTTGGATTGGCACGAAGAACAACGTTTTCAAACTCGCTCACACTTTCTAAGCGG
>NZ_JAWOUB010000491.1:0-657 GCF_033339195.1 Vibrio sp. 811
TCTAACGCTATCAAGCTTGCGGACATCGTAGAAATATATGGCGGATTAAATAAAACAATCAAACTTATCGAAGCGGTATTAGCCTTGCGGGGAGTAGGGCTGCATACTCAACAACGTATCGATTATATGGATCAAGTACTGTTGGGCTTAAAGGATCTGCGTTCACTCACTCCACAACATCAAGAGGAAGAGGTTCTTTGGAACTGTGTTCTACCTTACTGCGCACTATGCTGGCGTCTACGCAGCCGCTCTCACTACTACTGCGAAAAACACCACCCCATCAAGTCCACTAAACTTTATAAACAGCAAAAATACGCAGCTATCACTGCATTGAAATATCTGCCCAACCAGAACAGTGCAGCTTACGAAAAGTATCTAGCACAACCTAACAAACAGAAAAATCTGGGACGACAACTGTATGATCTGGTCGGCGGCTATGCTCCGCATCCACGAGTATTTCTACGCCACTGTAAAGATAGCGCGAAGGCAGGAGACTGGCTCTCGCTATCAAAGAACATTGTTCAGACATGTAAAGTAAACTACCCAGCGAGCTATAAAAAAATAAATCAGATCAAGTCAGATGATTTTGGTCAATGGTCATCATGGTGTATCGCGATAGTGAGATGTTTAGATCTTAAAGAACCAAACGCGTGGAGT
>NZ_JAWOUB010000492.1:0-656 GCF_033339195.1 Vibrio sp. 811
CTCGGGTGGCGTGACCACGTCAACAATTACCGTCCCTTTGGTGACGGCATTAGGTGTGGGGTTAGCTTCGGCCATTAAAGGGCGTAACCCTATGGTGGATGGTTTTGGGTTGATTGCGTTTGCCTCTTTACTGCCAATGATGTTTGTCATGATTTATGGGATGGCCGTTACATGATTTCATTCGAACATTTCTTAGATACGTTGCTGTCCACCATTCGTGATGTGATCCCGATTGCGGCGATTATTTTTGGCTTTCAATTGGCTGTGCTGCGCCGCCCAGTGAATAACCTCAAAAAAGTGTTGCTCGGTTTTGCGTATGTCATTGTTGGGTTATCGTTGTTTTTACTCGGTTTGGAGATGGCATTGTTTCCGTTGGGCGAAACAATGGCGGTGCAGTTGACCGCTCCTGAATTCGTCCGAGAGTTTAAAGTCTCTATTGGGCAGGCGTTAGAGTGGGTCGACTATTATTGGGTGTACACCTTTGCTTTTTTTATCGGCTTTAGTACGACCATCGCTGAGCCATCTTTGATTGCAGTGGCCATCAAAGCCAATCAAGTGTCTGGTGGCAGTATTAGTGTAAATGGCTTACGAGTTGCGGTTGCTTTAGGCGTAGCGATAGGTATCGCGCTTGGTAGCTATCGTATTGTGGTGGGCGA
>NZ_JAWOUB010000493.1:0-655 GCF_033339195.1 Vibrio sp. 811
AGGAAAGGCTCAACAACGGTGACCGTAAACCACGCCACAAGTTTTGAACCGACGACTTCTTTGTGTCTTTGTTCCGCTTCGGATTGGAGCTTTTCACGTTGTGTGACTGGCTCGCCCACTAACAAAGTGAACACCATGAGTACCACAACAACGGCTGCCATACCGTAATACACACCGTTCCAGCCGATAGTATCGGCGTTAACAAACGCCAAGTATCCTGGCAATGAGTAGCCTGTCCACCATCCGATGACTGCCATAGCCGAAGCTTGTGGCAACTTAGATTCTTCCGATTTTGGAAAAGTATCAATTCGGAAAGCGTCGATGGCGATGTCTTGTGTTGCCGATGCCGTTGCAATACACAAGGCGAGCAGAGAGGCGA
The DNA here is from genome assembly GCF_033339195.1 of Vibrio sp. 811. NCBI lineage: Bacteria > Pseudomonadati > Pseudomonadota > Gammaproteobacteria > Vibrionales > Vibrionaceae > Vibrio > Vibrio sp. 811. Next base: position 380 of record NZ_JAWOUB010000493.1, read on the forward strand.
AAATGAGATTTTCCGCAGGATTGACCCCTGCAATGAATAGTGTGGCAACCAGCACAATGCTTTGACAGAAAAAGATCCAACTGCGTCTTTGTCCAAGCAGAGGATACAACAGCGGTAACTTCACTCGGTCGACCAAGGGAGCCCACAGAAAGTTGATCGCATAGACCGCAAAGACACTACCAAAATAGCCGATTGCGGAAAGGGTCAAGCCAGCGTCTTTTAGCCAACCAGACATGTTTGAGCCGATAAGTACCCATGGAAAGCCGCTAGAACAGC
>NZ_JAWOUB010000494.1:0-655 GCF_033339195.1 Vibrio sp. 811
ACCTTCTTCTAGCGACTCGTCGATTTCGATTTGGCTTGCAGGTAGGTTCTCTAGGCTCTCAAGTGAACATTGGTAAACGTCGCTTGCACCGATACGCCATGAAGAGCGCGCACAGTCCATAGCAACGTCACCCCCGCCGATAACCATCACTCGTTTACCTGCACGTGGAAATTGGCGAGTTTCAGAAATCTCTTTTAGGTATTCAACCGCAGAAAACACGCCATCGTTGTCATGACCCGGCAGAGGGATGATCGAACCGACGTGTGCACCGTGAGCCAGAATCACAGCATCATGTTCGCTACGTAGAGTGTCGAAGCTAATGTCTTTGCCGATCTCAACGCCAAACTGAGTTTTAATACCCAGCATCGCTAGGTAGCTGTATTCGAAATCGATAACATCGCGTGGTAGACGGTATTCAGGGATACCCACACGCATCATGCCGCCGTAAACGTCTAGCTTTTCGTAAATCGTTACTTCGTGGCCTTGACGACGAAGCTCAATAGCCGCTTGCGCACCAGCAGGGCCTGCACCCACGATCGCGATGTGCTTGTTGGTCAGGGGCGCAATGTTAAGATCCCAGTGATCTTGGTTATCCATTTTCTCTGCGACGAAACGTTTGATGCCAGCAACGCTGATCGGCTGACCGAACTCTGTG
>NZ_JAWOUB010000495.1:0-654 GCF_033339195.1 Vibrio sp. 811
CGGCGTATTCCGCGCAACCGTCGGGCTCAAACAAAAGTATGGACTAAAACGCGTCATCGATACTCCGCTTGCAGAAGCCTTAATCGGCGGCGTTGCAGTGGGCATGGCAACTCAAGGTTTACGCCCTGTTGCAGAATTTCAGTTCCAAGGTTTCGTCTTCCCGGCTATGGAGCACCTAATGTGTCACGCCGCCAGGATGCGTAACTGTACTCGTGGACGCCTCACTTGTCCGGCTGTATTCCGCGCGCCTTTTGGTGGCGGCATTCACGCGCCGGAACACCACTCAGAAAGCATTGAAGCACTGTTTGCACATACCGCAGGCTTTAAAGTGGTGATTCCATCTTCCCCTCAGCGTGCTTACGGTTTGCTGCTTGCTGCCATTCGCAGTAACGATCCAGTGATGTTCTTTGAACCCAAACGCATCTATCGCACCGTTAAATCCGAAGTGATTGATAACGGGGAAGCATTGCCGTTAGACACTTGTTTTACGCTGCGCAAAGGTCGAGATATTACGCTCGTGACATGGGGAGCATGTGTTGTTGATTCTCTCCAAGCTGCGCAAACCCTATCAAGCCAAGGGATCGAAGTCGAAGTCATTGATCTGGCAAGTATTAAGCCGATTGATACCGCGACGATTTTCCGTTCACTAGAGAA